>JBDKIN010000001.1:0-14336 GCA_039797095.1 Verrucomicrobiota bacterium
CGCTCCGCGGTCTTCAAATCGGCCCTGCCGGGAGACTACAACGTCTCCAACGTCCTCTGCGCCCTCGCGATGGCCGCCGCGCTCGGCCGCGATCCGCTCGCGCTCGCGCCGGCGCTGGCCGCCTTCCCGGGCGTCGCCGGTCGCATGGAGCGCGTCGAAGCCGGCCAGCCTTTCCCCGTCTTCGTCGACTACGCGCACACCGACGACGCGCTCCGCAACGCCCTGCGCATGCTCCGCGACATCACGCCGGGGCGCGTGCTCTGCGTCTTCGGCTGCGGCGGCGACCGCGACCGCGGCAAGCGCCCCGCGATGACCCAGGCCGTCGCCGACCTCGCGCACCTCGCGTGGGCGACCGCCGATAATCCGCGCAAGGAGCCGCTGGAGCGGATCTTCGCCGACATGCGCGGAGGCCTCGGCCCGCTGCCGTCCGTCGAGTTCGTCGCCGACCGTCGCGACGCCATCGGACGCGCCCTCGCCGCCGCGAAGGCCGGCGACTGCGTCGTGATCGCGGGCAAGGGCCACGAGACGACCCAGGAATTCGCCGACACCGTGGTCCCGTTCGACGACCGTCAGGTCGTGCGCGAGATCCTCGAGCTCCGGAGGGGCGTCTCCGCATGAACCTCGCTTACGCCGCCGCCGACCTCGCCGCCTGCGCGGACGGACGCTGGACCGACGTGCCCGCCGGACCGGTCGCGGGCTTCGGCATCGACACGCGCGCCCTGCGCGCCGGCGAGATGTTCGTCGCCGTGCGCACGGAGCGCCGCGACGGCCATGACTTCCTCGCCGCCGCCCGCTCGGCCGGCGCCGCGGGCGCCCTGGTCGGCCGTCCGGTCGCCGATCCGCTGCCGCAGCTCGTGGTCGCCGACCCGCTTGATGCGTTACGACGGATCGCGGCCCGCGCCCGGGCGGCTTTCCCCGGCGTCGTGATCGGGATCACCGGCAGCGTCGGCAAGACTTCGACGAAGGAACTGCTCGCCGCCTTGCTCGGCGCCGAAGCCTTCGCGACCGAGGCCAACCTCAACAACACCATCGGCGTCCCGCTGATGCTGCTGCGCGCCGACCCGGCCCGCCATCGTTACGCCGTGATCGAGGCGGGCATGAGCCTGCCGGGCGAACTCGGCGTCTCGGCCGAAGTCGTCCGCCCGGACATCGCGATCATCACCGCCGTCGCTCCCGTGCATCTCGAAGGCGTCGGTTCGCTCGCCGGGATCGCCCGCGAGAAGGCTTCGCTCGTCGGCGCGCTCGCTCCCGGCGGGCAGGCCGTGCTCCCCGCCGATTTGCTCGCCTGGCCTGATTTCGCCGCCCACGCCGCCCGCTCCGTCGCGGTGGCCTTCGGCGATGAGCCGCTCCCGGCGGTCGCCCCCGCGCGGCTCGTCCGCGCTTCCTTCGGCGTCGCCGCCGACGGTGGCCGCACGCTCGTGCTCGATGGCGAGACCTTCCCGCTCGGTCCGCTGTCCGACGGCCTCGCGCGCAATGCCGCGCTCGCCGTCGTCGCCGCGCAGCTCGCCGGCCGCACCTCGGCCGGACTCGTCGCGGCGCTCGCGGCCTGGGCGCCTCCGGCCGGACGCGGCAGCGTGCACGTCGACGGCCCGCGCACCTTCACCGTCGACTGCTACAATTCCAGCCCGGCTTCGTTGCTCGACGCCGCGCAGGCCTTCGACCGGCGCAGCCGCTCTTCGGCGGAACCCCGTCTTTTCGTGCTCGGCGGCATGGCCGAGCTCGGCCCCACCTCCGCGCGACTCCACCGCGACTGCGGCGCGCAGCTCCCTCTCCGTCCGGGCGACCGCGTGGTCGTCTTCGGCGGCGATGCGGCGGCGTTCCTGCAGGGAGTCGCGCACCCGGAGGCGGGTTTCCTCGCCGCCACGATCGAGGAGGCCGCCGCCCGCGTGGCCGCCCATCGCGGCCACGTCTTCCTCAAGGGCAGCCGCTCGTTCGCCCTCGAACGCTGCCTGCCTCCTCACCTGCGCGCCGCGC
Organism: Verrucomicrobiota bacterium; assembly: GCA_039797095.1. Classification (GTDB taxonomy): domain Bacteria; phylum Verrucomicrobiota; class Verrucomicrobiia; order Opitutales; family UBA953; genus UBA953. The sequence goes on from JBDKIN010000001.1 coordinate 1,975, forward strand.
TTTCCTTCCACTAGGATGCTTTACCGTCTCAGCGAACTCGTCCACGCCTGGGGGCCTTTCCGCCTCTTCGACTACATCACCGTCCGCGCGATCCTCGCCGGCGTCACGGCCCTCCTGCTCGGCATGCTTTTCTCCGGCCGGCTGATCGGCGTGCTCGCGCGCCTTCGCCAGCCCGAGCGTTCCAAGGCCCTCATGGGTGATCTCGCCAAGGAAGGCGGCAAGGTCCCGACCATGGGCGGGCTGATCATCGCCGCCGCGACCATCCCCGCCGTGCTCCTCTGGGCGCGTCCGGGCGTCCTGGTCTTCGCCTCGCTCTGGTGCCTCGTCGGGATGGGCCTCGTCGGGCTCTACGACGACTGGCTCAAGGTCCGCCACGGCAGCTCCGACGGCATCTCCGCCCGCTTCAAGCTCGCGGGTCAGGGCCTCGTGGCGCTCACCGCCTTCGGGATCGTCCTGCTCGACCCTGCTTACCGCGAAGGCCTCGCCGAGATCTGGCTGCCCGTCCTCAAGGAGCCGCTGTGGTCCGCCGGCTCGCTGGGCTGGCCCCTCGCCGCGTGCCTCGCCGTCGCGGGCGGGTTCTTCATCCTCGTCTGCGTCGGTTGCTCGAACGCCGTGAACCTCACCGACGGCCTGGACGGCCTCGCCATCGGCTGCGTGCTCATCACGACGGCCGTCCTCGGCGTGGTGGCCTACCTCGCGGGCCATGCGGAGTTCGCCTCCTACCTGCGCATCCGCCATGTCACGGGCGCCGGCGAGCTCGCGGTCTTCTGCGCCGCGCTCTTCGGCGGCAGCCTCGTGTTCCTCTGGCATAACGCCGCGCCGGCGGAGATCTACATGGGCGACGTCGGCGCGCTCGGCCTCGGCGGCGCGCTCGGCGCGGTCGCGTGCCTGATGCGGCAGCCCTTCCTGCTCGCCATCGTCGGCGGCGTGTTCGTCGTCGAAGCCGTCTCGGTCATCCTGCAGGTCGCCTACTTCAAGCGCACGGGCGGCAAGCGGCTGTTCCTGATGACGCCCATCCATCACCACTTCCAGAAGAAGGGCTGGCCCGCGACCAAGGTCGTGGCGCGCTTCTGGATCCTCTCGCTCCTCTGCGGCCTGCTCGGGCTGCTCTCCCTCAAGCTGCGATGAGCGAGTTCCCCGAGTCCCTCCGTCGCCGGCTCGCCCGGCCCGCCGCCGTCTTCGGCGAAGGCGTCAGCGGCCGTTCCGTCGCCGACTCGCTCGCCGCGGGCGGCTTCGCCTCGGTCATCTACGACGAGCGCGGCGAGAACCGCGGGTTCGGGCCGGAGGAGGCCGCGCGTCACGACCTGCTCGTCTACAGCCCCGGCTTCGCGCAGACGCACCCGTGGCTGCTCGCCGCCCGCCGCGCGGGCCTGCATTGCCTCACCGAGCTCGACTTCGGCGCGCTCCTCTGGACGGGTCCGGCCGTGGCCGTGACCGGGACCAACGGCAAGACGACCATCACCGAGTTCCTTTCGTTCGCGTTCAAGCGCGCCGGCCTCGACGCCATCGCCTGCGGCAACGTCGGCCTGCCGCTCACCTCGCTGCACCGCACCGTCTCCAACGGCTCCTTCCTCGCGGTCGTCGAGGTCAGTTCCTTCCAGGCGGAGGACCTCCGCCACTTCACGCCCGAGGCCGTGCTCTGGTCCAACTTCGACGAGGACCACCTCGACCGTCACGGCGAACTCGAGAGCTATTTCCGGGCGAAGTACCGCCTGATCGAGCGCATGATGCCGGGCGGCATCCTCGTCGTCGGCGAATCCGTCGTCGCCGCCGCGCGCGCCTTCGGCATCGAACTGCCCGCCGAGACCCTCGTCGCCACGCGCGCCGAGGTGACGGACACCGTGCCGGCCGGTTCGGTGTTCGACAGCTGGCCGCAGCGCGAGAACTGGGCCTTGCTCGTCAAGTACTGGCAGGCCCGCGGCCTGCCGCTCCGGCAGCTCGAGGAGGCCGCCCGCCTCTTCCGTCTCCCGCCGCACCGCCTGCGCAAGGTCGCGGAGAACAAGGGCGTCGAGTTCTGGAACGACTCCAAGGGCACCAATTTCCACGCGGTCGAAGCCGCGCTCTCGCAGTTCAGCGTCCCGGTCCGTTGGATCGGCGGCGGCAAATGGAAGGGCGGGGACCTCGGCCGCTTCGTGCGCCGCATCGCCCCGCTCATCGAGTCCGCCTGCCTGATCGGCGAGACCGCCGAGGAGCTCAAGCGCCACTTCGACGAGCTCGGCAGACCCGCCCGCTGCTATCCGGCGCTGCAGGACGCCGTCGTCGGCGCCGCCAAGGACGCGCAGGGTCCCGCCGTGATCCTGCTCAGCCCGGGCTTCTCCAGCTTCGACCAGTTCCGCAGCTACTCCGAGCGCGGCCTCGTCTTCGAACGCGCGGCCACGGCCCTCTCCCAGCGTTCCTGATTTTCTCACACCAAACCCACCCAGTCCCAACACCCACACCATCATGCGACCCATCATCACCGTCACCGCCGTCGTGCTCGTGCACCTCTGCGTCATCGCCGTCCTCGTCGGCGTCAACGGCTGCCGCAGCACCAGCGGCTTCGAACAGCCCGGCGACACCGCCGCCTTCTCCGGTGGCGCCCGTCCGGCCGCCGCCCCCTCGGTCGTCGCGCCGGCTCCGGCCGCCGTGCCTTCCGACCGTCTGCCGACCCCGGCGCCGACCAAGCTCTCCGCGAACGGTCCGGTCGGTCCGGGCGGCAAGCGCACCGTCATCAAGGGTGAGACGCTCTTCGGCGTCGCCAAGAACGAGAACGTCTCGATCTCCGCGCTCGCCAAGGCGAACGGCCTCCCGCTGAACGCCATGCTCAAGCCCGGCCAGGTCCTGACGATCCCGTCGGCCTCGGCTCCCTCCGCCGCCCCGAAGGCCGCCGCGCCCAAGGCCGCCGCCCCGAAGGTCGCGCCGGCGCCTGCCCCGACCTTCGCTCCGCTCAAGCTCGTCCCGCTCACCGGTACCGCGCCCGCCCCGGTCGCCGCTCCGGACAAGAAGTAAGCCGCCGCGCCGCCGCACGCCATGGTCATCAAGGTCAAGCAGGAGGAGCCGGGCGCCCTGGGTGGGTACGCCCTCGGCATCTTCGTGCTCGCCGTGACCCTGGCGTTGTTCGGCCTGATGGTGCAGTACAGCGCGGGCATCTCGCTCTCGGCGAGCAACCGCACCGCCGCCTTCTACCGTCAGCTCGCTTACTTCCCGGTCGCGCTCATCGCCGGCTTCGCGTTCTTCCGGCTCGACCTCGACATGGCCCGCGCCTGGCGCATGCCGATCCTCTGGGGCGCATGCGGCCTGATGATCCTCGCGCGCGTGCCCGGCATCGGCGTCTCGGTCAACGGGTCCTGGCGCTGGATCGACTTCGGCTTCTTCCGCCTCCAGGCGTCCGACCTCGGCAAGCTCGCCCTGGTCCTCGTGCTCTCGCATTTCCTCGCGGTCATGCAGCGGCACACCTTGCCGAACAAGTTCCCGCTGTACCGGCTGCGCGACCGCAAGCCGTTCATCTTCACGGACCGCGGCTGGATCGATTGCCGCGAAGGTTTCGTGAAGCCGGTCGGGGTGCTGCTGGGCATCGCCGCCTGCATCGCCTTCGGTCCCGACCTCGGCACGATCCTGCTCTGCTGCGCCGTGGGCGGCGTGATGATGCTGGTCTCCGGCGTCCGTTGGGCCTACGTCGTCCCGAGTTTCCTGCTCGGCCTCGGCGGCCTCACCGTCCTGATCCTCAACTGGCCCAACCGCCTGCGCCGCTTCACCTCGTTCCTCGAGCCGTGGGAGAAACGCGGCGACGAGGCTTATCAGCTCTTCGAAGGCATGGTGGCCTTCGGCGTCGGCGGCCTGACGGGGAAGGGCGCCGCGAACGGCCTGCAGGGGCGCGCCTACCTCCCGGAGGCCCACACCGACTTCGTGTTCTCCGTCATCGGCGAGGAGTACGGGCTCGCCGCCACGACGCTCGTGGCGCTGGCGTACCTCGGCATCTTCTGGTGCGCCTACCGCGCGATGCGCCACACCGCCGACCTCTATCGTTTCAACGTCTGCCTCGGCGCCACGCTCTTCCTCGTCTTCCAGGCGCTCATCAACATGGGCGTCGTGACCGGCCTGCTGCCGACCAAGGGCATCTCGCTCCCGTTCATCAGCTACGGCGGCACCAATCTCGTGATCATGGCCTGCATGGTGGGCCTGATCCTCAACTGCGTCCGCGCCTCGGGCCAGCCGGCCTTCGAGCCGAAGGAGGCGCGCGCATGAGCCGCGTGCTGCTCGCCTGCGGCGGTACCGGCGGCCATCTCGCGCCCGGCATCGCCCTCGCCCAGCGGCTCACCGAGGAAGGTCATGAATGCCGGCTGATCGTCAGCCGCAAGGCCGTCGACGCGCGCATGACCGCGCATTACCCGCGCCTGCGCTTCGTGCCGGGCAAGGGCCGCGGCTTCGGCCCGGGCCTCTTCGGCCGTCTGCTCTTCTTTCCGGCGCTCCTCGGCGCCGTCTGGTCTTCGTGGCGCCTGCTGCGGGAGTTCCGTCCGTCGGTGCTCGTCTGTTTCGGCGGCTTCATGAGCCTCGCTCCCGCGATCGCGTGCCGCCTCGCCGGCGTGCCGGTCCTCGTGCACGAGGCGAACCGCCACCCCGGCAAGGCCGTGCGGCTGATCGCGCGTTTCGCGACGTCGGTCCACCTGCCCACGGGCGTCCGTCTGCCGGGCGTCGCCGCGGACCGACAGCATGATTCCGGTTATCCCGTGCGCGCCGAGATCCGCCCGGAAGCACGCGAGGCCGCTCGTCGCGCGCTCGGCCTGCCGCCCGCCGGTCGTCTCGTGCTCGTCGTCGGAGGCAGCCAAGGCGCCGCCCGGCTCAACCGTTGGGTCGAAGCCCATCTCCCGGATTTCGCCGAGCGCGGCGTGCACGTGCTCTGTCTCACCGGCCCCGGCGGCCGTGAGGACGAGGTGCGGACGCCGCAGTCCGTGGTGAAGTTCCTGCCGTTCTGCCATCAGATGGCCGCGGCCTATTCCGCCGCCGACCTCGCCGTCGCGCGCGCCGGCGCGGGCACGCTCGCCGAACTGGCGACCTGCCGGACGCCCGCCGTCCTCATCCCGCTGCCGTCCGCGGCCGACGACCATCAGACGGCCAACGCCCGTGAGAGCGCGCGGACCGGCGCCGCGCTCCTCCTGCCCGAGGCGGAGCTGGATCGCCTCGCCGCGCTCGTCTTCGGCCGCCTGCATGACAACGCGGCGCTCGCCGCCATGCGTGACGCGCTCGCGCTGGCCGACGCGGGCAATCGTTGGGAAGCCCTCGCCACGGAGACCGTCGCCCTCGCCGGCGGCGCCGCCGCATGAGCGGTTCCGCCTGGATGCTCGGGGCGTGCGGCATGGGCGTCGGCCCGCTCGCGCTCTACCTGAAAGGCGACGGCTGGGAAGTCTCCGGCTGGGATGACGCGACCGGCAGCCCGATGGAGCTCCAGCTCGCCAACGGCGAAGTGCCGCTCCTGCGCGATCCTTGGGCCGCGGGCCGTCGGCCGACCGTCGTCGGCCGTTCCAGCGCGGTGAAGCCCGGCCACCCCGCGCTCGCGCTCGCCGAAGGCCATCGCGTGCGCACCTTGCGTCGCGGCGAACTCCTCGCCGAAGCCGTCGCCGAGCGCCGCTTCGTCGCCGTGTGCGGCAGCCACGGCAAGACCACCACCTGCGGCCTGCTCGTCGCCGCGCTCGCCAGCGCGGGCGCCGACTTCGGCTACGTGCTCGGCGGCCTCTTCCGCGACCCGACGTTCCCGCCCGCGCGCGCCTCGGCGACTTCGCCCTGGGTCGTCGCGGAGGTCGATGAGAGCGACGGCACGATCGGTGCGTTCTCGCCCGACGTCACCGTGGCGGTGAACCTCGACTGGGATCATCCCGATTATTACCGCGACGAAGCCGCGCTCGAGGCCGTCTTCCGGGCGCTCTTCGAACGCACCCGTTCCGCCGTCGTGATTCCCGTCGGCAACGCGCGGCTCGAACGCCTCGTCGCCGGCCTCAAGGTGCCGGTCATCCGCGTCGGCGACGAAGGCGACTACTCCTGCCGGCTCGTGCAGGGCGGACATGCCTCCTCGGTCGTGGCGCTCGGCGGACGTTTCCCCGCAGGCCAGTTCAACCTGCCTGTCGCGGGTACCTTCAACCGTTCGAACGCCTCGCTCGCGCTCGCGGTCACGCACTTCATCACGGGCGGGCTCGTCGCCGAACCGCTCGCCCGCTGGCGCGGCATCCGTCGCCGGCAGGACGTCCTCTTCGAACGCACCGGCCTTCGCGTGCTCGCCGACTACGCCCATCATCCGACGGAGATCGCGGCGCTCCTCCAGTGGGTGCGCGAGACGCACGCCGGCCGCTTGCTCGTCGTCTTCCAGCCGCATCGCCATACCCGCACCCGCCAGTATGCCCGCGAGTTCCGCGACGCGCTCGCCGTGGCCGACCAGGCGCTCGTGCTGCCGGTCTATTCCGCGGGCGAGGCCGCCGTCGAAGGCGGCGGTTCGGACGCGATCGTCGCCGGTTCCGCGCACCGTCTCGTCGAGGACCGTCGCACGCTGCCGGCCATGCTCGACACGCTCGCCGAAGGCGCCGACACCGTGGTGGCCTTCGTGGGCGCGGGTGACATCGAGCGCGACGCCGAGGCTTACGCCAAAGTGCTGCGTCGTCGCGGCGAAGGCGTCCTGACCGCGGACCTGCCCGACCTCGTCGCCGGCCGTCTTTCCCCGGACTGCGTCCTCCGCGCCAACGAACCGCTCGCCCGGCGCACCACGCTGGGCCTCGGCGGCGCAGCCCGCTGGTACGCCGAACCCGCTTCCGTCGACGACCTCGTCACGCTCCTGCGCGCGGCGGCCGAACTCGACCTCCGCTGGTTCGTGCTCGGCCGTGGTTCCAATCTCCTCGTACCTGACGAAGGTTATGACGGCCTCATCCTGCATCTCGACGCCGCCCGCTGGGGCGCCGTGACCGATCTCGGCGAAGGCCGTTTCCGCGTCGGCGGCGGCACCCGTCTCAAGGAGCTGTGCGGCGTGGCCGCGCGCGAAGGCCGTACCGGCTTCGAATTCCTCGAAGGCATCCCCGGCACCGTCGGCGGCTCCTTGCGCATGAACGCCGGCGCCATGGGCGGCTGGATCTTCGACGTCGTCGAATCCATCGAATGGCTGACGCCGCAGGGCCGCGTGCGCGCCGCGCGTCGCGACTGTTTCGACGCCCTCTACCGCGATTGCCCGCAGCTGCACGGAGCCGTCGTCCTCTCCGCCGTCCTGCGTTCCCCTTCGGCTGACGATCCGGCCGCCATCCGCGGCCGCATGGACGAACTGGCCGCGCGCCGTCGCGCTTCGCAGCCGCGCGAGGCGAGCGCGGGTTGCGTCTTCCGCAACCCCGAAGGCGACAAGGCCGGCCGGCTCATCGACCTCAGCGGGCTCAAAGGCCGCGCCGTCGGCCCCGTCTCGGTCTCGCCGACCCACGCCAACTTCCTCGTCAATGCCGGCGACGCCAAGGCCGCGGACTTCCTCGCGCTCATGCGGACGGTCCGTGCCGAGGTGAAGGCCTGCCAGGGCGTCGAACTCCAGCCGGAGATCGTCGCGCTCGGCCGCGAATGGAAGGAACTCCTATGACCACCGCGCCCCAGATCGTCATCCTCTGCGGAGGTCTTTCCTCCGAACGCGAGGTGTCGCTTCGTTCCGGCAAGGCCGTGGCCGAAGTCCTGCCCGGCGCCCGGCTCGTGGAACTGACGACCGATGCCTTGCCCGATTGGCTCGATGCCGCCCAGCACGTCGTCTTCCCCGTCCTGCATGGCGGCTGGGGCGAAGACGGCCGTGCGCAGGCCGAACTCGAAGCCCGCGGGATCGCCTTCGCCGGCTGCGCTTCGGCCGCCAACCGGCTCTGCATGGACAAAGTCGCGACCAAGCAGGCCATGCGCGCCGCCGGCGTCCCGGCCATCCCCGAGGTCGCCTTCGCGGGCGCCGCCAAGCCGACGGCCGCCGCGCTCGTGGCCGCCTTGGGCGAACATCTCGTCATCAAGCCTTCCGACCAGGGCAGCAGCGTCGGTCTCTACATGCTGGAAGGGGAGGCCGCCGTGGCCAAGGCGCTGGCCGAGATCCCCGCCTCCGGGCAGTGGATGGCCGAACGGCGCCTCCGCGGCCGCGAGATGTCGATCGGCCTGCTGGACGGCCGCCCCATGGGCCTCGTCGAGATCGTCCCGCTCACCGGGGTCTACGATTTCCAGACCAAGTACACCAAGGGCGCCTCGGAGTACCTCTTCCCCGCGCCGATCCCCGCCGAGCTCACCGCCGCCATCGGCGAGGCCGCCGCCCGCCTCTTCGCCGCCTGCGGTTGCCGGGACTTCGCCCGCGCGGATGTCTTCCTTGAGCCGGACGGCCGCTTCTATTTCCTCGAGATCAACACGATGCCCGGCATGACCGCCACCAGCCTGATGCCCAAGAGCGCTTCCTGCGTCGGGCTCGATTTCCCCGCGCTCGTGCGCCGCATGGCCGCCCCGGCCCTCGCGCGCGCCACCCGCCCCGACCGCCGCTGACCATGGGCCTCTTCGATTCTTTGTTCGGCCGACGTCGCGACGCCTTCCGCGGGCAGGCCGACCGTGACTGGCGCGCCCTCGTGCCGCAGGACGTCCAGCGCGTGCCCGCCGGCGAACTCGGCCGCAAGCGCGTCGTGCGCTCCAAGCTCCCGACCGTCGTCGCCGCGCTCTTCTTCGGCGTGCTCCTCGCGTTGCTCTGGTGGGCCGTCGACGAGTCCGCGGCCGGCGCTCCCGCCGCCAAACTGCGATTCCAGACGGACGGCTTCCTTTCCGAAGCCTTCGTGAAGAAGGTCGTCGCCGCGGGCCCCGAAGGCTTCGCGCGTGACGTCCGTTCCATCAAGGCCGAGCTCGAGGCCGACAACCAGGTCGTCGCGGCCGACGTGCGCCGGCGCGGCGACGGCACGCTCGAGATCACCCTGCGCGAGCGGCTCGCCGTCGCCAAGATCGTGAGCCTCGCCGAGAAGAACGCCGCGATGCAGGTGCGTCTCGTGGCCGCCGACGGAAAGACCTTCGCCGGCGTCGGTTACCCCGAACAGGCGGTCCGCAACCTGCCGGAGATCCAGCATTTCCGTTCGACCGGGACGGATGACGACCTGCTCATCGACGGCATCGAGATCGCCGCACCTTTCCTGCTGACCGTACGCACGAGCTATCCGCAGCTCTACAAGCAGTGGTCGGCCGTCTCCCTGCGCGACTGCTTCGGCGCCCAGGAGGATTCGCCCGGCTCGAACCTCCGCATCACCGTCCGCCCTGGCACCCAGCCGATGGACCGGCCTGCCTTGGCCGAAATCGTCTTCTCCACCGCCAACTGGCGCAACGAGCTCGTGCTGCTCGGCCGCATCAACGTCGACGAACTCCTGCGCCGGCCCGGCACGACCGCGTCGGCCTACGTGCTCAAGATGTCCATCCAGAACCGCACCAACGCCGCATCGCCCGTCCCTGAACCTCGCCTCGTCCCCGTCACCGCCCCCGCCGCCCTCCCTCTCCGATGACCCCCAAGCCCCTTCCTTCCCTCATCGCCGTCATCGACATCGGCACGCACAAGACCGCCAGCCTCCTCGGACAGGTCATCGACGGCAAGGCCCGCATGCTCAGCTTCAGCGAGCGCCGCACCGAAGGCGTCGTCAAAGGCACCGTCACCGATCTCGAGAAGCTCACCCATTGCGTGCATGAAGTCGTGAACGACATCGAACGCGGCTCCGGGCGCGCGGTCGAACAGGTCTATCTCTCGTTGTCCGGACCGGCCGCCGAAGGCGAGCGCGTGAAGGGCTTCATCGCCGTGCCCGCGCACGACGGCAAGGTCACCGCCAAGGACGTCGCGGACGCCGTCACCTCGGCCAAGCGCCTCGAGCCGCCGGCGGGACGCAGCACGCTGCTGTACATGCGCCAGCCGACGATGCTGGACAACCGCGCGGTCGGCAACGCCGTCGGCATGACGGGCAAGCGTCTCGAGGTGAACTTCTGGCGCGTGACGATGGAAGAAGGCAACATGCGCATGCGCGTGGGCATGGTCAACGGCCTCAGCATCCGCGTGCGCGACTTCATCCTCGCCTCCCACGCCGCCGCCTGCGCGACGGCGAGCGACGCGGACAAGCAGGGCGGGGTGCTCGTGGTCGACATGGGCGCCGGCACGACCGACTGGATCCTCTACTACAAGGAGCACATCCTCTGCGCGGGCTCGATCCCCGTGGGCGGCGAGCACCTCACCAATGACCTCAGCGTCGCGCTGCGCATCAGCCGCGAGACGGCCGAGGACCTTAAGCAGCGCTTCGGCTCGGCGCTCCATCGCGAGACCGACGTGAACCAGACCATCTGGAAGGACGGCGACAAAGGCGTGGGCGACCAGCAGTTCAACCGCGGCACGATCACCCAGGTGCTTTCGCTCCGTTACCAGGAGACGATCGAGTTCGTCCGCAAGGACGTGCTTCGTCGCCTCGAGCAGATCTTCCCCGGCCACGCCGTGCGCCTCGACCAGAACATGATCCCGTCGGGCGTGATCCTCACCGGCGGTTCGGCCAACCTCGCCGATGCGGCGGAAGCGGTGCAGCTCGTCACGGGCGTCTCCGCCCGCGTCGGCGTGCCGGACTTCGAGAACGAATCGCTGCGCAAGCCCGAGTACGCGGGCGTCGTCGGCCTCATGACCGCGGCCTTGGCCGACGCGCCGCCGGCGGTCGTCCGTCCGCGCGGCTTCCTCGCCCAGGTCAAGGCGCTCTTCCGCCTCTAAGATGGCCACGCCCGCTTCCATCCTGCTGGTCGGCCTCGGCGGCGCGGGCTGCGCCATGGTCACCCGGCTTTCGGCCCAGCTTCCCGCCGAGGTCTCCGTGGCCCTGTTCGACACCGACGCGCGCGCCTTGGCCGCCGGCGGGCCCGGCACGAGCCTGCAGCTGGGCCGTGCGCAGACGCGCGGGATGGGTACCGGCGGCGAGGCCGCCCTCGGTCTGGCTTCCGCCGAAGCGGAGGAGCCGGCCCTGCGTCGTCTCTTTACCGGCGTGCCGGTCGTCGTGCTCGTGACCGGTCTCGGCGGCGGTACGGGCAGCGGCGCCGCCGCGACGGTCGCCGGCTTCGCGGCCGAGACGGGCGCCACCGTGCTCGCCTTCGCGACGATGCCTTTCTCGCACGAAGGCGAACGCCGGATGCGTCAGGCCAACGAGGCCGCCGTCAAGATCGGCCAGAAGTGCCACGGCCTCGTCGTGGTCCATAACGACCTGCTTCTCCAGCAGGTGGCGCCCGACGCCCCGTTATCGGAATCTTTCGCCGCCGCCGACGCCTGGGTGGGTGGCGCCCTGCGCGGTCTCGCCAGCGCGTTCGCGCCCGGCGCGCTCATCGCCGTCGATCCTTCCGCATTGCGCTCGCTGCTCTCGACGCCCGGTTCGCCGACGCTCTTCGCCTTCGGCGTGGGCGAAGGTGAAGGCGCCGCGATGAAGGCCGCGCGCGCCGCCATCGAGTGCCCGCTGGCCCACGCGCCCGGCGCCGTCGCCAAGGTGGCCTCGCTTTTCGTCCACGTCGCCGGCGGTAACGCGATGACCTCGACCGAGGCCTTCGAAGCCGTCGCCGCGGTCCGCACGCGTTTCGGCGGCGAGACCTCCACGATCCTCTGCGCGCGCGTCGATCCCGCGCTCGGCGACCGCATCGAAGTCTCGGTGCTCGGCGCTTCGCTGCCCGCGCCCAAGCCCCCCGCCAAGACGAAGAAGGGCGGCAAAGGCGAGGACCCCGCGCAGCCGATCTTCGAGTTCGCGACGGAGGAATCGATGCGCCGCGGCCTGTTCGGCGGCACGCCGATGACGTTCATCGACGGCCAGGACGTCGACGTGCCCGCGTACATCCGCAAGGCCGTGCGCCTGCCGCCGGCTCCCTGAAGTTCGCTTCCCGGTTGCGCCCCGCCCGGGTCCTCCTACGTTCGGCCCTATGCCTGCGTTCGACGTCGCTGCCTGCCGCAAGGACTTCCCGATCCTGGGACGTTCCGTGCGGGGCCGTCCGCTCACCTACCTCGATAACGCGGCCACCTCCCAGAAGCCTTCGGTCGTCATCCAGGCCCTCGAGCGCTATTACTCCGAGCAGAACGCCAACGTCCACCGCGGCGTCCATCTCCTCAGCGAAGAGGCCACCACCGCCTACGAGGCCGCCCGCGGTTCCGTCGCGAAGTTCCTCGGCCTCAAGGATACCCGGGGCTGCGTCTTCGTGCGCGGCGCCACCGAAGGCATCAACCTCGTCGCCGAGTGCTGGGGCCGGGCCAACCTCAAGGCCGGCGACGAGATCCTGCTCACCCATCTCGAACACCACGCCAACATCGTCCCTTGGCAGGTCATCGCCGAGCGCACCGGCGCCAAGGTCGTCGTCACGCCCGTCACGCCGCGCGGCGAGGTCGACCT
>JBDKIN010000002.1:0-2693 GCA_039797095.1 Verrucomicrobiota bacterium
GACGCCCCAGCCGCCGAGCCAGCCGATCTTCATGCGGTGACGCCCTTCAAGGCGGAGACAAAGGAGGACAACACGGCGGGGGAAAGGCCTCGACGGAGCGAGATACGGATGCGTCCGGTGCGCACGGGCACCGTGGGCGGACGGATGGCCGACACCATGAAGCCGGCGGAGCGGAGCGCGGTGGCGTATTTCAGGGTGACGTCGGAATCGCCCAGGATGAGCGGGATGATCGGCGAATCCCCCGAGGGCACGGCGAAACCGGCCTCGACCAGCCCGTCGCGCCAGGCGTGGGAGAGTGCGTGGAGCTCGGCGCGTTCGGCCGACATGCCCTTCACGCGTTCGACAGCCGCGAGGGCGGCGGCGGCGCAGGACGGCGCGAGGTAGGTCGAGTAGACGAACTCGCCGGCGAAATTGATCAGGGCGTCGCGGACTTCCGAGGCGTGCGAGAGCACGTAAGCACCTTGCGAGCCGAGCCCCTTGCCGAGGGTGCCGACCACGATATCCGCGGCGGCGAAAGCGCCCTGCGCTTTCTGCAGGCCGGAACCGGTCGCGCCATACCAGCCCGTCGCGTGGGCTTCGTCCAGGACCCAACAGAAACCGAAGCGCTTACGGAGCGAAGCCAGGCGCTTAAGGTCGGGGCTATCGCCGTCCATCGAGTAGACGCTTTCCGTGACGACGAAGATGACGCCATCCAAGGCGGGCTCTTCGTGCAGCATCAGCTCCAGCGCATCGAGGTCATTGTGAGCGAAGCGACGGAGGCGGGCGCCGGAAGCCATGATGCCGTCCAGCATGCTCGCATGGACGAGCCGGTCAGCGAGGATCAGGTCGCCCTTCTTCGGCAGGCCGCCGAGCACTGCGGAGTTGGCCGAGAAGCCGGTGTTCATCACGAGCCCGTGCGCGTAACCCTGCCAAGCGGCGAGGGTCTGCTCGAGCTTCTGATGGATCTCGGTGTAACCGGTGACGAGCGGCGAGGCGGATGCCGAGGCGCCCCACTCGTGGAGCGCGGCCACGCCCGCGGCGATGACGGCTGGATCGTGGGAGAGGCCAAGATAATCGTTATCGGCCAGGTTGACGCGCTTATCGTCCGAAGCCCGCGCGGTCAGCTTGCGGCGTAGCGACGACCCTTCGCGCTGGGCGAGGGACTGGCGCAGGCGCTGCAGCAGGGCTTCGTTCACCGCGGCAGGAAGTGGAACCGGGCGGACTTTTCGCCGCGACCGGACTCACCGAGGAGCGGGATCCACGAAGCGGCGAGGCCGGCGCGGTTGCTCGCGGCGACTTCCTTGGAAGGCTTCTTGATCGCGTTGAGCCAGACGCCGATGGGTCCGTCGTAACGGCGACGCAGATAAGCGATGGAGAGACGGGCCTGGTTGATCGCGCCAAGGCGATCTTCGACGACGACGATGGCGACGGTCGGCTTGATCGCCGCGGCGAAGTCCGCCCAGTCCTGGCCCTTGGGGTCGAGCGGCACGGCCACACCGCCGGCGCCTTCGACGACGCGGCACGGAGCGTGCGGGACGGCTTTGTAGAGTTTCAGGAGCGTCGCGAGATCGAGTTGCTTGCGGGCCTTCTTCGCCGCGGAGAGCGGGGCGATCGGCGCGGGGAGCGACAACAGCGTGTGCGGCTCGGCCCACTTGCCTGCGGCCTTCTTGGCATCGGCCGGACGACCGGCGCCGGCGCCTGATTCCACCGGCTTGATGACCTGGGTGAAACCGTCGCGGGAGAGACGACGCGCGAGCAGGCCGGCGACGTGGGTCTTGCCCACGCCGGTGTCGCTGCCCGTGACGAAGATGACGGCCATGTTACTTGCAGCCGCAGCCGCCGGTACCGCAGGATTCTTCGGCCGCGTTGGCGGCGGCGAATTCGGCGACGCTCGGCCATTCGGCCGGCTTGGCGGCGGCCGGGGCGATCTCGCCGCGGTGGATACGACGGGCCTCGTCCGGGTGCATCGGATGCAGGCCGAGACGCTTCATCAGGTTCATGTCCTCTTCGATGTCGGGATTGCCCGTGGTGAGGAGCTTCTCGCCGAGGAAGATGGAGTTGGCGCCGGCGAGATAGCAGAGGGCCTGCGTCTCGTCGTTCATGCTGGCGCGGCCGGCGGAGAGGCGGACCATCGCCTTCGGCATCAGGATGCGGGCGACGGCGACGGTGCGGACGAACTCGATCGTGTCCACGAACTTGCGGCCGGCGAGCGGGGTGCCTTCGACGGCGACGAGCGCGTTGATCGGCACGGAGTCCGGCTGAGGGTCGAGCTGCGCGAGCTCGACGAGCATCTTGAGGCGGTCGTCGACCGTCTCGCCCATGCCGATGATGCCGCCGGAGCAGACCTCGAGGCCGGCCTTGCGGACGTTCGAGAGCGTCTGGAGACGGTCGTCGTAGGTGCGGGTGGTGATGATCTTGGAGTAGTGCTCGCGCGAGGTATCGAGGTTGTGGTTATACACGTCGCAACCGGCCTGCTTGAGGCGGGCGGCCTGCGCTTCGCTGACCATCCCAAGCGTGCAGCAGACTTCGAGACCGAGTTCCTTCACGCCGGAGACGGTGTTCAGGACGCTGTCAAACTGCTTGCCGTCGTTCACGCGACGCCAGGCGGCGCCCATGCAGAAGCGGGTCGCGCCGCCGGCCTTGGCCTTGCGGGCGTCGGCGAGGATCGCCTGCGTCTCCATGAGGGCTTCGGTCTCGAGGCCGGTCTGGTTGTG
>JBDKIN010000003.1:0-19385 GCA_039797095.1 Verrucomicrobiota bacterium
CAGGGCTTGGTCGTCGCCGGTTTCCCGTGCAACGACTTCGGCGGGCAGGAGCCGGCCACCGAGAAGGCCATCAAGAAATTCTGTCAGGCCAATTTCCAGGTGACCTTCCCGATGTACGCTAAGGTCGCGATCAAGGGTGACGAGGCGCATCCGCTGTTCGAGAAGCTCACCGGCAAGAGCTCCGGTCATCCCGGTCCGGTCGGTTGGAACTTCCACAAGTTCCTCATCGGGGCCGACGGCAAACTGATCGCCCGCTTCGGTTCCGACGTCGAGCCCGACTCCGAGGAGCTGGAGAAGGCGATCGGGAAGGCCCTGAAGTAAACGCTCAGGACGACGCAGGTCCGGCGAGCCGGAGGTCTTCGACGATCCGCCCTCCGACGAGGTGCTCGGCGATGATGCGGTCCAGGTTGGGCGGCGTGCAGCGGCCATACCAGACGCCTTCAGGGTAGACCACGGCGACCGGGCCTTCGGCGCAGACGCGCAGGCAGTCGGCCTTGGTCCGCTGGACGCCGCCGTGTTCGGAGAGGCCGAGCTGCTTGAGCCGCGTCTTCAGATGCTCCCAGGATTTCGCCGCGAGCTCTCCGCCGCAGCAGGCCTGCTCGGAGGATTTCACGCAGAGGAAGATGTGCCGGCGCGTGGCGTCGAGCCCCAGCGCGGCGGCGGCGCGGGCGGCTTCCGGGTTCATTCGAACCGAGGGATCAGGCCGTCCTGCTCGAGCTTCAGGAACAGCTCGCGGCTGAACCAGGCGTCGTTGGCGGCGTATTGGATCTGGCGTTCATCCAAGGGCTTGGCCCAGTTGGAAGTCTGCACTTTCTTCGACTTCTTCATCTGCAGGCGCAGGAAATGCGCGGCGAGGGCCTGCAGGCCGGTATTCACTAGGCCGGTCTTCTTGGTGTGATCGGCGATGTCGATGAACGCCCGGTCTTCGAAGGGAGCGCGGGCGCGGAGGTTCTTCACGTCGTCGCGGACGGCGACGCCGACCTTGGCCTGGCGATCGTTGCAGAGCACCGGGAAGGCGAGGGGGATGCCGCCGCAATGATCGAGGCGGAAGACGAAGATGTGGTGCTGGCCGGCCAGCTGGAGGATCGAGGGGAGGTTGTATTCCCCGCGGGTGTGGGAGGGCTTGGTCTCGGTGTCGAAGCCCAGGACGCGGTCACGGGCGAGCGAGGCGATGGCCTTTTCGGCGTCCTTCTCGGATTCGATCAGCTCGATCGGGCCGGTCCATTCGCCGACGGGCAGGGATTCGATGAAATCTTTCTCGATGCGGATGCCCCCTTGGCCACGGCCGCCTTGGGTGTTCGAACGGGCTTCGGCGCCTGGTTCGGCGGATTCTGGCTGATTTTCGGACGCTTCCACGAAGGGAAGGCAAAGCACCCCAAGGCTATTGGCAACCAGAGACTCGGCAGGGTGGGAAAAAAGCGTTGACCCTCCGCGTGGGCTCATCTTTGTTCCCCTTCCCATTTAACGGGGCCTTAGCTCAGTTGGTAGAGCGCTTGCATGGCATGCAAGAGGTCGTCGGTTCAAGCCCGATAGGCTCCACCATTCAAACCGGCCGTCTTCCTCAGGGAAGGCGGCCGGACTCTTTGGTCAGCGCAGGACCAGCGTCAGCACCGTCCGGCAGTCCGACTGCAACCGGGCTTCGACGGCGTTATGTTCGCGGGTCACCCGGCCGACCGATTCGGCGCAGTTCTCGAGGGCCTTCTTGAGCACGAGGAGGTCGGTCTTACTGGCCTTGCCTTCCGGCTTCTCAGCCAAGGCCTCGGCCTGGGTCGCATACTGCAGCAGCATGGCCTTGATCGTTTCGCGGTCAGCGGCCGAGCGGCGCAACATCATCCAGATCGGCTTTCCCTTGGTGCCGCCCTCCGAGAGCGTGCGGAGGTAGCCGAGAGCATTGTAGGGGCGGGCTTCGCTTTCGAAGTCTTTCTTGGCGGCTGCTTCCGCGGCCAGGCTTTCGGCCGAGCGCTTGCCCTTCGTGGCGGTCTTGCCTTTGACCTTGGTCTTGTTCGCGCCGGCTTGGGTTTCGTCGTCCAGCACCTCTGCGCGAGGCGCGGTGTCGGGCTTGCCCGAGAGCAGGCTGGCGCGCTTCAGGTCATCGAAGGCGAGCCAGAAGAGGTTTTCTTCGAGCTGGAATTCGCCGCAGACCACATCGGGTCGGTTGGCGGAAAGGGACATGCCCTTGAGCCCGTCCTGCATCGATAGGAGGAGGTTCTTGACGAGCGACTTGGCGTCGGTGGCCACGGTCGGCTGCGCGAAAGGGTCTTCGATTTCCTTGGCCGCCAATTTTTTCGTCGGCTTTCTTTCCTCCAGCATCAGCTCGCGCTCGGCCCATAGCTTCGGATTGTTCCGCTTGATCCAATCCTGATCGAGGTCCTCCCAGCGGTAGGTGAGCACCGTGTCGGCGTCGAGGCGTTTGACCATGATGGTCGTCTCGTCCTGCGTGATGTATTCGAACGCGATGACGGTAGCGTTGCCGGTACGGCGGAGCTGCACGGTCTCGGCGAAGGCCGGCAGGACACCTAAGGTGAGCGCGGCGAAAAGGAAGCGGCGGAAGAGGGGCACGGCAGGAACTGTAGGGACGGGTGGAGGGTCGGCAAATCAAGAACGACTCGGCGGCGATGGCGTCGGCCAGTACCAAGTAAAAGACCGCCGTAAAGGCGGTCTGGAGGGGGAACCTGAGGTTAAGGCCTTATTTTCCCTTGGCCTCGAACTTCGGGTGGAGGTACTCGGCGCAGGAGTCGAGGGACGCCAGCTGGACGTAGTCGGCCTCGGGCACTTCGATGCCGTGCTTCTTGCGGAGCTCCATGACGATATCCAGGAAGTCCATCGAATCAAGGGACAGCTGGTCGCGGAGGCGGACCTCCGGTTTGACGGCGGTCAGGTCCTCGTCCGGCGCGATGTCGGCGATGATGTCGAGAACCACCTGCTTGATGTCGTCCTTAGTCATGTTTTCGGCTTTGTTTCAAACGTCCAAACCCGGTCAGGCAACCCCATATTTTTTGACGATAAGGGCCGAATTGATGCCCAGCATGCCGAAGGAGTTGTTCAGGATGGCGTCCACCCGGTCGACTTTGACCGGCTGGTTGATCACGAGGCCCGGAAGGGCGCATTCCGGGTCTAATTCGTCGATATTGATGGTCGGATGGACCCAATGGTCTTGGAAAGAGGGCAGGTTGCCCGCCAGTTCCAAGGCCCCGGCGGCGCCCATGCAGTGGCCGATGAAGCTCTTGGTGTTATTGATGCGGGTCTCCGGGCAGTCGGCGAAGACGGTGCGCAGGGCGGTGCATTCCTGGATGTCGCCCAAGGCGGTGGCGGTGGCGTGGGTGGAGACGATATGGATGTCCTGCGGCTTCATGCCGGCGCGCTGGAGGGCCATGCGGACGCACTCGGTCTGGCGTTCGGGGTTGGGCAGGACGGCGTCGGTGGCGTCGGAGTTGATGCACCAACCGGCGATTTCGGCGATGATGCGGGCGCCGCGGGCCAGGGCGTCGTCGAGGCGCTCCAGCACGTAGATGGCGCCTCCCTCGGAGATCACGATGCCGTTACGGTTCTTGTCGAAGGGGCGGGAGGCCTTGGTCGGGTCTTCATGGGCGCCCAGCGCGCCCTGGTTCTTGAAGCCGGCGAAGATGCCGAAGGTGTGGATGGATTCGGAGACGCCGCCGGCGAAGGCCACGTCGACCTCGCCGAGCTGGAGCATCTGCGCGGCCTGGATGAGGCCGGCGTTGCCCGCGGCGCAGGCGGCGCCGATGGTGTAGTGCGGGCCGGTGATGCCCATGTTCATCGTCACCTCGCCGGCCGGGTTGTTCGCCACGGTCCGGGGGTTGTGGTGGTGCGTCCAGTACTTGGTGTCGTTGCCGAACTGGGAGATATTGTGGATCTCGTTCTCGGTCTCGACGTTGCCGTGCTCGGTGATGCCGAGGTAGACGCCGACGCGGGACTTATCGACCTTGTCCCAGTCGAGCCCGGAGTCGCCTAGGGCTTCGCGGGCGCAGAAGATGGAGATGGAGCCGACGCGGGTGCCGTTGCGGATTTCCTTCCGCTTCTGCCACTTGGTGGCGTCGAAATCGCAGACTCCGGCCGGGTGACGGCCCATGTGCCGGACGTCGATGACGGCGATGCGGGCCTTGCCGGCGAGCAGGTTGGCCCGGAACTCGCCCAGCGAGTTCCCGTTGGGGGCGGTGAGGCCGAGGCCGGTGATGACGATGCGGGGCTTGGAGGACATCTGACGTCCTTCCCATCAAGCGTCCGCCGCCCCCGAAGTCAAACTCCGCTCCCCGCTTGCCCTTGCCAATTGGCTGTGGCCGCATTGTCTGAAGATCGATGTCCAAGCCGATTCAGTGTTCGCTGTGCGAGGAGGCCGCCACGGTCCACCTCTCCCAGGTCGTCCACGGGAAGGTCACCAAGGTCCATCTTTGCGAAGCCTGCGCCCAGAAGGGCGGGGCCACCGATCCGGCCGTCTTCCAGCTGGCCGACGCGCTGGCGGCCGCGACCCCCGCCCCGACCTTGACCTGTCCGCAGTGTGGCTTCACCGATCTCGATTTCCGCAAGCGTGGCCGGCTCGGCTGCCCGGCCTGCTGGGAGACTTTCGGGGAAGCCTTGGACGGCCTGCTCCTCAAGGTCCAGCATGAGCCCGCCCACGTCGGTCGGGCCCCCGCCGGAGCGGTGCCCGTCGCCCAGCTGCGCCGTCGCCTCGACGCGGCCCGGCTTGAGATGACCGCCGCCGTCGCCGGCGAAGACTTCGAAGCCGCCGCGCGCCTGCGCGACGAAATCGCCACCCTCGAGCGCCAGCTCGCCTCCTGACCATGTCCGTCGAAGACATCCTCGCCGCCGAAAGCGAACTCACCCACCTCCTCGGCGGCCAGCAGGCCGTCGTGCTGAGCACGCGCATCCGTCTTGCGCGTAACCTCGAGGGCCTGCCTTTCCCCGGCTGGGCCAAGCTGCCTCAGCGCAAGGAGACCTCTGATCGCTGCGTCACCGCACTCGAGGGCCTGCCGAAGTTCCGCCGCGGACATGTCGTCCGCATGGGCGAACTCGGCGACCGCGACCGCGCGGTGCTCGTCGAGCGCCACCTGGTCTCGAAGGAGCTCGCCGCGGGCAAGAGCGGCGCCGCCGTCATCAGCCGTGATCAGACCGTTTCCGTGATGGTCAACGAAGAGGACCACCTGCGCATCCAGGTCGTCAAGGCCGGCTGGCACCTGCGCGGCACCTGGCATATCGCCGAGCAGCTCGACGACGCCCTCGGCGGCGCGCTCAAAATGGCTTTTTCGGATCGCCTCGGCTACCTCACCGCCTGTCCCACCAACGTCGGCACGGGCCTGCGGGCCTCCGCTATGGTCCACCTGCCCGGCCTCTGCCTGGCGGGCCACATGGACAAGGTCACGCGTGCGCTCAATCAGGACGGCCTCGCCGTCCGCGGTTGGCTGGGCGAGGGCACCGAAGCCGCCGGCAACGTCTTCCAGATTTCGAACCAGCAGACCCTCGGCCTCTCCGAGGACGCGATCCTCAAGCACCTCGGGGGCTGGATCAAACACGTCGTCGAGCAGGAGTGGAACGCCCGCCGTAAGCTCGCGCAGGAGGAAGGCGAGAAGTTCGTCGACCGTCTCGCCCGTTCGCTCGGCGTGCTGCGCTCGGCCCGCCTGCTCACCAGCTCGGAAGCGATGAACATGCTTTCGCACCTGCGGCTCGCCTGCGACATGGGTTGCCTGCCGGAGGAGCGCCGCCATCTCGTCGACCGCCTGATGATCGAAGGCCAGCCCGCCCACGTGCAGGCGCGCGCCGGTCAGGAGCTCGACAGCGACGGACGTGACCGTCGCCGCGCCGCGGTGGTCCGCGAAGCACTGAAGGACTTCCCTGAAGTCGGTCCGCCGACGGCCTAGTCGGCCTTGGGCGGATTGGCCGCACGGTCCTTGCGGGCCATGTCGTCCAGCAGGGCCTGCACGCGCGCCACGCCGCCGGTGATGTCATCCTCGGTGAAGAGGATGTCCGGCGTGTGCTTCATCTGCAGGAAGCCGCCGACGGTGGCGCGTAGTTCCGTGCGCACGCGCTTCAGGAAGGCGCGGGCCTTCTTGCGTTCCGCGTCGTCGCCCGAGACGGCGTAGCCGATGCGGCATTGGCGGAGGTCGGGGGCGACGCTCGCGACGGTGATCGTGATCAGCGCGGCTTCGGTCGGCCAGGACTGTCGCAACGCGGAGGAGACCTCGCGCTGGATGAGTTCGGCGACCCGGAGCTGGCGTTGGGACATGAGGCTTAGAGGCTCGGACGCGTCTGGACCATCTCGACGGCTTCGATGATGTCGCCGGGCTGGTACTCGTCGTAGCCGCCGAGCTTGATGCCGCACTCGAAGCCGGCTTTGACCTCGGAGGCGTCGTCCTTGAAGCGGCGCAGCGTCTCGACCGGGCCGTTGTGGATGATCTTGCCGCCGCGGACCACGCGCGCCTTGGCGGCGCGGCGGATGAGGCCTTCGGTGACCATGCAACCGGCGACCTTGTGCTCCTTGCCGAGGGGGAAGACGGCGCGCACTTCGGCGGCGCCGAGCTTGTTCTCGCGGACCTCGGGGTCCAGGAGTTCGGTCATGGCGTCCTTCACGAGCGTGATGAGCTCGTAGATGATGTCATGGGTGATGAGGCGGACGCCGGTGCGCTTGAGCTGCGGCTGGACGCCGTTCTCGAGCTTGGTGTCGAAGGCGACGATGAGGGCCTTGGAGGCTTCGGCCAGGGCGACGTCGCCTTGGGTCACGGGGCCGACGGAACCGCCGACGACTTCGAGGCGGACCTTGGCCGACCTGATGTCGCGAAGACAGCCTTCGAGGGCTTCGAGCGTGCCGTTGACGTCGGCCTTGAGCAGGACGCGGAGGATCTTCTCCTTGTCCTGGGCGAGGGCGGCCATGAGGCGCTCGAGGTCCGACATGCCGGGGCGGGCCCCGGTGTTCGGCGCCTGCTGCACGGCCTCGGCGGCCTTGCGGGCGGCGAGGGCGGCTTCTTCGGCGATCTCGCGGGCTTCGCGGTCGTTCTTGACGGTCTTGAACTTGGTGCCGGGAGCCGGGACGGCGTCCCAGCCGAGGACGAGCGCCGGGGCGCCAGGAGCGGCGGAGGGCATACGGTTGCCACGCTCATCCATGAGCGCGCGCACCTTGCACCAGGTCTCGCCGCAGACGAACGAGTCGCCGGGCTTGAGCGTGCCTTTCTGCACGATGACGGTGGCGGTGGGGCCGCGACCGGTCTCCATCTGCGATTCGATGACGACGCCCTGGGCGGGGCACTTCGCGTTGGCCTTGAGGTCGAGGACTTCGGCCTGGAGCAGGATGGACTCGAGGAGCTCGGTCATGCCGGTGCCCTTCAGCGCCGACACGGGGCTGGTGATGGTCTCGCCACCCCAGTCTTCCGGGGTGATGTTGCGCTGCTGCATCTGCTGCTTCACGCGGTCGAGGTTCGCGCCCTTGGCGTCGACCTTGTTGATCGCGGCCACGATGGCGCTGGCGTGCTTCTGCGCGAACTTGAGAGCTTCCTCGGTCTGCGGCATGAAGCCGTCGTCCGCCGCCACGACGAGCACGGCGACGTCGGTCACCGAAGCGCCGCGTTCGCGCATCTTGGCGAAGGCGGCGTGGCCGGGAGTGTCGAGGAAGGTGACGGTCTTGCCCTTATACTCAGGCTTCTCGCCCTGGTAGGCGACGGAGTAGGCGCCGATGTGCTGGGTGATGCCGCCGGCCTCGCCCGAGACGACGTTGGTCTTGCGGAAGAAGTCGAGGAGGGTGGTCTTGCCGTGGTCGACGTGGCCGAGCACGCAGACGACGGGCGGACGCGGGGTCATGAGCGCCGGATCGTCTTCGGAAGGCTTCTCGACCTTCTTGACGGGCTGCACGCCTTCGCCGCGGTGGCGGATTTCCAGCGTGTAACCGTGGCGTTCGGCGACCTTGCGGGCGTCGGCTTCCTCGATGACGGAGGAGACGCTGACGACCTTGTTGAGTTCCATCAGGTTGCCGATGACTTGGAAGGGCTTGAGGTTGAGCGCGATCGCGAAGTCACGCACGACGATCGGCGGGCGGACCGTGATGATGCCCTTGCTGCCGGGCGCGGCCTGGCTGCTGGTCGCGGCCGGACGGTTGACGATGGGAGCGACCGGCGGGCGGACGACGGGCGGCACGTTGGCCGGACGCGTCGGGATGGGCGGCGGTGTGTTGCTGATGACGACGGGCGGCAGGTCGGTCTTGGCCGGCGTGGGCGCGATGGTCGGACGCGGGATGACGGGGGTGACCGGCGGGCGCGCGACGGGCGGCGGCGTGGCGACGATGGTCGGGCGCGGCGGCAGGCTCACCGGCGGCGGCGTGCCGGGCTTGGCGATCGGGGCGACGGGCGCGGCCGGGACGGGCTTGGCCGGCTCCGGAGCCTTGGGGGCCTCGGCGACCGGCTTGACGGGTTCCGGGGCGGGCTCGGCCTTCTTCGGGAGCTTGTCGGCGGCGAACGCCAGGAACTCCTCGCGGTAGATCTTGCCGAAGTTGCTCGAGGCCGCCGGCTTCTTGCCGTCGGTGAAGACGTAGTCCTTGAAGTCGGGGCGGGCGACCACGAACTGGTCGACCAGGGCGAGCAGCGCCTTGACCTCGATGCCGAGCTCCTTGGCCACGTCGCTGAAACGCTGCGTGGTCGCGGGCTTCTTGGCTTCGGATTTCTTCTTCTCGGTCATGTGCGCGGGCGGAGGGTGTCGGGAGGGTGGACGGCGGCAGGATTACGCTCGGCGGCCCTTGGCGTAGGCGGCGAGGACGGCTTCGACTTCTTCGGCCGGGATGCCGCTTTCCTGGAAGTCTTCCACGGTCGCGCCTTCGAGGGCTTCGACGCTGGAGATGCCGAGGCCGACGAACTTCGCGATGAGTTCGGCCGGGAGACCGAGCTGGTCCGCGATGCGCACGGCGGCGTCGCCGGCCTTGGCTTCGAAGCTTTCGGCGGCGTGGGTGGCCTTCTGGATGTTGAGGCCCCAGCCCATGAGCTTGGAGGTCAGGCGGGCGTTGCGGCCCTTGCTGCCGATGGCGATGCGCATGTCGTCCTCGTCCACTTCGAAGAAGATGGAGCGGGTGCGTTCGTCGATGCGGACGTTGCGCGGCTTGGCCGGGCGGATGGCTTCTTCGAGCAGCTTGAGCGGCTCGGCATGATAGCGGATGATGTCGATCTTCTCGCCGCCGAGTTCCTTGACGATGTTGCGGACGCGGGCGCCGCGGGCGCCGACGCACGCGCCGACGGGGTCCACCTTGGGGTCGCGGGAGTCGACGGCGATCTTGGTGCGGTAGCCGGGGTCGCGGGCCATGGCGGCGATGGTGACGGTCTTGTCGGCGATTTCGGCGACCTCGAGTTCGAGGAGGCGGCGGACGAACGCCGGGTTGGCGCGGGAGAGCACGAACTCACGGCCGCGCTGCGGGTCTTCGCGGATCTCGAGCAGGAGGCAGCGGATGCGGTCGCCGGTGCGGAATTCGTCGCCGTGGCAGCGTTCCTTGTGGGTGAGGACGGCTTCGGCGGTGCCGAGTTCGATCACGACGTTGCCGCGCTCGGTGCGACGGACGGTGCCGGTGACGATGTCGCCGACCTTGTCCTTGTACTCCTGGAAGACCTGGTCCTTCTCGATCTTGCGGAAGCGCTGGTTGAGCAGCTGCTGGGTGGTCTTGGCGGCGATGCGGCCGAGGTCCTCGACCTTGATCGGCTTGCGGACTTCCTGGCCGACCTGGACGTCAGGCTGGATGAGGGAGGCGGCGACGGGGTTGATCTCCTGGAGCGGGTCCGACACGGAGTCGGTCACGCGGAGGACGACGAAGGCGTCGAGCTTGCCCGAGACGGCGTCGGCGTTCACCTCGACGTTCTGGCCGGCCATGACCGACTTTTCGACGGAGGACTTGATGGCCTCGACGATGAGGGCGCAGGCCTCTTCTTTTTTGATGTTCTTCTCCTTTTCGAGATATTGGAGGAAGGGTTTGATATCGACGCTCATGGTGATGGGTGCGGGTTTTCGGTGAAATGATTTGGGGACAAAAAAAGCGGGTCCGGCAGGACCCACCTCGGTGAAGGTGAACTGAGGCATACCTTGGGCACCCCCGGGGGGATGTCAAGTGCGCTCGGCCCCCCGGCCCGGAGGGTTCCGCTTGCCCCCCGGGGGTCTTCTCCGAACCTATCCGCATGGCTGACGAAAAAGTAATCTTCACGATGACGGGGGTCACGAAGTACTTCGAAAAGAAACCCGTTTTCCGCGATATTTCCCTTTCCTACTATTATGGGGCCAAGATCGGCGTCCTCGGCCTCAACGGCTCGGGCAAGTCGACGCTGCTCAAGATCATGGCCGGCGAGGACAAGGAATTCGACGGCGCGATCAGCCAGGTGCCGGGCTACACGCTCGGCTACCTCGCCCAGGAGCCGCGGCTCGACGAGCATCTCACGGTCCAGGAATGCGTGATGCAGGCCGCCGGCCCGATGAAGGCGCTGCTCGAGGAATACGACGAGACTTTCGTGAAGGTGTCGGAGACCGATGACGCGAAGGAGCAGGAACGCATCCTGGCCCGCCAAGGCGAGATCCAGACGATCCTCGACACGCGCGGCGGCTGGGACCTCGACGCCCGCATCGAGATGGCGATGGAGGCCCTGCGTTGCCCGCCCGGCGAGGCGGTGGTCTCCGCGCTCTCCGGCGGCGAGAAACGCCGCGTGGCGCTCTGCCGCCTGCTGCTCATGGAGCCGGACATCCTCCTGCTCGACGAGCCGACCAATCACCTCGACGCCGACACGGTCGCCTGGCTCGAGCGCCATCTGCAGGGCTACAAGGGCACGGTCATCGCGATCACGCACGACCGCTACTTCCTCGACAACGTCGCGGGCTGGATCCTCGAGCTCGACCGCGGCCGCGGCATCCCGTGGAAGGGCAACTATTCCTCTTGGCTCCAGCAGAAGCAGCAGCGCCTTGAGATGGAGGAGAAGCAGTCCGCCGCGCGTTCCCGCTCGATGGAGCGCGAACGCGAGTGGGCCGCGGCTTCGCCCAAGGCCCGCGTGGCCAAGAACAAGGCCCGTCTGCGCGCCTACGAGCAGATGCTTACGCAGGACCAGAACCTCCAGGAGAAGGCGGCCGAGATCTGGATTCCGCCCGGCCCGCGCCTCGGCGGCGCCGTCATCGAGGCCCGCGGTCTGTCCAAGGGCTATGGCGACCGCATCCTGATGGATGAGGTCAATTTCACGCTGCCCGCCGGCGGCATCGTCGGCGTGGTCGGCCCCAACGGCGCCGGCAAGACGACGCTCTTCCGCATGATCACGGGCCAGGAGAAGCCGGACAAGGGTTCGCTCACGGTCGGCGAATCGGTGAAGATCGCCTACGTCGACCAGTCCCGCGATTCGCTCCCGGCCGACGCGCCGCTGTGGTCCGCGATCTCCGACGGCCAGGACATGGTCCACCTCGGCAAGATCATGGTCCCGGCCCGCGCCTACGCGGCGCGCTTCGGTTTCACGGGCGACGTCCAGCAGCGCAAGGTCGGCGTGATGTCGGGCGGCGAACGCAACCGCATCCACCTCGCGCGGCTCATCAAGGCCGGCGCCAATGTGCTCCTGCTCGATGAGCCGACCAACGACCTCGACGTGAACACGATCCGCGCCCTCGAAGACGCGCTCGAAGGCTTCGCCGGCTGCGCGGTCATCGTGACCCACGACCGCTGGTTCCTCGATCGCGTGGCCACGCACATTCTCGCGTTCGAAGACGACAGCACGGTGGTCTGGCACGAAGGCAACTACGGCGACTACCTCGAAGACCGACGCAAGCGCCTCGGCCTCGAATCGGATACGCCGCGTCGCCCGAAGTACCGTCGCCTTACGCGCTGAGCCGGCCGGTCGCCTTCAGGCGCTGACGCCACGCCCCGGCCATCGCCGCCAGCGTGGTCAGCTGCAGGTCGCTCATGCGCCAGCCCCAGTTGCCTTGCGGGTTGCCGGGGGTGTTGAAACGCGCTTCGGCGCCTAGTCCGAGCAAGTCCTGGACGGGGATGAACGCGGCCACGCCGGGCGAAGCCAAGGCCGCCTCGGCGAGCGTGACGTGCGGAGCAGTCATCGCGCCGAACACGGCCTCGACGCGGGCGCGCTCGTCGGCGGACGTCTGCGCGTGCCAGCCGACGACGGTATCGTTGTCGTGCGTGCCGGTGTAGACGACGCGGTCGGCGGTGATGTTCGCGGGGAAGTGCGGATTGCCTTCGGGAGGTCCCCCGAACCCGAATTGCAGCACCGACATGCCGGGCAGGCCGGAGGCCTGACGGAGCACGTCGACGCCGGGGGAGAGCAGGCCGAGGTCTTCGGCGACGAGCGGCAGGCCGGCGAGCGCGTCGGTGAAGGCGAGTCCGGGGCCGTCGCACCATTTGCCTTCGCGGGCGTTGGGCGCGCCGGCAGGCACGCTCCAGTAATCATGGATGCCGCGGAAGTGGTCGATGCGGATCGCATCGAAGAGTTCGAGGTCGTGGCGGACGCGCGCCTGCCACCAGGCGAAGCCGTCGGCGGCGTGCCGGTCCCAGGCATACAGCGGATTGCCCCAGAGCTGTCCGTCCGCGGCGAAGTAATCCGGCGGCACGCCGGCCACGGCCGTCGGCCGGCCCTGCGCATCGAGCTGGAAGAGCTCCGGGCGGGTCTTCGCGTCGCAACCATCGGCGGAAACGTAGATGGGTTCGTCGCCGAAGAAGCGGACGCCTTTGCCGTGCGCGTACTCGCGCAGCGCTTTCCATTGCTCGGCGAACAGGAACTGCAGCACTTCGGCCTCGGCCACGGCTTCGGCCGGGGCTTCGTCGATCGTCCACTTGTCCGGCGCGGTGAAGCCGTTCGCTTCGCGTAGCGCGGAGAATCGGCACCAGGCGCCGAGCCAGCCGGACTGCTTCTCGCGGAAGCGTCCGAAGGCGGCGTTCTGCTTCAGGACCTTGGCGCCGCGGCGGGCGGCGAGCTGCAGGGCGGGGCGCAGCTGGTTCCAGAGGCGACCATAGTCGGTGCGACCGTCACTCCCGCGTCGCAGCGCGGCGATCTCCTCAGGAGTGAGTAGTTTGCGCGCGCCGAGGTCGGCGAGATCGAGGAGGTATGGATTTCCGGCGAAGACGGAGAGGGCCTGGTAAGGAGAGTCGCCGTAGCCGGTCGGCCCGAGCGGGCAGACCTGCCACCAGCCGAAGCCGGCGGCGGCGAGGATGTCGACGAAGCGGCGGGCTTCGGCTCCCAAGGACCCGACGGGGCCGTCTCCCGGCAGGGCGGTCGGATGGAGCAGCACGCCCGCGCTGCGCCGCGGGAAAGCATGGCAGGCGTAGGCGGCGGCGGGAGCCCGGCCGGTCACGGCGACGGGTTCACGGCGGTCGGAGTCCATCTCAGCGCAGCTGGACGTAGTGCTTGGCGCGCAGGTCGTCCAGCCAGCGCTGGATCGCGAGCTTCATGCCGATTGAGCGCACCTTCGTCTCGATCTCCGCCATGACTTCGGGGTCATTCACCGGCGCATGGCCTTGCGGGCGCACGGACTCCGGGCTGACGATCACGTAGATGGGGGCGGCGCCGACATCGAATTTCAAGGGCTCCGAGATCTCGCCGGGCTTCAGCTGGCGGACGGCGGCGACGACGGTCTGGTTAAGGTCCTCGAAGTTACGCCAGCCGGCGTCGCCGCCTTTGCGCGCGAAGTCGTCGGAACTGATGCGTTCGGCCACGTCGGCGAAAGTCGGCTGTCCGGCGATGGGCTTGCCGCCGATCTTGTAGGCGGCGAGCAGTTCGGCGACCTTGGCCGGCTGGCGCAGCGCTTCCGCCCAGGCCTTGGCGCGGGCGGCGGTCTCTTCGGGCTTCTCGGCGGCACCCTGCGTGAGGGTGATCTGGCGGAGTTTCACCTGCTCCTTGCGGGCGAAGTCGGCCTTGTTCTTGTCGTAGTACTCCTGGATCTTGCCCGGATTGACGTCCCAGGCGGTGCGACGGATCTGGCCCACCATGTATTCGAAGATGATGCGGTCTTCGATGGTCTTGCGGTAGGCGAGCGGGGTGGTGCCGGCCGCGCGCAGCGAGGCGACGAAACGGTTGCGGTCTCCGCCGAAGTCCCGACGGATGGTCTCTTCGATGTCCGCTTCGACGTAGGTGGAAGGCAGGTTGGGGGTGTTGGCGCGGAATTCGGCGATGACGATCTGGCGTTCGGCCATCGACTTGAGCGTCTCCTTCGCGGCTTGCCCTAGCGCCTGCTCGAACTCGAGGTCGGTACGGGAGGCGGCGCGCAGCTGGCCGACGATCGGGTCGATCTGGCGGCGGATATCCGAAAGGGTGATGCCTTGGCCGTCCGCGTCGGCGGCGATCCGGTCGGAGTTCAGCTGGGACCAGCGCTTGGCGGCAGCTTCCTCGACCGAAGGCAGCTTGAGCTGGGCGGAGGCGACGGCCGCGGTCAGGGCGAGCAGGCTGGAGAGGAGGAAGGATTTCATCGGACGTCAGGCGCGGGCAGCCGTGAAAGGAAGCCGCGGATTTCCTTCAGTTTCCGCAGGGGGTCTCGTACGGTCAAGCGGGGAAACCGGTTGCCGACGAGAATGGGCTCAGGTGGGCGGCCGGCGAGCGCCTGCTGACAACGCAGCACGGCGCCGTCGGTCGTCACCGAAACGACACATTTATCCTCCGCCAGACACCGGATCTCCGCCAGGCTGAGCAGGGCGTCCGCTTCCGGGGGCAGTTTGCCGTAACGATCCTTCAGCGAAGTCCGCAGTTCGGCCACCTCGGCGGCATCCAGCGCCAGCGCGATGCGGCGGAAGGCTTCGATGCGCAGGCGCGTCTCGGGGATCCAGTCCGACGGCAGGGTGGCGGTCAGCAGGGGGACTTCGCCGTCGCTGCTGTTGGTCTGTTCCGTCCCCAGGGCGGCTTGGGTGTGGTCGATGAAGTCCAGTTGGACCTCGCAACGTTCGATGACCGCGCCCTTGTCGCCCCGCAGCTTGGCGACGCTCCGGCGGAGGAGCTGGCAGTAGAGATCAAAGCCGACGGTCGCGACGTGGCCGCTCTGCGCCGCCCCCAGGATGTTGCCGGCACCGCGCAGTTCGAGGTCCCGCATGGCGATGCGGAAGCCGGCGCCGAGCTGGTTGTACTGACGGATGGCCGAGAGGCGGCGGTGCGCCGTGCCGACCAGCGCGGCATGGCGGTGGAGGAAGAGGTAGGCGTAGGCCTGACGGTTGAACCGGCCCACGCGCCCGCGCAGCTGGTAGAGCTGCGCCAGGCCGAACCGGTCGGCGCCCTCGATGATGAGCGTGTTGCAGTTCGGGATGTCCAGGCCGGTCTCGATGATCGTCGTGCAGACGAGCACGTCGTACTCGCCCGCGACGAAGGCCGACATGACTTCTTCGAGCTGACCGGCCGGCATCTGGCCGTGGCCCACGATGATGCGCGCCTTGGGCACGAGCGCGGCGATCCGCTCGGCGACGGCTTGGATCGTCTCGACGCGGTTGTGCAGGTAGAAGACCTGGCCGCCGCGGGCGAGCTCGGCCTTCACGGCGTCGCGGACGAGTTTCTCGTCGTAGCTCCGGACGATGGTGCGGATGGGCAGGCGTTCGCGCGGCGGAGTCTCGATCACGCTGAGGTCGCGCGCGCCGACGAGCGCGAGGTAGAGCGTGCGCGGGATGGGCGTCGCGCTCATGGCGAGCACGTCCACCTCGGTGCGCAGCTCCTTGAGGCGCTCCTTGTGGCGGACGCCGAACCGATGCTCTTCGTCGATGATGACGAGGCCGAGCCGGCCGAAGCGGGTGCCGTCGGAGAGCAGGGCGTGCGTGCCGACGACGACGTCGACGGTCCCGGCCGCGGCGCGCGCCCGGACGTCGGCCTTCTGCTTGGCGGTACGGTAACCGCTCAGGAGTTCGACGGAGACCGGCCAGCGGGCGAGGCGCTCCTTGAAGCTTTCGAAGTGCTGCTGCGCGAGGACGGTGGTCGGCGCGAGGATCGCGACCTGGCGTCCGCCGAGGACGCATTTGAACGCGGCGCGGAGGGCGACCTCGGTCTTGCCGAAGCCGACGTCGCCGCTGATGAGGCGGTCCATGGGCGCGGGGCGTTCCATGTCGGCCTTCACGTCGACGATCGCGCGGGTCTGGTCCGGCGTCTCACGATGCGGGAAGGAGCGTTCGAACTCGCCCATCCAGGCGTTGTCCGCGTCCTTCGGGTGCGTGATGCCGGGCTTGGTCGAGCGGGCGGCCTGCATGGCCAGCAGCTGCGCGGCGAGGTCGGCGGTGGCCTTCTCGGCGGCTTTGCGCGACTTCTCCCAGCCGCCTCCGCCGAGCTTGGAGAGCTTCGGGATGGCCCGGCCGATCCCGATGTAACGCGTGAGGAGATGCGACTCCCGCACGGGGAGGTGCAGCATCGATTTCAGGGCGAACTCCAGGCCGATGAAATCTTCGGTACGTCCGTTGTGCTCGTGGGCCTTGATGCCGCGGAACAGGCAGACTCCCTGGGTGGCGTGCACGAGCGCGTCGCCGTCGGCGAGTTCGCCGAAGTCGAGCGCGCGGCCGACGGCGGCGCGGATGGCGGTGCGGCGGCGCGGCAGGACGGCGAGCGGACGTTTGCGTCGGCCGAAGAGCTCGCGTTCGGTCAGCAGGAGCAGGCCGTCCTTGAGCAGGCCGGGCAACTTGTCCGGGGCGATGAGGATGCCTCCGCCGAAGCGTCCGTGGGTGATGCGTGGCGCGAAGCCGCGGATCTTGGCGCTGGCGACCTCGGCGTTGAGCCGGTCGACGGAGCCGTCGGTGTCGCCGGTGAGCAGGCAGGGACGCCCGTCCTTGGCCAGCGAGGCGGCGGCCCGGAGGAGGGCGGGGCGCGTCTCGGTGCTGTCCGTCGCGGAGCCGATGAGCAAGGACTCAGCGGGGGTCGATTCGAGGGCGTGCGCCGCGTAGCCGAGCGGCGCATCGTCGGTCTCCTCGAGCACGAGTTCGTCGACCTTGGCCGAGTGCAGTTCGGCGCAGAGGACGTCCTCGTGGCAGCGGTCCACCGAGATGATGAGGGCGTCGGCCGGCAGGTGCCGGAAGAACGGAGCCTCGGGGGCCGAACCGGAGTCGTCGCGCGGCGCGCAGATGACGAGGCCGTCGACCTCGCCTTCGCTGCGCTGGGTTGCGGGATCGAACGGACGGAGAGACTCGACGACGTCGCCGAAGAGGTCGATGCGCACGGGCATCTGCGCGTTCAGCGGGTAGACGTCAAGGATGCCGCCGCGGAGCGCGTATTCGCCGGGCTGTTCGCAGAGGGCCTCGTGGGCGTAGCCGAAGTCTTCGGCCAGGCGCTTCGCGAAGTCACGCAGGGCGAGCTTCTCGCCTTTGCGGACGACGATCTCGGCCTTGGCCGTGGCTTCGGGGGCGGGCGAGCGACGGGTGAGCGAGCCGGGCGTGCAGGCGATGAGCAGCGGCCGCTTCGCGTCATGGTTGCCGTGGCGCAGCAGCGAGAGGACGCCGAGGAGGTCGCAGTCGGCTTCGAAGGCCGGGACAGCCGCATCGGCTTCGGTCAGGGTGCGGGCGACCGGCTGTGCGTCATTGAGCAGGGTCAGCAGCTGGGCGGTCTCTTCCGCGAAGGTCTCCGCCGCGCCGAGGTTCGAGGCCAGGAAGACGATCACGCGTCGCTCGGCGCCTTCCGAACAGGCGCAAGCGGCCCAGGCGTGCGAAGGCACGCCGGTCAGGGCACGGCGTGGATGAGCGGACACGCCGCTATCGAGGCGGGAAGACCCGATGCGTCAAACCCAACCCCTTACTTCAGCACGACTCCGGCGATTTCGTCCCAGAGTTCGTCGATCTGCGAGGGCTTCTTCACCGGCCGGCCGGCTTCGGCGAACCAATACCGGGCGTTGCCCAGGTCGCCTTCGATGAGATGGAGGAGCGCATGGAGCCAGGAGCCGACGGGAGTCTCGATGTCCTGGGCGATGTCATGGGCCGCCTCCCAGTCGCCCTTCTTGATGAACCAAAGGGACTGCGCTTCGCGCGAGAGGCCGCGAGGCAGCTGTGCGTCGGCTTCCGCGGAGGACTTCAGTTGGGCCGGCGTCATGGCTCAGCGGGAGGTGTGCAGGCGCGAAAGGGCGTCGGATGCTTCGGACGGCAGCTCCTTGAGGATCTTGGCGGCGTCGTTCTGTCCTCGCTGGATCTCCGGCAAGCCCATCGTGCCTTCCAGGCGGGCCAGCTCCGCCGCGTCCTTATCGACGCCCGTGAGCTGGCTCAGCACGAGCCTCCATGCGTAGGCCTGGGAAAGGTCGCGCGGGGCTTTGACGCCTTTCTCGAGCCGCTCAGCCATCGCCCGGATTGCGGTCAGGTCGCGGCGCATCGCCGATCGTCGGAGGAACTCCGTGCCGAGCTCGTAATTGCGCGGCATGCCTGGGACGCCTTCGTCATGACCTTCGGACATCATGCGTAAGGCGATACGTTCGCCGGCGTCCGCGCCGCGGCGGTAGTAGGCGAAGGCTTCCTTCATGGCGGTCTCGTAGTCCGAAAGCGTCTTCTTGTTGTCTGCGGTGGCCGACGGCGCTTTCAGGGCGCGGGCATCTTCCCGCCGCAGGTCGCCGAGCACGCGGAAGCCCATCGGCTGGCCTTTCGCCACGGCTTGGTCGGCCCAGTCCTTGGCCTCTTTCAGGTTCTTCGCGGTTCCCGTTCCGCGGAAGTAATACAGGGCGACTACGGCCATGGCGCGCGAATGGCCGCCCTCGGCTGCTTTCAGGGTCCAGCGGAAGGCGAGCTCCCGGTCCTCCTTGATCTGTAATTCGACCGGCGCGTAGGCGGTGTGCCGGAGCGCATAGACATACTGCGCCTGGACGTTGTCTTTTTCGGCGAGCGCGAGCAGCGCGGCCGGTTCGGCGTGGGGGTCGAAGCCGTCGACGTAGCGTTCGAAGAACTCCTTAGGGATGAGTCGGATCGGGACTTCCCATTGGTTGGAGAGGTCGAAGGTCAGGATGCCGGCGAGCACGGTCCCGAAGACGTAGGGGCGGAGCCAGGCGAGGTTACGGCGCATGGCTTCATCCAAGCCGCGGCCCGCTCCGAGGCAAGGGACTAAGAACAAGCCATTAGAGGACGGCTTGGCGGGCTTGCCTGAAGCGTCCGCGCGGGTAGTCTGCCGCCATCCCTTCATGCGTCTCCTTACCTTGTTCCTCGTCACGCCGCTTCTCGCCGCCGAGACGCCTCCGGTCCTCGGCCACGGGGCGGTTCGTTACACCCTCGACCTAGGTTGGGCCAAGGCCGATCCGGCGGTCGCTCCGATCGTCAACGCGCACGCGCTCGCCGAGGATAAGGCGGGGCGTATCTATCTGGTGACCGACCACCCGAAGAATGACTTCATCGTCTTCGAGAAGGATGGCCGTTACGTCCGTTCGATCAGGGCCGGACTCGGCGGCGGTCATGGTCTGGAAATCTTCGAAAAGGACGGCGTGGAGTATCTCGTGCACGTCGACTCCGGCTGGCACATGGC
>JBDKIN010000004.1:0-4361 GCA_039797095.1 Verrucomicrobiota bacterium
CTGAGGCAGCAGGCGACCGGCGGGACATAGACGCGGGTGGTGGCGTTGCCGACGAGGGCCACGACGGAGAGGTCACGCGGGAACTCCAGGTCCCGCTTGGCGAAATAGGCGATGGCCGGCATGAAATCCGTCCACTGCGGGAAGATCACCGCCGTCGCGCCGCGTTCCAGTCCCGGACCGAGGAACCGACCCATGTTCTCGGTCGTGAGGGGCTGCGCGGTGAGCTTAACCTCGATGCGCACGTCATGCTCCTTGGCGAGGCGGCCGATGGCCGCCATGGATTCGCGGAGCTTGGTCTTCCGCGCGAAGAAAGGCATCAGGAAATGGCGGTGCCCCAACGGC
This sequence comes from Verrucomicrobiota bacterium, assembly GCA_039797095.1. GTDB lineage: Bacteria > Verrucomicrobiota > Verrucomicrobiia > Opitutales > UBA953 > UBA953. The sequence goes on from JBDKIN010000004.1 coordinate 343, forward strand.
ATCAGCTGCTTGAGCGCGATGTCGACCAGGTAACCGTAGCGGATGCCCAGGCTGGTGACCCGCCGGGAGCGCAAGGCGCCGAACATCGAGGCGATCTTCGCCGGATGCCGCGAGACCCCGGCGAAGAGCGGCGCGTCCGGCGTCATGAGGATGACATGCGTGGGGCGCGATTTCACCATCTCGGCGTGGGCGGCCTTGCGGCGCGCAGCCCCCTGGGCGGCACTGAGGTCGACGAACCGGAAGCCGTCGCCGCTGGCTTTCATATTCTCGCCGAGCTGAAGCATGCCGAGGGCGATCGAAGCATCGTAAGTGATCAGAGGATTGGTCGAAAGGACCAAGACCTGACAACGACCGGCAGCCCGCCGGCAGCTGGCAACTTGGGGCGAGACCTCTGGGCGGCGCTTCCCCCCACGGCTGACCAAGACCCCGCGCTCAAGCAGGAGGGCGATGGACTTCTGAACGGTCGGGAGACTGACCTTGTGCTGATTCGCCAAATCCCGCCCGGAAGGGAGCAACCCGGTCCACCCTTCCTGACGGATCTGCGCCTCGATTCCGTCGGCAAGATGCACAAAGACGGCTTTTTTCTCGAATCTGAGGGCAGACATAAGGACTTATAGGAATGATGATTCGCAGATGATGTGGTAACGCCATCGGTTTTGTGAATGGTCAGAATGGTCAGATTTGACGCTCATCACATCAGCGGATGGCGGTCAGCCGTTGGCCGCCGAAGCCCTGCCCGGAACAGACCAGGGCGACACGCGGCGCCGCCCCTGACTCGAGCATGCGGACGAGAAATCATCGCATCCCAGCCCCTGCCCCAAGGCAGCCATGCCGTGACGCGCTCCCGACCCTGCCCTAAAACGGGGTTTTCGCATCAAGCCCTGGCCCTGGCTCTGGCCCAAGCCCTAATAGGAGCCCCTTTTCCCGCCTTTCCCCTTGCGGGAGGTGGGGGGTCACCTAACTTGCGATTATCTTTCCAGACCCATGGTCACGGACAACAAACCTTCTTTGGTCACCATCAATGTCGATGGCGTCGAACACCAAGTCCCCGCAGGCGCCAACCTGGTCGATGCCCTGGGCAAAATCGGGAAGGAAGTACCCCATTATTGCTACCACCCGAAGCTCCCGGTCGCCGGCAACTGCCGCATGTGCCTGGTCGAGCTCGGCTCGCCGATGCGCGACCGCGCGACCAACGAGCCGGTGATGGAGAACGGCCAGCCGAAGATCGGTTGGCAGCCCAAGCCGGCCATCGCCTGCGCCACCAACGTCACCCCGGGCCTGCACGTCCGTCTCGAATCGCCCGGCGTCAAGGCCTGCCGCGAAGGCGTGACGGAGATGCTCCTGCTCAACCATCCGCTCGACTGCCCGATCTGCGACCAGGCCGGCGAGTGCAAGCTCCAGGAATTCTCCGCCGAATACGGCCGCGGTTATTCGCGCTATGTCGACGAGAAGAACGCCAAGCCGAAGAAGACCCGCCTCGGGCCTCGCGTCACGCTCGACGACGAACGCTGCATCCTCTGCTCGCGCTGCGTGCGCTTCTCCAGCGAGATCGCCAAGGACCCCGTCCTAGGCTTCGTGAACCGCGGTTCCTACAACACCCTGACCTGCTTCCCGGGCCGCGAACTCGATAACAATTACTCGCTCAACACGGTCGACATCTGCCCGGTCGGCGCGCTCACGAGCACGGACTTCCGCTTCAAGATGCGAGTCTGGTTCCTGAAGCAGACCCCGAGCATCGACACCGAATCCTCCGCCGGCGCGAACACGACCGTCTGGTCCCGCGAAGGCAAGATCTACCGCGTCACGCCGCGCCAGAACGACGCCGTGAACGACACCTGGATGGCCGACTCCGGCCGCGAACTCTTCAAGTCCGTCGACGCCCCGAACCGCGTGAACTACGCGACGGTGAAGAACGCGAAGTCGACGCTCGAAGCCGCCCTCGCCGCCGCCGACGAAGTCCTCGCCGCCGGCGCGCTCGCGATCGTCGGCTCCTCGCACATGTCCGTCGAAGAGCAGCGCCTCCTCGCGCGTCTCGCGAAGGCCAAGAACGCTGCCGTCTATGTCCCGGCCCACGTGGGCAAGGGCGACGGCCTCCTGGTCTCCGAAGACCGCACCCCGAATTTCCGCGGCGCCCTCGTCACCGGCCTGACCGACCGCGCGCCCGTCGCCGACCTGAAGGCCCTCGCGGCCGACATCGACGCCGGCAAGGTGAAGTCCCTCCTCATCGTGCGTGAAGACGCCGCGCTGCTCGGCCTGCCCGCCTCGACGCTCGCCAAGGTCCGCAGCATCGTGCTCGCCACGCATCACAACGTCACCACCGCGGCCGCCGAAGTCGTGCTGCCCGCGCTGACGGTCTTCGAGCGCAGCGGCACGTTCATCAACTGCCAGTTCCGCCTGCAGTCGTTCGCCCAGGCCGTCCCCGGCCCGACCGGCACGCTGCCCGACGTCCAGATCCTCGCCCGCCTCGCCCGCGCCGACGCCGCCGGCGTCTGGGCCGAGCTCTCCGCCGACATCCCGATGCTCGCCGGCCTCGACGGCCGCCTGCTCCCCGCCGAGGGCGTGCCGCTCGACGGCGCCGCGTTCGCTTCCCACAAGTTCCCCGAAGGCAAGCTGCTGAAGTTCGCCCCGGTCGCCATCGCCTAAGCCCGCGTCGACCATGGAACAACTCCTCCACGACCTCATCCTCTCGCCGGCCTGGTATTACGCCGCGGCCCGCGGACTGACGCTGATCCTGATCGTGATGACGATCGCCGGATACAGCGTGCTTCTCGAGCGCAAGGCTTCCGCCTGGATCCAAGGCCGCATCGGCCCGAACCGCACCATGCACCCGCTCATCGGCTGGATCCCGTTCCTCGGGAACTTCCTGATGAAGGGCGGCTTCATCCAGCCCGCGGCCGACGGCGGCAAGTTCCTCTTCAAGGAAGACGCCCTCCCCGGCCACGTCCGTAAGTTCTACTACGTCCTTGCCCCGATCGTCGCCCTCGCGCCCGCGCTCGCCGTGCTCGCGATGCTGCCGTTCGGCGAATTCCTCCACGAAGGAAAGCGTTACGCCGTCTCGCTCACCCAGGGCGCCGACGTCGGCGTGCTCCTGATGTTCGCCGTCAGCTCGCTCGGCGTCTACGGCATCGCCCTCGCCGGCTGGTCCGCCAACTCGAAGTTTCCCTTCCTCGGGGCCGTCCGCGGCGCCGCGCAGCTGATCTCCTACGAACTCGCGATGGGTCTGTCGGTGCTCACCGTCTTCCTCGCCACCTCCGTCCCGGGCCAGGACCACGGCCTCAGCCTGCTCGCGATGGTCGACGCCCAGGACGGCGCCTGGAACATCCTCTGCCACCCGGTCGCCGCGCTCGTCTTCCTGATCTGCGTGTTCGCCGAGACCAACCGCCATCCGTTCGACATGCCGGAATCCGAGACCGACCTCGTCGGCGGCTTCCACACCGAATACGGCGCCTTCAAGTTCGGCATCTTCTTCGTCGCCGAATACAGCCACATGGTCATCGGCTCCGCGCTCTTCATCCTGATGTTCCTCGGCGGCTGGCACGTGCTGCCGTGGATGCCGACCATCGGTTCGGGCTGGGTCGCCTCGCTGATCGGCGTGGCCGCTTTCTTCCTCAAGCTGTGCTTCTTCCTGTTCTTCTTCGTCTGGGTGCGCTGGACCATCCCGCGCTTCCGGTATGACCAGGTGATGCGCATCGGCTGGCGCGTGCTCCTGCCCCTGGCCGTCCTCAACCTCCTCGCCTATTTCGTCTGGTACGCGATCAACGGATAAAAACCAACACCATGGCCATCAAAGTCGTCGAACGCCGTCCGCTCACCCTCGCCGAGCGCACCTATCTCCCGCAGATCTTCGCGGGCCTCAAGGTCACTTGGGACAACATGGTGCGTCCGCCGGTGACGCTCCAGTATCCGGACGAACGTCCGGCCATCCCGCAGAACTACCGCGGCGTGCCCACGCTCGTCATGGACCCGAACGGCCGCGAGAAGTGCGTCTCCTGCCAGCTCTGCGAATTCGTCTGCCCGCC
>JBDKIN010000005.1:0-3979 GCA_039797095.1 Verrucomicrobiota bacterium
CGATGAGGTTGCCGACTTCCGGGTGCATCAGCTTCGGGAGGTCGAAGCCGAACTCGCGGTCGAGCACATAGGCGACGCCGCCCTTGCCGCTCTGCGAGTTGATGCGGATGATGGCCTCGTAGGAACGGCCGATGTCCTTCGGATCGATGGTAAGGTAGGGGACGTCCCAGAGGGCGTCGTGGCCGATCTTCCCGCGGCGGTCCATGCCCTTCTTGATGGCGTCCTGGTGGGAGCCCGAGAAGGCCGTGAAGACGAGGTCGCCACCGTAAGGATGACGGTCGTGCACGCTCATGCGGGTCACGCGTTCGTAGACCTCGCGGATGGCGCCGAGGTTACGGAAGTCGAGGTGCGGGTCGATGCCGTGCGAGAACATGTTCAGCGCGACGGTGACGATATCGAGGTTGCCCGTGCGCTCGCCGTTGCCGAAGAGCGTGCCTTCGACGCGGTCCGCGCCGGCCATCAGGCCGAGCTCGGTGGCGGCGACGCCGGTGCCGCGGTCGTTGTGGGTGTGCAGGGAGACGATGGCCATCTCGCGGTCGCTGAGGTGGCGGCAGAACCACTCGATCTGGTCGGCGTGCGTATTCGGCGTGCCGGCTTCGACGGTCAGCGGCAGGTTCAGGATGATCTTGCGCTTAGCCGAAGCACCCCAGGCCTTGGCGACCGCTTCGCAGACCTCGAGGGCGTAGTCGGGCTCGGTGAGCACGAACGTCTCCGGGCTGAACTCCAGCTGCCAATGCGTGTCCGGCAGGGCATCGGTGAGCTCACGGATGAGCTTGGTTCCGTTGACGGCCATTTCGAGCACCTGGGCCTTGGAGAGATTGAAGACGATCTCACGCTGGGCCGGGTTGGTCGGCGTGTAGAGGTGGACGATCGCGCGATGGGCGCCCTTGAGCGAATCGATCGTGCGACGGATGAGGTGTTCGCGGGCCTGGACGAGGACCTGGACCGAGACGTCTTCGGGGATGAGCTGCTTTTCGATGAGCTCTCGCGTGAAGGCGAACTCCGTGTCGGAGGCGGACGGGAAACCGATCTCGATCTCCTTGAAGCCGATGCGGCAGAGGGTCTGGAAGAGCTCGTGCTTCTCCGCCACGTTCATCGGGATCGCCAGGGCCTGGTTGCCGTCGCGAAGGTCGACCGAGCACCAGCGGGGCGCCTGCTCGATGCGCGCGTCCGGCCAGCGGCGGTCCGGGAGGCGGACGGTCTCGAAGGGGCGGTATTTCTGCCGGGGGGAATCCATGGCGGGCGAAGGTCGGATGGTGGGAAAGGAGGGAAGGGCTGGCGAGCGTGGGTTTGGGCTCCTAAAAGCAAAAAACCCACCCGGAAGTCCGGGTGGGTTTTTTCGCAAGGGAGCGAGACCCGGACTTAGGCGTCAGGCTTGGTCTTCGGAAGCTTGGTCACGCGCTTCAGGTCCTTGACGGTGCCGCGCTTCTTGAGCAGTTCCACGCGCTCGAAGCGCTTGAGGACGTTACGCTTCGCTCCGGAGGAGGAGGCGCTGGACTTGAAACTGTTGTGCTGGGTCATGGCCGTAAGGTGGGTGGAAGTTTGGAGAAAAGGGGTGGAAGGGGCGGGGGCAAGGGGAAAAGCGGTCAAAATACCGACTTTGCCCCTTTCGCCGCCGGTTTCGCCCTTCAGGCCTGCTTCAGGATGCCCTTCACCACGTGCCCCTCGACGTCGGTCAGGCGGAACTGGCGGCCCTGGTAGCGGAAGAGCAGCCCCTCGTGGTTGATCCCGAAGAGGTGCATCAGGGTGGCCTGCATGTCGTGGACGTGCACCCGGTCCTTGGTGATGTTCCAGCCGAAGTCGTCGGTCTCGCCGTGCACATGACCGCCCTTCACGCCGCCGCCGGCGAGCCACCAGGCATACGCGCGGCCGAAGTGATCGCGGCCCTTGAAGCCCTGGCCCTGCTGGTTCTGGGCGAACGGCGTGCGGCCGAACTCGCCGCCCCAGACGACGAGCGTGTCGTCGAGGAGGCCGCGCTGCTTGAGGTCCTTGACGAGCGCGGCGCTGGCCTGGTCGGTGTCGAGGCACTGCTGCGCGAGCTGTCCGGTGGTGAGGTTGTTGTGCTGGTCCCAACCGGCGTGCATCAGCTGGGTGAAGCGCACGCCGCGCTCGGCGAGGCGACGGGCGATGAGGCAGTTGTTGGCGAACGTGCCGGGCTTGAGGACGTCGGGACCGTACATCTCGAGGACCGACTTGGGCTCGTTCTTGAAGTCGAGCAGGTCGGGCACCGAGGCCTGCATGCGGAAGGCCATCTCGTATTGGGAGATGCGCGTGTCGATCGCAGGGTCGCCGACCTCGCCGAAATGCGCGCGGTTGAGGGACTGCATGTCGTCGAGCATCGTCCGGCGCGCGTCGCGGCTGACGCCGGCGGGGTTGTTGACGTAAGGGACCGGGTCGCCGACGCCGCGGAAGCGCACGCCCTGATGCTTACCGGGCAGGAAGCCGTTGGACCAGTAGTGCTCGAAGAACAGCTGCCCGCAGGTCTTGGCGGCGTCGGAGGAGGTCATCACGACATACGCCGGCAGGTCTTCGTTCATCGAGCCGAGGCCGTAGGAGAGCCAGGCGCCCATCGACGGACGGCCCGGGATCTGCGAGCCGGTCATGAAGAACGTCACGCCGGGCGCATGGTTCACCGCCTCGGTGTTCATCGAACGCACGACGCAGAGTTCGTCGGCGATGGCGCCGGTGTAGGGCAGCATCTCGCTCATCTCGATGCCGCTGGAGCCCCATTTCTTGAAAGGCTTGATGGCGCCGACGCAGGGGAACTTCGCGTAGCCGCTCGACATCGTGGAGAGGCGGGTGTCGCCGCGCACGCTGGCGGGGATGTCCTCGCCGGCCATCTTGGCGAGGAGCGGCTTATGGTCGAAGAGGTCGACGTGCGAAGGGCCGCCGCCCTGCCAGAGGCAGATCATGCGCTTGGCCTTGGGGGCGAAGTGCGGGAGGCCGGGCAGGGCGCCGACCGGATTCGGCGCGGCCTTGAGGTCGCGGGCGAGGAGCGAGGCGAGGGCGACCGAGCCGATGCCCTGGACGCCGGCGCTGAGGAAGCTGCGGCGCGTCAGGCGCTCGCGCCATTCCGAGGGAGAGAGTTCGAAGTCCATGGGGTTCAGTCGCGGGTGACGGCGGCGTCGAGGTTGTAGAGGGCGAGGCAGGTGGCGGTGAGCGCGGCGTGGTCGGCGGCGGGGATCGTCGCGTCGCGTTGGCTCTCGCCGACGGCGAGCAGCGCTTCCGCGGCCTTGGGGTCGGTCGCGTAGACCGCGCGTTGGTTGGCGAGCATCTGGGCGAGCAGGGCGGGCTCCGGGCCGGCGGGCGCGCGGCCGAGCACGAGGGCGAAGGCGCGCGCAAGGCGGGCCTCGTCGGTCGGCTGCTCCTTCGTCACGCGCTGGGCGAGCACGCGGGCGGCTTCGACCCAGGTGGGATCGTTGAGCATCGTGAGCGCATGCAGGGGCGAGGAGGTGACGGCCGTGCGCACGCGGCAGGTCTGGCGGGCGGAGGCGTCGAACATGTTCACCGGCGCGATGGTGCGGCGCCAGAAGGTGTAGAGCGAGCGGCGGTAGAGGTCGGCGCCCTTGGACTGCGGGTAGCTGAAGTCGCGTTCCTTGGTGATCGCGAGGCTCTCCCACGGGCTCTCGGGCAGGTAGGGATAGACCGGCACGCCGCCGATTTTCGGGCTGAGCAGGCCGCTGGAACTCAGGGCGACGTCGCGCAGGATCAGCGAAGGGAGGCGGAGGCGAGGCGCGCGGGCGAGCAGCTTGTTCTCGGGGTCTTTCTGCAGGTGGGCCTTGGTGACGACGCTGGACTGGCGGTAGGTCTTGCTGGTCACGATCAGCTTCTGGAGGGCCTTGGTCTTCCAGCCGGACTCGCGGAACTCGACGGAGAGCCAGTCGAGCAGCTCCTGGTGCGTGGGGCGGTCGCTCTGCACGCCGAGGTCCTCGGAGGTGCGCACGATGCCGAACCCGAAGAAGTGCTGCCACTGGCGGTT
>JBDKIN010000006.1:0-4637 GCA_039797095.1 Verrucomicrobiota bacterium
TCGTTCCGACTGAATTCGTGGACCGACCCGATGATGTCGCCGGCGATGGCTCCGAGCATGGGGCGAGGCTGCGGGAAGAACTGGCTAGCCGCAATACCTCGTCGACCGGGAGCCTGTCATAGGCCTGTCCCGGCGAATCCGCATCACATCAAGCCCTGCGCAGGGATGACCGGCGCGGGGGCAGCCGGGGCGGGCGTAGGCTGTCCGTTCGCGGCGGCGTCGATCTTCTCGAGCTCCGCCTTGAGCAGGCCCATGCCTTCGTCGCGGAGCGCGATTACCTGGCCCTCGAGCTGCGCGCGTTCTTCGTCCGTCTGGGCGTTGCGCATCGCTTCGCCGATTTCTCGTCCGCGATTGAAAAGTTCCTGCGTGGCCGGGTTGATCATCCCGTTACGGAAGGCTTGCCCGAGTTTCTTCTCGTCGCCGCCGGCGAGGTCTAACGCCATCTTCCGGGTCTCTTCGCCGAACGCCTTGTAGCGGGCCTTCGTGGCCTCGTCCATCGGCGGGCGCTTGGACTGGGTCGGAGCGACGGGCTTAGGCGCCGCGGCGACCTTGGTCGGCTGCGGAGCCGGCGTCGGGGCGGTCACGACGGGCTTTTCCACCTTGGTGACGTCCTCTAAGTCGGACGGACCGACGAAGCGGGCGATGAGGAAACCGATCGCCACGCAGAAGGCGGCGGTGATGGCGACGGACGTCTTGTTCATGGCCCGACCTTAGCCCAAGGCCGGAGGTTGGCTACCGCTTAATTCTTTTCAGCGCACCAGACAGGGCTTTTTCGGGTCGAATTTCCAGCCCGGGACGAGGAACTGCATCGCCACGGCGTCGTCACGCGAGCCGGAGGGCAGTTTCAGGTAAAGCTGATGGGCGGCCTCGAGCTGGACCGGGTCGATCTCGATGCCGAGACCGGGCTTCTGCGGGACGGCGATCTTGCCGCCTTTGATGAGCAGGGGCTCCTTCGTGAGGCGCTGGCCTTCCTGCCAGATCCAATGGGTGTCCATCGCCGTGACGTCGCCCGGCGCGGCGGCGCCGACGTGCGTGAACATCGCGAGCGAGATGTCGAAGTGGTTGTTCGAATGCGAGCCCCAGGTAAGACCGCGTTCCTGGCAGACCTGCGCGACCTGGACCGAGCCTTGCATGGTCCAGAAATGCGGGTCGGCGAGCGGGATGTCGACCGCCTGCAGCTTCAGCGCGTGATCAAGCTGACGCCAGTCGGTCGCCACCATGTTCGTGGCGGTACGCAGTCCGGTGGCCTGCTTGAACTCCGCCATGATCTCGCGTCCCGAGAAGCCGGCTTCGGCGCCGCAAGGATCCTCGGCGTAGGCGAGCACGCCCTTGAGATTCTGGCAGACCTCGATGGCTTCCTTGAGGAGCCACGCGCCGTTGGGGTCGAGGGTGATGCGGGCCTGGGGGAAGCGGGCGGCGAGGGCGCGGACGGCTTCGATCTCGCGCGCGGGGCTGAGGACGCCGCCCTTGAGTTTGAAGTCCTGGAACCCGAAACGTTCCTGCGCGGCCTCGGCCTGCCGTACGATGCTCTCGGGCGTGAGGGCTTCTTCGTTGCGGAGGCGATGCCAGGCGTGCGCGGAGCCGGCTTCGTCGCGGTAGCTCAGGGTCGTCTTGCGTCGGTCGCCGATGAAGAACAGGTAGCCGAGCATCTCGACTTCGGTACGCTGCTGGCCTTTGCCGAGCAGGGCGGCGACAGGCTTGCCTTCGAACTGACCGAGAAGGTCGAGCAGGGCGGATTCGATCGCCGTGACGGCGTGGATGGTCACGCGCAGGTCGAAGGTCTGCAGGCCGCGACCACCGGCGTCACGATCCGAGAAGGCCGCGCTGACCTCCGCAAGGAGCTGCTCGTAGCCGGCGATCTCCTTGCCGATGAGCAAAGGCGCGGCGTCTTCGACGGTCTGACGGATCTTCTCGCCGCCGGGAACTTCGCCCAAGCCGGTGCGTCCGGAGCTGTCCGTGATCAGGACGATGTTGCGCGTGAAGAACGGGCCATGCGCGCCGCTGAGGTTGAGCAGCATGCTGTCATGGCCGGCGACAGGCACGACACGGACGGATTGGATGAGGGGGGAGGACATCGAAAAAAGGGAGAGGGGTAGGGGTAGGGGCAATCAGGCGCGGGGGCGGGTGCGGGCGAGGAAGACGAGGCCGGCGGCGAGGACCGAAGCCACGGCGAGGCCATAGAGTCCGTATTGGACGGACCCCGTCATCTTCTCCAGCCGTCCGAAGACGGTGGGAGCGACGAAGCCGCCGAGGTTGCCCAAGGAATTGATGAGCGCGATGACCGCCGCAGCGATGCGGGCGTCGAGATATCCCTGCGGGATGGGCCAGAAGAGCGAGGAGGCCGACTTGAAGCCTAAGGCGGCGAAGCAGATGGCCACGAAGGCGAAGATCGGACCGCCCGTCGTCGACAGGAACATGCCCGTCGCCGCGATGATGAGCGCGCCCGCGACCCAGAGCTGCGGACGATTCCAGCGGGCCGCGCCGGCGGCGGCGAGATACATGCCCACGATGGAGATCGTCCACGGTACCGAATTCAGGAAGCCGACCTGCAGGTCGGTGAGGTCGCCCATCTTCCGGATGATGCTGGGAAGCCAGAAGGTCGCGGCGTAGATCGTCAGCTGGATGGCGAAGTAGATCGCGCAGAAGAGCACGATCTGCGGGTCACGGAGCAGGCGCAGGACGCCGGGTCTTTCGGACTGACTAGCCTCACGCTCACGTTGCTCGGCCTCGATGGTCGTCTCCAGCGCCAGTTTCTGTTCGGCGGAAAGCCAGCGGGCGTCCCGCGGCAGGGAGTCGAGCCAGAACCAGGCGCCGACGCCGATGACCACGGAGAAGAGTCCCTCGACGAAGAGCATGCTCTGCCAGCCCTTGAGGCCGAGCAGCGACGTCTGCATGAGCGCGCCGGAGAGAGGGCCGGAGAGGATGGAGGCGATGGCCGACCCGCTCAGGAACAAGGCGATGGCCTTGCCGCGCTCGGCCGAAGGCAACCAGCGGGTGAAATAGTAGATGACGCCCGGGAAGAAGCCGGCCTCCGCGGCTCCCAGCGCGAAGCGCAGGACGTAGAATTCGTTCTCGGTCCGGGCGAAGGCCATCAGCGAGGCCACGACGCCCCAGGTGATGGTGATGCGCGTGAGCCAGAGGCGCGCGCCGAACTTCTGCAGCAGCAGGTTGGAGGGGACTTCGAAGATCGCGTAGCCGATGAAGAACAGGCCGGCGCCCAGGCCGTAGGCCGCGCTGTCGAGCCCGAGGTCCGTCTTCAGGTGCTGTTGGATGAAGCCGACGTTCACCCGGTCCAGGTAGTTCACGATGAACATCAGGATGAACAGCGGCAGGACGCGCTGCTTCACCTTGGCGACGGCGGCGTCGAGGTGATCTTCCGATGCTCCGGCGAACGTGCGCATCCGGGCTTACTTGACGCCGGCTTTGGCGATCAGGGCGGCGAGCTGCTCGACTTCGGCCGGCTTGAGGTCCGTCAGCGGGGCGCGCACGGGGCCCGCGCCGTGACCGACGATCGTGGCGCCGGCCTTGATGATGCTCACGGCGTAGCCGGCGCTCTTGTTGCGGATCTCGAGATAGGGCAGGAAGAAGGTGTCGAGCAGGCGGTTCTGCGTCGCATGGTCGTCCTTCGCGACGGCGTGGTAGAAGTCCATCGCGGCCTGCGGGATGAAGTTGAAGACGGCAGAGGAGTAGACCGGCACACCCATGGCCTTGTAAGCCGCGGCGTAGACTTCGGCGGTAGGCAGGCCGCCGAGGTAGCTGAAGCGGTCGCCCATGCGGCGGCGGATCGAGACCATGAGCTCGATGTCGCCGAAGCCGTCCTTGTAACCGATGAGGTTCGGGTTGTTCGCGGCGAGCTTCTCGAGGTGGTGCGGCTGGAGGCGGCAGACGTTGCGGTTGTAGACGACGACGCCGATCTTGACGGACTTGCAGACCTGGTCGACGTGCGCGGCGACGCCTTCCTGATTCGTCTCGGTCAGGTAGTGAGGAAGGAGCAGGATGCCCTTGGCACCGAGGCGCTCGGCTTCCTGGGCGTATTGGATGGCCACGCGGGTGGGGCCGCCGGCGCCGGCGAGGATCGGGACGAGTCCGTCGCAAGTATCGACCGCGGTCTTGATGACGGCGGAGTATTCCTTGGGCTCGAGGGAGAAGAACTCACCGGTTCCTCCCGCGGCGAAGAGTGCGGTGGCGCCATAAGGAGCCAGCCACTGCAGGCGCTTGGCATAACCCGCGGCGTGGAAGTCGCCGTTGGCCTGGAAGTCGGTGATCGGGAAGGAGAGAAGTCCGGACGAAAGGACCTTCTGGAGTTCGAGGGGGGACATCGTAAGAAAGGGGGAAGCGGTTAGCGGTTGGCGGTTAGGAAACGGTTGGCGGCTAGGTCAGATCGCAGAATTCGAGCGGGTGCCGTTGACGAGGCGGGAGAGGCCGAGGGGGTTGGCGTTGCGCAGTTCGGCGGGCAGGGCGCCGTCCGGATAGTTCTGGAAGCAGACGAGGCGCGTGAAGCGGTAGATGGCGTTGGAGCCGACCGAGGTGGTGCGTCCGTCGGAGAGCGAGGGATAGGGTCCGCCGTGCACGATGGCGTGCGAGACTTCGACGCCGGTGGGGAAGCCGTTGATGACGACGCGGCCGGCGACGGCTTC
>JBDKIN010000007.1:0-4949 GCA_039797095.1 Verrucomicrobiota bacterium
TCCGCCCTCCGGGTGGTCGACCGCGCGGTGCTTTCGATCGATACCGACGGCTCGGTCTGCGCCACGCTCGACTGGCTCATCGGCGAAGCCAAGGCCCAAGGCCATGAGGCGGTCTTCTGCAAGGGCGGCGACCGTAACGCCGGCAATATCCCGGAGATGACCGTCCTGGACAAGCATGGCGCGAAGCTCATCGACGGCCTCGGCGCCAAGATCGACAGCAGCTCCCGCATCATCGCCGGCGCGAAAAAGCCTTCCGCCTGAATCTTATCCTCCCTAACTCTCCCACATGAAAAAGCGCGCGCTCATCACCGGCATCACGGGCCAGGACGGCTCCTATCTCGCCGAATTCCTCCTCGGCAAAGGCTATGAGGTCCACGGCGTCATCCGCCGCTCATCCTCCTTCAACACTTCGCGCATCGAACACCTCTACATGGAGGACCTCGTGCGCGACATCCACACGAAGAAGATCCAGCTCCACTACGGCGACCTCGGCGACGCGACCGGCCTGATCCGCCTCATCGGCGACATCCAACCCGACGAGATCTATAACCTCGGCGCGATGTCCCATGTGAAAGTGTCGTTCGACATCCCGGAATACACCGCCGACACGGACGGCATCGGCACGCTCCGCCTGCTCGAGGCGATCCGCATCCTGAAGATGGAGAAGAAGGTCCGCATCTACCAGGCTTCGACCTCCGAGCTCTACGGCAAGGTCGTCGAAGTCCCCCAGTCCGAGACGACGCCTTTCTACCCGCGCAGCCCGTATGGCGTCGCCAAGATCTACGCCTACTGGATCACCCGGAACTACCGCGAAGCCTACGGGATGTTCGCTTCCAACGGCATCCTCTTCAACCACGAGTCCGAGCGCCGCGGCGAGACTTTCGTCACCCGCAAGATCTCCCTCGCGGTCGCCAACATCGTCCACGGCCGCCAGGACTGCCTTTACCTCGGCAATCTTTCCGCGCAGCGCGACTGGGGTTACGCCCCGGACTTCGTGCAGTGCATGTGGCTCATCCTGCAGCACACGCAGCCTGACGACTTCGTCATCGCGACGGGCAAGATGTATACGGTCCGCGAATTCTGCACGCACGCGTTCCGTCGCGCCGGCATCGAACTCGACTGGCAGGGCGCGGGCGCCGACGAGAAAGGCGTCGACCGTAAGACGGGCAAGACGCTCGTCGCCGTCGACCCGCGCTACTTCCGCCCGACCGAGGTCGAGCAGCTGCTCGGCAACCCGGCCAAGGCCATGCGTGAGCTCGGCTGGAATCCGCAGCAGACTTCCTTCGAACAGCTGGTACAGAAGATGGTCGACCACGACCTGAAGCTGGTCGCGCACGAAAACCGCTGATGGATCGTTCCGCGAAGATCTACGTCGCCGGCCATCGCGGGATGGTGGGCTCGGCCGTCGTCCGCGCGTTGCGCGCCGCCGGTCATGCGTCCGTGCTCACGCGCACGTCCGCCGAGCTCGACCTGCGCGACGGCGCCGCGACCCGCGCCTTCCTTGCCGCGGAGCAGCCGGCCTACGTCGTCATGGCCGCCGCCCGCGTCGGCGGCATCAAGGCCAACTCGGCCCAGCCCTACGATTTCCTCTACGACAACCTCGTCATGGCGGCCAACGTCGTCGAGGGCGCCCGCCTCGCCGGCGTGCGCAAGCTGCTCTTCCTGGGTTCGAGCTGCATCTACCCGAAGCTGGCGGCGCAGCCCATCCGCGAGGATTCGCTGCTCACCGGCCCGCTCGAAGCCACCAACGAGGCCTACGCGGTCGCGAAGATCGCGGGCATCAAGCTCTGCGACCACGCCCGCGCGCAGCACGGCTGCGATTACATCAGCGCGATGCCGTGCAACCTCTACGGGACGGGTGATAATTTCTGCCTCGAGAACTCCCACGTGCTTCCGGCGATGATCCGCAAGATGCACGAGGCGAAGCTCCGCGGCGACGCGTCCCTGAAGCTCTGGGGCACGGGGACGCCGCTCCGCGAATTCCTGCATGCCGACGACCTCGCCGCCGCCTGCCTGTTGCTCCTCGACCGCTACTCCCAGTCCGGGCACATCAACGTCGGTTCCGGCGAAGAGCTCTCCATCCGCGCCCTCGCCGGCCTCGTCGCCCAGGCCGTCGGTTTCACCGGCCGCCTCGAATTCGACCCGTCGATGCCCGACGGCACGCCGCGCAAGCTCATGGACGTCTCGCGCATCCGCGCCCTCGGCTGGAAGCCCCGCATCACCATGGCCGATGGTATCCGTGATACTTACGCCTGGTATCTCGCGAATCACGCGGAAGCGCGGAAGTAAAAGCATCGCTTCGGGTGGCAGGTGGCGGCCCCGGGTCCCAAGTGGCAGGCAAATCATCCAGCCACCCGCCACCCGAAAATTAGACCCCCGGTCAATCATCCGGTCTCGGGGTTCCCCTCGGCTGCCATCTTTCCCCGCCACCTGCCACCTGAGGCTGCCACCCGCCACCCGAAATAATCTCCCCTCGCCCCCTTAACTAACAATGCCCTCCGTCACTCTCTGCATCCCCGCTCGCATCGCTTCCACGCGCCTGCCTCGCAAGGTCCTGCTCGATCTCGGCGGCAAGCCCGTCGTCCAGCATGTCTGGGAACGCGCCAAGCAGGTCCGTCAGGCGGACCGCGTCGTCCTGCTCACGGATTCCGAAGAGGTCGCCGGCGTCGCCCGTGGTTTCGGCGCCGAGGTCTTGATGACCGATCCGGCCTGCCCCTCGGGCACCGCCCGCATGGCCAGCGTCATCGACCGCCTGCCGGGAGATTTCTTCCTCAACGTCCAGGGCGACGAACCTTTCATTCAGCCTGACCTCCTCGACGGACTCATCATGCGCTGGAAGGAGACGAAATGCCCGTTGGTCACCGCGGTCTCCAAGATCCAAACGGCCGAGCGCCTCCTCGCGACGAGCGTGGTCAAGGTCGTGCGCGCCGAGAACGGCGAGGCGATCTACTTCTCCCGCAGCCCGATTCCGCACCTTCGCGGCGTCGATCCGGCGGAATGGGTCGCCCGACGCGACTACTGGGTGCACATCGGCGTCTACGGTTACGACCGCGCCACCCTCGCCGGTTACGCGCAGCTCAAGGCCACCGAACTCGAAGCCGTCGAATCGCTCGAGCAGCTTCGCTTTCTCGCCCACGGCCTCACCTTCCAGACCGTCGTCACCGATTATCATCCCGTCGCCATCGATACCCCCGAAGATCTCGAAGCCGCGCGGAAGATGGTGTGACGAGGCAGATATTATTTTCAGGTGGCAGGTGGCGGCCCCGGGTCCCAGGTGGCAGGCAAATCATCCCGCCACCGGCAACCTGAGGCTGCCACCCGTCACCTGAGAATAAGAGCCCCCGTCAATCATCCGGTCTCCGGTTCCCATTGAGTTGTCCGTGCTCCGGTCCTCCAGCCCTCCGGCCCTCGTGCCTCCTTTCCATACTCCATACTCTAAACTCCATACTCTCCTTCACCATGTCCACTCCCCTCCAATCCGCCCGCGCCCTTCTCCAGGCTGAAGCTTCCGCGCTCGCCGAGCTCGCCACGCGTCTGGACGGCGCGTTCACGCAGACAGTCGACCTCATCGCCGCGCATCCCGGCAAGGTCGTGCTCTGCGGCGTCGGCAAATCCGGCCTCATCGGCCAGAAGGTCGCCGCGACGCTGTGCAGCACGGGGACGCCCGCCATTTTCCTTCACGCCGCGGACGCCGTCCACGGCGACCTGGGCATCCTGCAGGCCGGGGACCCGGTCGTGCTCATCTCCCGTTCGGGCACCACGGCCGAACTGGTGCGCCTGATCCCGGTCCTCCGCTCCTTCAAGTCGCCCATCATCGCCATTGTCGGCAACACCCAATCACCTCTGGCGACCCAGGCCGACGTGGTCCTCGACATCGGCGCCCGCCCCGAAGCCGATCCGCTCGGTCTCGTGCCCACGACGAGCGCGCTTCTGACCCTTGCGCTCGGCGATGCCCTCGCCGCCGCGCTCATGACGAAACGCGGCTTCGGTCCTTCCGACTTCGCCCGCTTCCATCCCGCCGGCCAGCTCGGCCGTAACCTGACCCTCACGGTCGGCGAAGCACTCCAGCCGCTCGAACGTTGCGCGGTCGCCAAGCCCGGCGACGCCCTCCGCGAT
Organism: Verrucomicrobiota bacterium; assembly: GCA_039797095.1. Lineage (GTDB taxonomy): Bacteria > Verrucomicrobiota > Verrucomicrobiia > Opitutales > UBA953 > UBA953. The sequence goes on from JBDKIN010000007.1 coordinate 4,117, forward strand.
ACGGTCATCGCGATGACCCGTCACCCGCACGGCGCCGCCTGCGTGCTCGCGGCCGACGGCACGCTTGCCGGTCTCATCACCGACGGCGACCTCCGTCGCGCGCTCGGCCGCGGCGTCGATATCAACACCGCCCGCGCGGCCGACATCATGACGGCGAACCCCATCCGCGCCCACGGCCCGATGTCCCTCGCCGAAGCCGCCCGCATCATGGAAGACCGCCCCTCGCAGATCTCCGTCCTCCCCGTGACCGATGCGGCCACCCAACGCTGCCTCGGCCTCATCCGTATCCACGATATTTATCAGGCGGGGATCGTCTGATCCGAGGGCAGCAGGTAGGGACAGCACCACGTGCTGTCCTCTGTGCAAAAGTGCAACCGGCCTGCGGCCTGTGCAAAGGTGCCAACGTGAAGACAGTTTCGGGTCCCAGGTCTCGGCCCTCAGGTCTTAGGTACGGCTTATCAGGTACAGGTGCGGGTACGGGCAATATTCAGGTCCTGAACCCGTACCCGTACCTAAGACCTGAACCTGTCTCCCGGCTGCCGAGACCCGAGACCTGAAAATTGAGTCTCACCTTTGCGCTGCCTCTGGTCCGTAACTTGTCCTCCCCTTGCCCCCATGCCCACGTGCCAGCCTGCCCCCTAATTAAATAATGCCCTCTTCCTCTTTCACCGCCCGTGAACGCACCGTGATGCTCCTCGCGGGGCTCGTCCTCATCGTGGCGCCGTGGGGCTGGGCCGGCGTGGTGCTCTGGACGGTCGCCGCGGCGCTCGGTTTCGCTTCCGCCGCTTTCCTTGCCGTCTGCGCGGAAGCCCGCGCGCAGCGCCTCGTGATGG
>JBDKIN010000008.1:0-4102 GCA_039797095.1 Verrucomicrobiota bacterium
GGTCGGCACGCGCACGCCGCCTTCCCAGGTCGATCCCTTGCCACCGCGGAGCGGACCCGCGCTGCCGCCATCGGTACCCTTGGTGAGCCAGGGACCGTTGTCGGAAGTGAAGACCACGAGCGTGTCCTTATCGAGGCCTTGGGCGCGCAGGGTATCGAGCACCTGGCCGACGCTCCAATCGACTTCCTCGACCCAATCGCCGAAGCGACCGTTCTGGGATTTGCCGGCGAACGCCGCGCCCGGCCAGATCGGGGTGTGGACGGCGTTATGGGCGAAGTAGAGGTAGAAGGGCTGGTCCTTGCTGCGGGTGATGAAGTCGACGGCCTCCTTGGTGTAGAGCTCGACCATGCGTCGCTGCCCCTCCCCATCCATCAACTCGGCGACCTTCTCATCCCGGAGGACCGGCACCACCGGGACCTTGGTCTCGGCGCTCTTCTTGAGCATGTCATTTGAATAGGGGATGCCGTAATAGTGGTCAAAACCCTGCCGGGTGGGCAGGAATTCGGGCTGGTCACCCAGGTGCCACTTGCCGACCATCTGGGTGGCATATCCTTTTTCCTTAAGCCTCTCTGCTACAGTAACTTCAGAAGGATTTAGCCCCACGGATTGGCCCGGGAAATAGACCCCTGGGACTGAGACTCGCGCCCCGTAGCAACCCGTCATCATCTGGGCCCGGGAAACCGAGCAGACCGGGGTGGCGTAGAAGCTGGTCAATTTCATGCCCTCCTTGGCCATCCGATCGAGATGGGGGGTGCGCTGCTTGGTCGCCCCGAAAGGTCCGATGTCCCCATATCCCATGTCGTCGATAAAGATCACCACCACGTTGGGCGGGCGGGCGGTGGTGGTGGCCGCAAGCAGGGTGGCCAGCAGGACGAAAAGCGTCTTCATTGGGGTACAGGCTAGAACAATCCCCGCGGGCTTTAGTTGCAAGCCTCCGTCCCGAGCCCCTGTTCACGCTACCGACCCCGATTAGAAGCGATAAAAACGCCATTTTTGCCCCTTCCCGCTTGCTCCCCATGGGGGTCACCCTAACTTGCGGCGAACGACCATGGTCAAATCCGATTTCGGCTACAACAGCAAGGTGGAGGGCGAGGTCATCGTGACCCGCGCCGACGCCGTCGTCAACTGGGTGCGCAGCAACTCCGTGTGGCCGATGCCCATGGGCCTCGCCTGTTGCGCCATCGAGCTCATGGCCGCCGGCGGCTCCCGCTTCGACATCTCCCGCTTCGGCATGGAGGTCATGCGCTTCTCTCCCCGCCAGGCCGACTGCATGATCGTCGCCGGCACCGTCACCTATAAGATGGCCGAAGTCGTCCGCCGCATCTACGACCAGATGGCCGAGCCGAAGTGGGTCGTCGCCATGGGCGCCTGCGCTTCCACCGGCGGCATGTACCGCTCCTACGCCACCCTGCAGGGCGTGGATAACATCGTCCCCGTCGACATCTACATCTCCGGCTGCCCGCCCCGCCCCGAGGCTCTCCTCGACGGCATGATGCTGCTCCAGGAGAAGATCCGCCAGGAAGGCGGCTCGCTGCGCCGCACCTTCCGCGGTCGCACCATCGAAACCAAGATCGTCAGCTGAGCACGGACATGGACGCCGCCGTGCTAACTTCCCGCTTCCCTGCCACGCAGGACCTCGCCGGCAAGGACATGCCGACCTTCCGTGTCGCGGGCAGCGACCTCCTCGCCGCCGTGCGCTTCCTGCGCGACGAACAGGGCTTCGACCTCCTCGCCGACCTCTGCGGCCTCGAACTGCAGTCCCGCCCGGCCCGTTTCGGCGTCGTCATCCATCTGCTCAGCACGGCGAACCGCGAATACGTGCGCCTGCACGTCGACGCCGTCAATGACCGCGTCCCGAGCGTCTCCTCGCTGCACCCCGGCGCCAACTGGCACGAGCGCGAGGCCTACGACATGTTCGGCATCGTCTTCGAAGGCCACCCGGACCCTCGCCGCATCCTGATGTGGGAAGCGTATCCGTATCACCCTCTCCGCAAGGACTTCCCTCTCGCCGGCATCGAGGTCGAACTCCCGGCCGCCGACGTGGCTGAAGTCACCGGCAAGAAGGTCGTCCCCGCCCCGATGATGGGCGGCCCCTTCGTCTCGCACGGCGGCAAGCTGTCCGAAGGCGAACCCTCCGCCCTCGACCAGTCCTGGACCGAGGACAAACCCAAAGCCTGATTTAACGTGAAGATCACCAAGGAAATCTCCCTCGGCGACGTCGCCGCCCGTTCGGAAGAACTGCGCGGAGAAAACATGACCCTGAACATGGGTCCGTCCCACCCGGCCACGCACGGCGTGCTCCGCCTCAGCCTCGAGCTCGACGGCGACAAGGTCGTCAAGTGCGACCCGGTCATCGGCTACCTGCACCGCGGCGACGAGAAGATCGCCGAGAACATGACGTATAACCAGTTCGTCCCGTACACGGACCGCCTGGACTACCTCGCCCCCCTCGCCAACAACGTCGCCTACGCCATCGCCGTCGAGAAGCTCGCCGGCCTCAGGCTGCCCGCGCGCTGCGAAGCGATCCGCGTGCTCACCTGCGAGATGGCCCGCATCTCGTCCCACCTCCTCGGCATCGGCGTCTACGCGATGGATACCGGAGCGTGGACGGTGTTCATGTATACCTTCAACGAGCGCGAGAAGCTCTACACGCTCTTCGAAGAGCTCACCGGCGCCCGCTTCACCACGAGCTACACCCGCATCGGCGGCGTGACGCGCGACATCCCCGACGGCTGGCTCGCCAAGGTCTCCTCGTTCTGCGACGGCGTCGAGCGCACCATCGACGAGGTCGACAAGCTCCTCACCCGCAACGGCATCTTCCTCGAACGCACCGAAGGCATCGCGCCCATCTCCAAGGAGATGGCCCTCGCCTACGGCCTCACCGGCCCGAACCTCCGCGCTTCCGGCGTGCCGTTCGACCTCCGCAAGGACAAGCCCTACTCCGGCTACGAGCAGTATGACTTCGACGTCCCCGTGGGCGTGAAGGGCGACTGCTTCGACCGCTACCTCGTCCGCATGGAAGAACTGCGCCAGTCCGTGCGCATCATCCGTCAGGTCGTGAAGACGATGCCTGGCGGCGCCTGGTATGCCGAGGACGCCAAGAAGATCTTCCTCCCGCCCAAGGCCAAGGTGATGACCAAGATGGAGGAGCTCATCCAGAACTTCATGCTGGTGACCGAAGGCCCGCAGATCCCGGCCGGCGAAGTCTACTTCGAGGCCGAGAACCCGAAGGGGGCCCTCGGCTTCTACGTCGTCTCCAACGGCGGCGGCGTCCCTTACCGCCTCCGCATCCGCGGACCGAGCTTCGTCTCGCTCTCCATCCTTCCCGCCATCGTCCCCGGCAACTTCCTCACCGACGTCGCTTCCATCCTTGGTTCGCTCGACTTCGTCATGGGCGAATGCGACCGCTAAACCCCATGCACGAATCCCCTTCCTCCGCCCCCGCCCGCGCGCTCAAGCCTGAGACGCTTGCCCAGGCCCCCGCCATCATCGCGCAGTATCCGCAGAAGCGGAGCGCCACGATGCCCCTCCTGCACCTCGTGCAGGAAGACCGCGGCCACATCACGAAAGAAGACATGGCCTGGGTCGCCGAGCAGGTCGGCGTGACGCCGATGCAGGTGCTCGAAGTCGTCACCTTCTACCCGATGTATCGCCAGTCGCCGATCGGCCGCCGCCACGTGCGCGTCTGCCGCACGCTGTCCTGCGCCCTCCGCGGTTCCTACGCGCTGATGGAGAACCTCGAGAAGTCCCTCAACTGCAAGCGCGGCGAGACCTCGCCCGACGGCGACTTCACCCTGGAGTTCGTCGAATGCATCGCCGACTGCGGCTGCGGCCCCGTCGTCCATGTCGACGCCTCGATGCACGAGAACGTGAAGCCCGAGGACGCCGCTCAGTTCGCCGCCCAGCTCAAGGTCACGCTCAAGGATCCTTCCTACGGCCAGAATCCTCCCGTCCCCGGCACGCCCGAGTGGAACGGTTAATCTAAACTACTCTCCGCGACATGCCCGCCGTCGAACGCCCTCTCATCTACGCCAACCTCCGCAAGCCGGGGTACACGGTCGACATCGACTGCTACCTCCGCCACGGCGGTTACGAAGCCCTC
>JBDKIN010000009.1:0-8831 GCA_039797095.1 Verrucomicrobiota bacterium
GAGGCGGAGTTCGACGCCGACTACCGCGAGCTCGTGAAGTCTTTCCAGTCGCTGAAGTCCAAGCCGAAGGTGTTCCTCTGCCGTCCCGTGCCCGTCCCCGGCAAGGGCAACTACGGCATCAACGAAGAGAACATCCAGAAGGAGATCCCGCGCGTCGACGCGCTGGCCAAGGAACTCGGCTGCGGCGTGATCGACATGCATGCGGCGCTCGAGAAGTTCCCGGAGATGCTGCCCGATCGCGTGCATCCGAACACCGCGGGCGCCGGCGAGATGGCCAAGGCGGCCGCGAAGGCCATCACCGGCAAGTAAGCCTCAGCGCGTCGCCGGCGTCGTCCCGACGATCCTGCCGAGGACGTCCTGGGCCGCCGCGCGCAGCTGCTGCCAGCGATGCGAAGGGTGGGCCGGGCCGTGCGCGATGAGCTGCAAGGTGCTCCGCCATTCGAGCACCGCGCGTTCGAGGTCGCCTTGGCCGGGGCCTTGGCCGTCGGCGTCGACCGGCGGGATCTTGCCATGCAGGGCGAAGCCTTTGAGGGCTTCGGCGCAGCCTTCGCCGAAGCCGACCGGCAGGCCTTCCCGCAGGTAGCCTTCGGCGGTAAGAGACTTATAGGTCAGGCGGCAGCAGGCCCCCAGGCGGCTGGAATTACGGCCCGCGGAGGCCACGCGTTCGCCGGCCCGCAGTTCGGCGAGATCCCAGGCGAGGGCGTGGGCGTCGTAAGCGTGATCCTCGAGCGCCGCCGCGACAGCGAGGCCTTCGCCGTGTTGGAAGAGCGAGGCGATGTGTCCGCGGTCGGTCGGCCGGCCGGCGGCGTCGATGAGGCCGAGTTTCTTCCAGAGTCGGCCGGCGCGGGCGGTGTGCAACGTGCCGCCGCCGAGGACTTCCCGGAGATTGATGTCCTGCTTCGCGACCGAACGGCGCGGCGGGTTGATGAGCGGGTGATTGTCGGCGTCGGGCCAGACCCGGACGTCGGCGCGCGAGTAATCCAGCTTCACTTGGACGCTGTCGCGGCCGAGGAAGAGGCCGCCGTAGGCGACGCCCCCCTGGGTGAGCAGCGGGAGCAAGGGCAGGATCTCCTTTTCGAGGAGTTCCAGTTTCCACGTGCGCGGCCGGCTGCGGCCGTTCTCTTGTTTGCGCAGCGCCTTGAGCAGCCAGTCCGCTGGCGTGAGCTGCGAAGCGCCGGACTCCTTGGGGAAGTGCGCGAGCGTGATGGTGCGGCCGTAGCGGACCTCGCCGCCCGTCTCGAGTTTGCAGGGCGTCCCGTAGGCGAGGGCGCGCAGGGAGTCGGGCTTGGACAGCGCCGGATACCAGGCTTCCTTCACGTAGATCAGGGCCTGCGATAGCGGGACCAGGTGCGTCGGGCGTTCGCGTTGCCAGGTGCCGTTGCGCCCGAGGATCTCGTGGATCTGGCGGGTCGCGCCGGCGACCGGTTCCGGGACGTCGCTCGGCGTGGCGTCATCGTCCAGGCGATCCAGGGCGAGGTCGATGGGCTCACGGGTGAAGAGGGCGGCGGCGAGGGATTGCGCGGCGGACTTCGGGTCTTCGGCGCGGCGCATGACCGACAGGAACGCCGGCCAGTCGAGCGCCTCGCTCCGCTTAAGTTGCAGAGGCTTGGCTTCGCCGAGGCGGGGGCTGTCGCCGGTCCAGAGCGCGAAGCCGCGGTCGTCGAGGCCTCGGCGGCCGGCGCGGCCGAACATCTGCAGCAGTTCATCCGGACGGATTTCCCGTTCGGCATGATCGGCCGCGTAACGACGGTCCGTCACCAGTACCGAACGGAGTGAGAAATTGATGCCCGAGGCCAGTCCGGTCGTGGCTACGACCACGCTCAGCTTGCCCGCCTTGGCCCAAGGTTCGATGAGTTCGGTCCGCTGTTCGAAAGTGAGCCCGCTGTGATGGAGCCCGACCCCTTGGCGGAGGAGCCGGTTGAGGTCATCGCCCGCGAGGTTGCGCTGACTGGGTGAGAGTTGCGGGCCGTTGCCCAAGGGCAGGCCGGCCGCGATGTCCCGGGCGATCTGCTCGGCGGCACGGCGGCGGGGGGCGAAGACCAGGATCGGACCAAGGTCGGCGAGGACGGCCCGGATGACCGCGCGGGCGATATGGCCTTTGATGCCGGAGGGCTCACGGGTCTCCAAGGCGTCGAGGGAGATCTCCTCGAGCGGGATCGGGCGGGTGTGCTCCTCGATCAGGGTGACCTTGCGGCCGCGGCTGCGGAGCCATTCGGCTACGGCCTTGGGGTTGGAGACGCTGCCGCTGAGGAGCAGGAGCTGGGTGGAGGGTGGGGCGATGGCCAGGACGGTCTCGTAGGCCGCCCCGCGACGGGAGTCGGCCAGCATCTGGTACTCATCGACCACTAGCAGGTCCGGGTGGCGGCCTTCCAGGAAGCGATGACGCTGGGTCTCGAGGGTGGCCACGATGACCGGGGCGCCGAGGTTGGCGCTGACGTCCCCGGTCGCGATGCCTACGTCCCAGCCGAGGGCGAGCCATTCGGCCCGCTTGTCATTGGCCAAGGCCCGGGTCGGCACCGTGTAGACCGCCTGGCCGCGGTGGCCGCCGCGGATGAGCAGTTCGAAGACGTAGGTCTTCCCGGCGCCGGTCGGGGCTTGGATGATCACGTCCTCGCCTTGCCGCAGGGCGCGGAGGGCGTCCTGCTGCCAGAGGTCGGGGAGGGTGAGCCGAGAGTCCGCCATGGCGAGTTTCCATCAAACGGCGGTCGGGCGGAGAAGCAAGCCGAGGGGGTTTGCGGTTGCGGGTTTTCGGACCCCCGTGCTACGACTCTCGTCGCATGGCCATCAGCAACGACCTCGCCCGCGGGCTTAAGAAAGTCGACAAGGACCTCGACTTCATGATGACGTGTTTCGTCGAGGTGCTCGAGCAACTCGACCACAAGGATCTCGCCGGCACCTTGCCGTGGATGGGCAAGCGCAAGCTGCGCGGCGTGCAGCTCTTCTCCTACCGCGGCGTCCAGGCCTACTCGATCGCCTTCCAGCTCCTGAACATGGTCGAGGAGAACGCCTCGGCCCAGTCCAAGCGTCTGCGCGAAGACAAGCATGGCCTCGCCTCCGATCCGGGTTCGTGGGGCCGCGCGCTCCGCGCCCTCGTCGACGCCGGCCTGACCGACAAGCAGATCGCCAAGCGCCTCAACCGCATGCGCGTCGAGCCCGTGCTCACCGCCCACCCGACCGAAGCCAAGCGCGCCACCGTCCTCGAGATCCACCGCGAGATCTACAAGCTCCTCGTCCGTCGCGAGAACAACATGTGGACTGTCGCCGAGCAGCGCGCGATCCGCGAGGAGATCAAGGTCGCGCTCGAGCGTCTGTGGCGCACCGGCGAATTCTACCACCAGAAGCCCGACGTCCAGTCGGAGCTCCGGAACATCAATTACTTCCTGTCGAAGGTCTTCCCCGACGCCGTGGTCAGCATGGACCTGCGCCTGCGTCAGGCCTGGGAAGAGGCCGGCTTCGACCCCGCCCGCGTGGAGCATCCGGATTCGTTGCCCCAGATCGTCCTCGGTACCTGGGTCGGTGGCGACCGCGACGGCCACCCGCTCGTCACGGCCGAAGTCACCACCCGCGCCCTCAATCTCTTCCGCTCCACCGCCATCGCGATCTGCAACGAGCGGCTCGAGACCCTCGGCCAGCGCCTGTCCCTCGGGGATCATCTCCAGTCGCCGCCCCCCGTCTTCATCCGTCAGGTCGAGAAGCACGCCGCCGCCCACGGCGAAGCCGGCGAGGCCGCGCTCAAGCGTAACGTCGGCGAGACCTGGCGTCAGTACGTCAACCTCATCCATCTTCGCCTGCCCAATCCGGTCGGCGAACTCGGCCACGGCCAGCATCGCACCCCGGAAGGCGTCATCGCCGACCTCCTGTTCCTGCGCGAGACGCTGATCGAAGTCGGCGCCGGACGCATCGCCCGGGCCGAGCTCGATCCGCTGCTGCGTTTCCTGCGGACCTTCGGTTTCCACATGGCGATCCTGGACATCCGCCAGAACAGCGCGTTCCACGACAAGGCCATCGGCCAGCTCCTTGCCGCCACCGGCCAGGACGACGCCAATTTCGCGCAGTGGGACGAATCCCGTCGCCTTGGTTTCCTTGATTCCGAACTGCGTTCCACGCGTCCTTTCCTCCGTGAGCAGGCCAGCATCGGTCCGGAGGCGGACGCCGTGGTCGCCTGTCATCGCGCCCTGGTCACGCACATCGACCAGTACGGCGCCGCGGGCCTCGGTTCGTTGATCGTGAGCATGACCCGCTCCGTCTCCGACCTCCTGTCCGTCTATCTCCTCGCCCGCGAGGCCGGCCTGACCGCCGGCGGTTCGGACGACGCCTACTGCCTGCTCCCCGTCGTCCCGCTCTTCGAGACCATCGGCGACCTCGAGCGCAGCACCGGCATCATGGATGCGTTCCTCTCGCACCCGATGACCCAGCGCACGCTGAAGGCCCGCCGCGACGCCGGCCTGACCGACGGCCTGACGCAGCAGGTGATGATCGGCTACTCCGACTCCAACAAGGACGGCGGCATCCTCGCCTCGCTCTGGAACCTCTACCGCGCCCAGCAGAACCTCGCCGCCGTCGGCGAGAAGCACGGCGTCCGCATCGTCTTCTTCCACGGCCGTGGCGGCACCATTTCCCGCGGCGCCGGCCCGACGCACCGTTTCATCGACGCCTTGCCGCAGGGTTCGATCCAAGGCGAGATGCGCGTCACCGAGCAGGGGGAGAGCATCACCCAGAAGTACGCGAACCACATCACCGCGGTGAACAACCTCGAACTGCTGACCGCCGGCGTGACGCAGAACACCTTCCTGCATGACGTCGCCGTCCGCAGCGAAGCCGCGCAGGCCAAGGTCATGGACCGTCTCGCCGAGTTCTCCCGCGAGGCCTACCAGGAGCTCATCCATACGCCGCGCTTCATCGAGTTCTTCCGTCAGGCGACCCCCATCGACGTCATCGAGGCCAGCCGTATCGGCTCCCGTCCGTCCCGTCGCACCGGCGCCGCTTCGCTGGAAGACTTGCGCGCCATCCCGTGGGTCTTCGCCTGGAGCCAAGCCCGCTTCTATCTCTCCGGCTGGTATGGTGTCGGCTCCGCACTGGCCCGTCTCAAGGAAGAAGACCCGAAGGGCTTCGAAGTCATCCGCAAGAACTTCGACGACTGGCCGCCCCTGCGCTACATGCTCAAGAACGCCTCCACCAGCGTCCTGGCGTCCAACCGCAGCATGATGAAGCTCTACGGCGGACTCGTGACCGACAAGAAGCTGCGCAGCCTCTTCCTCAACCGCATCCTCGCGGAGCATAACCTCGCCCGCAAGATGCTCGACGAACTCTCCGGCTCGAAGCTGAGCGAAGGCCGCCCGCGTCTGCGCAAGGTCATCGCCCTCCGCGAATCCGCGATCGACCTCCTGCACGAACAGCAGGTCGCCTTGCTCAAGGATTGGCGCAAGAAGGTGGCCGACGGCGACCGCAAGGAAGCCGACGCGCTGCTGCCGCAGATGCTCCTCTCGTTGAACGCCATCGCCGCCGGCCTCCAGGCCACCGGCTGAGGACGTTCAGCGTTTCGGCAGGTCGGGGGTGGGCGAGATGCTGCCTCGCAGCATCCGCCCGATCTGACCCGAGAGCCAGAGATAGTGGTCCGTCGGTACGTCGCTGAGGTCCACGAAATTGCCGACCGGACGCGGCCCGCCGCATTTCATGATCGCCGTGCCTTCGTCGACCTCGTCGAACATCGCCACGTAGACGCTCTTCGCGCCGGCTTCGCGGGCGGCGACGGCTTGCGACCACAGGAAGCGGCCGCCGAGACGCGGGATTGCGTTTTTCGGAGCCCGCTGGCCCCGGAGGGCGGAGAGATTGCTCCAGCTGAAGCCAGGGAAGATCACCGGCAGGTAGGTCTTCTGCTTGGCGCGGCACCAGACGATGTCGGCCGCCCAGACTTCCTTGGCGAGCGCGGCGGCGCCCTTCGGGTTCTCGGAACGGCCGACCGCCCATGGGCTGATGACGTCGGCCGAGCGGATGACGTCATGCAAGGCCGGGTCGGGGATGCTGTCGTTCTTTTGCTCCCGCCAGAAGGTCGGAATCCCGATCATGACGGCGGCACCGGTCGACCTGATGTCGGCGAGCAGGGCGGTCCATTCCTTGAGCGCCGGCGGGCGGTCCTTGAAACCCAGCCCCCAGAGCGCGACCAAGGGTTTGCCTTGATGGAATTGGGCGCAGGGCTGCTTGGTCTGGCCGGCGGAGACGAGCCGGCGCCAGTCCTCGGAGACCGTTCGGAACTTCTCGGGCGGCAGCCCGCTGAGGTCGTACATCACCGTCAGCGCGCGGCCTTCGGCGTTGGCGGCGTCGTTGCAATGGCGCAGGACCATCTCCATGGACTCGGCGCCGCGGCTTTTACCGAGGCCGGTGGCGAAGCGTTGGAGCATCGCGCCGTCGATCCCGTAGTCCTTCATCCACCGGAAGTGCCGGCGGACCGTCAGCGGATGGACGCTGCTGAAGAGATCCGCGGTCCGCCCGTCGGCGAACTTGAAAGGCGAGGGGTAGCGTTCCTCGGGCGTGAACTCGGTCAGGTCGGGCCAGATGTCGAACGAGTAGGCCTGCGGGGAAAATCCCTGGCCACGGCCATAATGCACCCACCCTAGGCCGCTGGCGTCGCCTTCGGCCCGGAACCAGCCTTGGTAGCCCGTGACGACCTTGCCGGCCAGCGAGGGGTGTCTGAGCTCAGCGGCGGCCCCCAAGGCCGCCCAGACGCAGCACAGCGTGGCAAAAAGCCCTCGCATGACGGTACTCAGACGTGTTTCCAGAAATCCATCAGGAACCGGGTGGCCAGCTGGGCCAGAAAGACGATGTTCCAGAAGATCAGCTGGAGTCCGAGGGAAGGGCCGAAGCCCATGCTCAGGACCTGGGCGGCCGCGCTGGTGACCAGCAGGACCACCGTGGCGGTGCAGAGGGAGATGACGAGGACCTCAACGGACTTCGGGACGATGCCCGCGAGGCTCGTGTCGGCCATGCAGATGGCCGCGAAAGTCAGGGCGACCGAGAGGATGCCCGTGAGGCCGATGCCGAAGAGGGTGCCGTCTTTGCCGAAGAAGTGCTGGGCCGCGAGGCGACCGAGGAAGGGAAGGGTGATGAGCACCATCGCAAGGGCGACCCAGAAGCCCATCGAGCCGTAATCCTGGCCGAGGATCTTCTCGGCGTAGTTCTCCGCCGCGTGCTTGATCACGGCTTCTTGGATCGGATTGGTCAGGGCGAGGAGCACGCGGCCACCCTAGCCGTCCGACGACTTTTGTCCACGCCTAAGGCGGCGCTCAGCGGGTCCACTCCTCGCGGGCCGAGGCCCAGAGGTCGTAGTTCAGCGGACGCTTGCCGGTCGGCACCAGACGATAGTGTCCGCCGGCGGCCTTGATGATCGCGAGGCCCGCGGCGACGTCCCAGAGGTTCGTGCCGGATTCATAATACGTGTCCGCGACGCCTTCGCCGACATAGGCCAGGGCGAGGGCGGCGGAGCCGATCATGCGGATCTTCTTATAGCGGCCTACCTGCTGAACGAAGAGCTGCATCGCCGGGCCGGACTTGTCGGCGGCGGCGGGGAAGCCCGTCATGATGCAGGCGTCCTTGATGTCGGTGACCCAGCCGGGCGTGATGCGCACGCCGTTGAGATAGCTGCCATCGCCGACGACGCCGAGGTAGGTCTTCCGCGCGGTGAAGTCATGGATCACGCCGAGCACCGGTTCCTTGCCGCGCATGAGGCCGAGCGACACGCAGGTCGAGGGCTGGCGGCGGAGGTAGTTGTAGGTGCCGTCGAGCGGGTCGACGACCCAGTAGAGGCTGTCGCCGTCGAAGAGGGCGGCGTCGCCGCCGAGTTCTTCGCCGATCACCGGAATCCCCGTGGCCTTGAGTCGGTCGCGGACCAGATGCTCCGAGTCCACGTCGGCCTGCATCTTCACGTCGTCATCCGTCGAAGCGTTGACCTTCATCTGGGCCCCTTTGGCGAGCAGGTCGCCGGCGGCGATGGCCGTGGCCAGGGCGACGGATTTCAGGTCTTCGAGGGAGGGCGTGCTCACGAGGGCAGGGTGGGTCGCGCGGGCTCCCTCGGCAAACCTAAGATACCCGCCAACAAGAAGCCCGACTCGAGGAGTCGGGCTTCGGCGGTCGATGGAAGCGGGGCTTACGGGAGCTCCGACTTGCCCATCAGGAACTTATCGCACTCGCGGGCGGCGCCACGGCCTTCGTTGAAGGCCCAGACGACCAGGGACTGGCCGCGACGGCAGTCGCCGGCGGCGAAGACGCCCGGGACGTTGGTCACGTACTTCTCATGTTCGGCCTTCGCGTTGGAGCGGGCGTCGCGTTCGATGCCGAAGGCTTCGAGCAGCGGCTGTTCCGGCCCCAGGAAGCCCATGGCAAGCAGGACGAGCTGGGCCGGGCGGACCTTCTCGGTGCCGGCGATCTTCTGGGGGCCGAAGACGCCCTTGTCGTCCTTCTTCCATTCGACTTCGACGGTGTGGACTTCCTTGAGGTTGCCCTGTTCGTCGGCGACGAACTTCGTGGCCGTGGTGAGGTAGACGCGAGGATCGGAGCCGTATTTGGCGGCGGCTTCTTCCTGGCCGTAGTCGACCTTGTAGGTCTTCGGCCATTCCGGCCAAGGGTTGTCCTTGGCGCGGGTGGCGGGGGCCTTCGGCATGATCTCGAGCTGGACGACGGACTTGCAGCCGTGGCGGAGCGAAGTGCCTACGCAGTCGGTGCCGGTGTCGCCGCCGCCGATGATCACGACGTCCTTGCCCTTGGCGCTGATCGAGGCGTCGGGGGCCTTGCCGTCCAGGAGATTCTTGGTGTTGGCGTGGAGGAACTCCATCGCGAGG
>JBDKIN010000010.1:0-10151 GCA_039797095.1 Verrucomicrobiota bacterium
TGGAAGTATTCCGTGATGGTGATCGGGTCGTACTTATGGGTATGGCACTGCGCGCAGGCCATGGTGGTTCCCATGAAGACCGCATAGGTCGTGTTGACGCGGTCGATGACGGCGGCGTTACGGAACTCCTCGTCGCTGGTACCGCCTTCGTTCTGGGTCATCGTGTTGCGGTGGAAGGCGGTGGCGATGACCTGATCCTCGGTGGCGTTCGGAAGCAGGTCGCCGGCCAGCTGCTCGACTGCGAACTGATCGAAAGGCTGGTTCTTATTGAGCGCCTTGATCACCCAATCGCGATAGGCCCAGATGACGCGTCCGGGGTCGCTCGGGTAGCCGGCGCTGTCGGCATAGCGGGCGAGGTCGAGCCACTGGCGGGCCCAGTGTTCGCCGTAGGCGGGCTTGGCGAGGAAATGCGTGACGACCTCGGCGTGCGTGGCCTTCGCCAGCTGCGTGAGTTCCTCCGGCGTGGGCGGCAGGCCGGTGACGTCGAGGGCGACGCGGCGGATCAGGACGTGCTTGGCCGCTTCGGCCGACCACTTCAGGCCTTCCTGCTTCTGGCGTTCGGCGAGGAAAGCGTCGACGGGATTGGCTTCGCCGTTCTTGGGGACGCTTGGACGGGCGACGGGTTCGTAGGCCCAGTGACGTCCCCAGACGGCGCCTTGCCTGATCCATTCCTTCAGCAGCGCGAGCTGTGCGGGTGGGATGGTCTTGTGCTGCTTGGGCGGCGGCATCACGTCGTCGGGGTCCGTCGACTCGATGCGCTTGATGAGTTCGCTCTGCTCGGGCTTGCCAGGCAGGATGACGAAATCTCCCTTGCGGTCGCGCTTGGCGTCCTGCTCGTCGTCGAGGCGCAGCTTGCCCTTGCGGCCTTTCTCATCTGGTCCGTGGCAGGCGATGCAGTTCTCGGAAAGGATCGGGCGGATCTGGCGGCTGAAATTGATCGGCTCGGCGGCGCAGGCGGCGCCGATGAGGACGCCAAGAAAGAGGGTGGCCTGGGAGGGCATGGGGATGGGACAGGGGGCGGGGGAGGGGTGTTCCGCCAGCTGACCCTAAAACAATCCTTAAGACTGGGACTTTCAACCCCAACGGGGTGGATTTAACGCCGATGTCTTGTCCGAATCCGCTCCTCAGGATCAAGTCGCCTGGCGTCCAAGTCTGCGGTTAGCCCTATCGTGGCCGCTCATTGATCCCCAACAGGAGACCCCGGGGACGTCGAAACATCCCCGGGGTCTTTAAATTGGTCGGGCAGGAGAGATTTGAACTCTCAGCCTCTGCTACCCGAAAGCAGCGCTCTACCAGATTGAGCCACTGCCCGACACGAGTCATAAGCATAGACCAATCCGGGGGGGTGTTTTCAAACTAATTCCGTCGGGAAATTTGCGAGGGGTGTTGGACAGTGGGCTTTTTCAGGCCTACTTTGGGCAAATATGAAGTTCGCAGTGCGCCGCTCCCAAGAACGCGGGTTTGCCGATCACGGCTGGCTGGTGGCCCGGCACAGCTTCAGTTTCGCTGATTACCACGACCCCGCCCATATGGGGTTCCGCTCCCTGCGGGTCATCAACCAGGACCTCGTCGACCCGGGGATGGGTTTCCCGCCTCACGGGCACCGGGACATGGAAATCTTCACGTATGTCCTCGAAGGGGCCATCGAGCACCGCGACAGCCTGGGCAATCACGCCCAGCTCAAGCCTGGCCAGATCCAGGTCATGAGCGCCGGCAGCGGGGTGAAGCATAGCGAGTATAATCCCTCGAAGACCGACCGGCTTCATCTCATCCAAGTCTGGATCCAGCCCGATCGCCCCGGCCTCCGTCCACGATATGCTGAGTGGACTCCGACGGTCGAGCAGCTCGCCGCGCCCAAGGTGCTCATCATCTCGCATGACGGGCGTGACGGGTCGGCGCACATCAGCCAAGACGCCGATGTCTATCGCGTAAAGACTTCGACGGCCGGCACGGTCTCTCATGAACTCCGTCAGGGCAGGGGGCTTTGGTTCCAGCTCATCGGCGGCGAAGTCGAGATCGACGGCGTGAAGCTTTCACCTGGCGATGCGGTTAAGTCCGAAGAGCCCGGCTCCTTCGCCTTTACGTCCACCGGCCCCATTGAAGCCCTCCTCTTCGACCTCGCCTGATCTCCATCCTACATTCCCCCTATACTCCATACTCTCGAATCATGAGCTCCCCTCACATCCCCCAGAAGTCCCCGATCCCCGTCCTCGTCGAAGCCGGCAAGACCTACTACTGGTGCTCGTGCGGACACAGCAAGAACCAGCCTTTCTGCGACGGCGCCCACAAGGGTTCCGCCTTCACGCCTGTACCTTTTAAGGCCGAAGCCGCCGGCACGGTCTACTTCTGCGCCTGCAAGCACTCCAAGAAGGGGGCGCTGTGTGATGGCGCCCATAAGGCCCTCTGAAGTTAGCCCTTTCATAAGCCCTCGTTTAGGCTAATCTAGCGGGGCTATGAAAAAACTCCCCTGCATCATCGCCCTCCTGCTCGGAGTGGCCTTCATCATCTTCGGTGTCGCGCATTTCGTGCCCGCCGTGAAATCCATTCTCCCGGCCCCGACGCCCCCTAACGGCGAAGAGGCCGGCAAGCTCACCGCGGCGTTCTTTACGGGTCTGGCCGGTTCGGGCTATCTTGGTGTGATCAAGGCACTTGAGATCCTGGCCGGTGTGCTGCTGATCATGAAGTGCACCCGCGGCTGGGGCGTCATCCTCTCGGGCGCCATCCTGTTCAACATCTTCTTCGTTAACGTGCTGATCATGAACCTCTGGAATCCTATCGTGATCGCCATGGTTCTCGCCGGCCTCTACCTCTCCTGGGTCGGTCGCAAGGGCTTCTGCTGCCTCGCCTGCTGCGGTTCCGGCGAGTGCCTCGGTACTTGCGGTTGCTGCAACAAGGACGGACAGTCCGGCGGTTGCTGCTCGACCGAGAAGCCTGCTTCGACCGGTTGCTGCGGCGGCAAGTAAGCCTTCCGGCCATCACGAATCAGCCCCCGGCCCCGGGGGCTTTTTTGTCATATCAGGTTAAAGCGGTGGGCGGATGGCGGTTGGATCGCCGCAAATGGAGGACTGCGTTGAGTGCTGAGTCGATGACTGCGTCGATGGCAGATGACTGAATCGAGGACGGATTGGATGCCCCCGAAGGCTCACCTGGTTTCCTGTCTCTCTGTTAGTTCGATGTTTTCCGCCACCCGCCACCAGGGGCTGCCACCTGCCATCTGGAATAGTGCCTCTCCCTATACTCGATACTCCATACTCGATACTCTCGTATACCACCTTTGCACGTCCTCTTCTGGTCCACCGAGCCTCTGGGCCTCTAACTTTGTGCCTTTGCCTCCGTGTCACCATGCCCACTTGCCCCTCGAAGGCTTCGCCTTCGCTTACTTCCCGACCGCCGGCGCGGGCATTTCCTTCATCTTGGTGGCGCCGATGGCGACGATTTTCTCCATCATGCCGTAAAGTTTGAGCGTATCCCACTTGGCGGTCAGGGTGACCTGATTGCCGGAAGCTTCGACGGGCTGGATGCCGGCGAGGAATTCGCCCGCGAGGGCCTTCATTTCCTTTTCCTCGGCGGTCTCGGGCTTGGAAGGGTCGCCGGCGAGCATCATCGGGGCCATGGCCAGCATGCCCTGGGCCTGCATGGCGAGCGGGGCGGCCTTTTCCTTGGAGGTGAAGGTGGTGCTGATCTTCATGACTTGGTCCGAGCCTTTCTCGCCCATGGCGAAGAGGCCGCTGACGAAGCCGCTCTGGGCGAGTTCGGCGCTGGCGGGCAGCTTGGCGGCGTTGACCGAGACGACGGCGTAGGCCTGGCCGGTAGCGGCGACGGCGGAGCGCTGGGCGGCGGGCAGGGCGTAGGACGCTCCCTGTCCCTTGAGCAGGCCGATGATGCGGGCGGCTTCCTTGGGCTGGGCGATCACGAGCGTTCCGTTGTCGACGTCGAAAAGGCCGATCGGCTCTTCTTCCGCGCCCGGCTCCTGCGGCGGCAGCGGGAGACTGTTCGCGGCCTGCGCGAAGTCGTCGCTCAGCGAGGCGAACAGTTCCTGTGCGTTCCATCCCTTGGCACCGCCGGCGCTCAGCGGCTTGACCTTCTTGGCGGCGGCATGGGCCGAGAGTCGGTTGCTATCATGACGAGCACGGATGATGAGGGCGCCGGTGAAGTGATCGCCCGGTCCCATGCTGAAACCGCCGGCGAAACGGTTGTCAGGCGATTCGAGGTCGACTCCGGTGGCGTTCTTCAGCGCCGCCTGCATGGCCTTGCCGTCCTGGCCGCTCTTATCGAGGCCCGCGACGAGTTTCTCGAGGCGCGCCTTGAAGGCCTTGGCTTGCGGGGAGTCGCTGATCTTCAGGCCGCGCGAACTGGCCGTCGCGAAGGTGACCGCGTAGTCGGCGGGGACGCCCTTGAAGTCGAAATCCTGGGCCGGCAGGAGGGTGGCGGTCAGGAGCAGGGCGAGGGTGGAGAGGAATCGCATGGGCGGAATAAACCCCAAGGACTAGGCCTCGGTCAATCCCCGCCTACCTCGTCAGGGTATGGATAATATCAACTAGGTGAAACGCGCGGGTCGAGACGGCTCTCCGAGCCGTCCGTTCGAGGATCGATGTGCCCTGACCGACGGCGGGCTCGGAGAGCCACGGCCTACCCTCGGCTTCTCGTAGCGGCCTCGTGCCCACGTGCCCCCTGCGCTACTAGGTCGGTCCTTACTTCTTCTTCGCCTTGGCGGGTGCGGCCGCCTTCAAGGGGTGCTCCTTGAGGAGTTCGTCGGCCATGTAGAAGTTGGCGCGGTCCTGAGTGGCTTCGCGGACCTTCTTGACGGTGGCCGGCGAGACGAGCTGGCCGTTGTTGCCGAAGGAGAGGCGGACGTAGCTGAGCACGGCCGCGGCTTCCTCGTCGTTGAGCAGGCCGCCGAAGCCCATCATGGGCGGCACGCCCTTGGTCGGGTCGAAATCCTTGCCGTTGACCTTGATCGGACCCCAGATGCCTTTGAGCAGGATCTTGGTCAGGCGTTCGTCGTCGTCGATCCAGTTGCTCCTCGCGAGGGGAGGATAGATATTCTCGATGCCTTTGCCGTCCGCCTGGTGGCAGGTGGCGCAATGCGCGTCCCGGAAGTAGATCTCGCGGCCGAGCCTGAAGACCTTCTCCTCGGCGGCGGAGAGTTTGCGCGCCGGCTTGGAGTTGGTGCCGGCTTCGGCGACGGGCTGGCCGATCTTGAGCTTGCCGCTGAAGTAATCCGCAGCGGACTGGTTGCCCTCGAGGTTGAGCTGTCCTGCGGCCTTGAGGGCGTCGACGTCGTCCTTGAGCGTGTAGGTCAGGGCGTAGTGAAGGACGGGTCCGACCCAGCGGTCGACGGGGAGCTTGAAGGCTTCCACGGCGAGTTTGGCGCCGTCGGCGTTGTCGAGCCAGGTGGCCGCCACGATGGCGGTCAGGCGCACGCGGGCGTTCTCGTCGCGGATGGCCTGGTTGAGGAGGGCGACGTGGTTCGGGAGCTGCCAGAAGGAGTGGCGGATGACGTCCACGGCCGCGGCACGGGCTTCCGGCTGCTTGGCCTTGAGGAGCTGGGCGATGAGCTCGGCGTCGGGCTGGTTCTGCGCCCAAGTGGCCCAGAGGGCTTCGCAGAGGTGGTGCTCGTAAGCGGGGTCTTGCTTGTCGAGCTTGGTGGCCCAGGCCTTGACGGCTGGGAGCACTTCCGCCGGGGCGTGGCCGCGGAGTTCGCGACGGGTGCGGTAGCGGGTGCGGTATTCGGGCTCCTTGAGGTTCTCGAGGAGTTCGGCGACGGAAGCGCCGGCGACCTTCGCGGGCTTCACCAGCGGACGCTCAGGGTAGGTGATGCGGTAGATGCGGCCGTGCTCGCGGTCGCGGTTGGGATCGCGTGCGTTGTGCTGCATGTGGCCGATGAGCGGATTGTGCCAGTCGATGAAGTAGAGCGAGCCGTCCGGGGCGAACTCGAGGTCCACCGGGCGGAAGTTGCCGTCGGTCGACGTCAGGAGGTCACCGTTGGCCTTGCCGGTGAAGCCGGCGCCGTCGTCGGCCTTCTTACCGAAGCTGATACCGAGGAAGCCGATGGTGTTGCAGATCATGAAGTCGCCTTGCTGCGCTTCCGGGAAGTGACGCGAAGAGACGAATTCGGCGCCCGACGTCGGACGGGAGCGCTTAGGGACGAACTGTTCGACCTTGATCTGCTCGATGCCGTAGGGGACTTTGGCCGAGAGCGGCACGGCCCACCAGTTCTCGCCCGGGGAAGCGTCGGACAGGAAGGGCTGTTCCCAATAGTCGAAGGAGAAGCCCCACGGATTGGAGACGTCGGCCTGCACGCGTTCGAGGCGGTAGGACTTCGGGTCGAAGCGCCAGGCGCCGCCGTCATTGCAGCGACGCGGGCCGTAGGGGGTCTCGACCTGGCTGTGGAGGAAGCGGCCTTCGAGGAGGTAGAAGGCGCCCGAGGCGTCGGCGCAATAAGCCGAGATGGCGTGGTGCGAGTCGTGCGAATCGAAGCCGTGCAGGATCAGTTCCGTGCGGTCCGCCTTGCCGTCCTTGTCGTCGTCGATGAGCAGGGCGAGGTTCGGCTCCTGGGAGACGTAGACGCCTTCGGGCGCGATCTCGAAGCCGATCGGGATGTGGAGCTTGTCGGCGAACACCGATTGCTTGTCGGCTTTGCCGTCGCCGTCGGTGTCCTCGAGGATCAGCAGCTTGTCGTTCGGCAGCGCGTCACCGGGACGGTAGTGCGGGTAGGTCGGCGTCGTGGCGACCCAGAGGCGGCCCATGGCGTCGAAGGACATTTGGACCGGCTTCTTGAGGTCGGGGAACTTCTCTTCGGAGGCGAAGAGCGAGACCTTATAGCCGGGCAGGAGCTTCATCTTCTCGATGGCGGCTTCACCGGAAAGGAATTCGGTCGGGTTGCCGTTCTTCTCGCTGGGCTTGAAGTTGGTGGGCACGGGCGGCAGGACCAGGGTCTTGGAGTCGTCGACGACGAGGTCGGTCTTCTTGCCCTGGGCGACGTCGTGGATGAGCGTGTCGCGGATGACGGTCATCTGGCGGCTCTTGTAGACTTCGTCGGGGTAGTTCTGCGGGCCGAAGGGGTTGTAACGCTGGCCGTGGGTGTGGACGCCGTTGAGGATCGAATAATCGGTGTTCCACATGTAGTCCTTCAGCTTCACCGCGCCGTTGACGAGGGCTTCGTCGGCCTTCGATTCGCGCGCCGTGGCGCCGTAGAGTCCGTCGGCGAGGAGCTTGGCGATCTCGCGGTAGCCGAAGTCCGTCGGGGCGAAGCAGTTGACGGTGTAGGGCGACTTGGCTTTGCCGTAGGCGGCGAGGGTAGGGTGGAAGAGGTCGACGTAGGTGAGGCCGTGCTTCTTGGCGACGCGCTCCATGGCGGCGGCGTAGAGCTCGAGGTTGGCGTTTTCTTTGGCGCCGTTCGGCAGGTCGCGCGACTTGGAAAGGTCTTCGAAGGCGATCGGCGAGACGAGCACCAGGCGCGGGGCGGTCTTGCCGTTGTAAGCCTTGGTCAGGGAGTGGACGACGAAGGCGTCGACCTCGGCTTCGTAGTTGGCGGCGCGGCCGGGACCGTCGAAGGATTCGTTGTAGCCGAAGAACGCGACGACGGTGTCGGCCTTCAGATGGAAGAGCCACTGGTCCGGGGTGGAGAAGAAGCCCTTGCCGTTGTGCTGCGCATATTCGGGGTGGAACTTGTCGGCGCCCGGGAAGGCCCACTGGCTGGCACGCGCCGGGTGCGGGCGGAAGGCCGGGGTGTCGCCGGAGCGGCCCATGTTGCGCACGAGGAGCTGCTGTTGCGGGAAGCGAAGATGCAGTTCGGTCTCGAGGCGTCCGTAGTAGGTGTCGCGCTCGGCGAAGCCGTTGCCGATGAAGACCACGCGTTCGCCGGCGGCGGGCGGCGCGACCTGCTGGCTGCGCTGCGTCGTGGCGGCCGGCGGGTTCTCCGCCGGAGCGTGCGGCGTCGGCGAGCCCTTGCTGTTGTCCGGCCAGTTGGCGGCGTTCGCCTTGTCCTCCTTGGTCTTAAGCTTGGATTGGCTCGCGGCCGGCTGGTCGGCGGCGAGCAGGCCGGCGGCGAGGAAGGCGAGGAAAAGGCAGGCGCGGGACTTCATGAGAGGGGAGGTCTGGCATATTTATATGCAAGATTTCGGATTATCCAGCCCGAGTTGTCGCCTGGCCGGCTCCGATTTCCCTCATAAAGGGTCCGGCTTACTCTTTCCAGGTCGCCTTGAGCGAGGCCCAGACCTTGCCGATGAGGAAGACGCAGGCGGCCAGGACGAGGACATGGCCGACCGTCCAATACCAAAGGACCTGGGGCTCGGCGGCATGCAGCAGGCCGTAGACGCACATCGCTCCGGCGGCCGACAAGAACAGCAGGCGCACGCCGAGCAGGAATAGCATCATCGTCTTCATGCGGCCAACTTGGTCGGACCGCCGAGCCCCGTCAAGGATGCCTCTCTGAATGGAGGACTGAGTCGATGACTGCGTAGAGCACTGAATGGAGGACTGAATTGAAGATGGGATGGCTGAATCGATGGCAGAGGACTGAATCGATGACGGATGAGATGCCCCGAAGAATCACCTGGTTCCCTATCTCCCTGTTAGCTCGATGTTTTCCGCCACCTGCCACCAGGGGCTGCCACCTGCCACCCGAAATAGTCCCTCTGCCTATACTCAATACTCCATACTCGATACTCTCTTATACCACCTTTGCACTGTGTTTGCGTCGTTCTGATCAACCGAGCCTCTGAGCCTCCGGGCCTCTCATGTTTCCACCGTGCCCCCTCGCAGGCGCTTTGCGCCTGCGCTCACTTCATCAGATAGGCGAAGAAGTCGCGGAGGTCCTGGTCGGACATCCCGGCGAGCAGGCCCTCCGGCATGACGGACGTCGGGCTGGCGATCAGCGTATCGACCTTGGATTCCTTGATGCTGGTAAGATTGCCTGCGAGGTCGCGGAGGACGATCTCCCCGCCCTCGCGTCGTTCCAGGATGCCGTGGGCGACGGAGCCGTCCGTGAGACGCACGTCATAAGAGCCGAAGCCTTCGCGGATCTCGAGGCTGGGGTAGACGATGTTGAGCACCCAGAAGTCCAGGCTGCCACGGTCGTAGCCGGTGAGTTCCGGTCCGACCCGCCCGCCTTCGTCCTTGAGCACGTGACAGTTCGCGCAACGCGCGAGGAAGTGCGCGCGGCCTTGGGTGGCGTCACCTTCGCCGGCCCGGGCCACCGCCCGCAGGCGCGCGACTTCGCGGTCTTTCTCCGCCGTGAGTCCGGTCACGAGCAGCGGCTTCCAGAGTCGCTCGACGGCGGCGGTCACCTCGGCGTCGCCATGGCGGAGGAGGGCGCGGGCGATGTCCGCCGTCACCGCCGGGGCGGGGATCTTGCCGGCATCGACGGCCTCCGTCAGCAAGCGGGCCCACGCCGGGCGTGAGGCGAGCGTGCGCAGGGCGAGGTCCCGCAGGCCGTCGTCGGCCGCGATCGCGCGCTCGTAGTTGTCGCTGACGGCCTTGGGCACCCTGAGGTCGTCGTATCGCGACAGGGCGCGGAAGAGCGCTTTCTTCGCCTCGGTCCCGTTCGCCACGATGAGTTTGATCAACGGATCGATGGCTTCCGGACGACCGACGAGGGAGAGGGCGTCGGCGACCTCGGTGCGGCGGCGGGCCAGCGTACGCTTGTCGGTCAGTTCCTTGAGCGCGCCCGCCAGCGCGGTCTTCTCGCCGGCGCGCAGGGCGGCGAGGGATAGCGGTCTGCTTCCGCTTTCGGCCAGGCGTTGCTCGATCGCGGCGCGCAGCCCTGAGGGCATCGGCGGCAGTTCGCCCGGGTCGAGCATCGTCAGGACCCCTCCGATGAGCTTGGCGGCGGCGTCGGGCGGACAGAGCGAGCGGATGCTTTCGAGGTCGGCCAATTTCGCCGCGCCGGCGCCATCGGCTAACCGCTTGCCGAGGCGCTCGGCGAGCGTGTCGCGAAACAGGTCCGAGCCGACGAGTTCCGGCGCGGCGCGGAGCGAGGCGAGGGCGGCGTCACGGCCGCCAGGTGAGCCGAGGTGCGCCTCGAGCGCCCACCAGGCCAGCAGCGAGATGCGTCCGGATGGGTCGGGTTCGCCGAGGGCGACGGCCAGCAGGGGCAACGCTTCCGCGGGCATGCGCTTGGCGGATGCGAGGATCTGCGCCCGGACTTC
>JBDKIN010000011.1:0-30159 GCA_039797095.1 Verrucomicrobiota bacterium
CATGCATCCGGCCGACCCCGCCCGCTACGACCAGAAGTCTTTCCAAGTCCGCTGCGGGAAGTCCGGGTTGCACCTGCCCAAGGTCTCGCTCGGCCTCTGGCATAACTTCGGGAGCGTCGACGACTACGCCAACGCGCGCGCGATCGCCCTGCGCGCCTTCGATCTCGGCGTCACGCACTTCGACCTTGCGAACAACTACGGACCCGTGCCGGGCAGCGCCGAGGAGACCTTCGGACGCATCCTTCGCGAGGACCTCGGCGCGTATCGCGACGAGCTGATCATCTCCACCAAGGCCGGCTACACCATGTGGCCCGGACCGCACGGCGATTTCGGCTCCCGTAAATACCTCCTCGCGTCGCTCGACCAATCACTGAAGCGGATGGGCCTGCCTTACGTGGACGTGTTCTACAGCCACCGGCGCGATCCGCACACGCCGCTCGAGGAGACCATGGGCGCGCTCGCCCAGGCGGTCCGCTCCGGCAAGGCGTTATACGCCGCGATTTCCAACTATAATCCCGCGGACACCGCGCGCGCGTGCGCTCTCCTACGCGAACTCGGCACGCCGTGCGTCATGCATCAGCCCAAGTACAGCCTCTTCGAACGCACCCCCGAAGCCGGCTTGCTCGATGTCGTGGAGAAAGAGGGTCTAGGCTGCGCGGTCTTCTCGCCGCTCGCGCAAGGCATGCTCACCGACCGCTATCTGCAGGGCATCCCTGCCGACGCACGTGCCGGCAAGCCGCACGGTTACCTGCGCCCCGAACAGCTCGACGCCGTGCGGATGGAGAAAGTCCGCCGCCTGGCGGCGGTCGCCGCCGAGCGCGGCCAGCCGCTCGCCTCGATGGCGATCGCCTGGGTCCTGCGGGACCGCCGCGTTACCTCCGCCATCATCGGGGCCAGCAAGGTCTCCCAGCTCGAGCAATGCGTGGCCGCGGCCTCATCGGCGCCGTTCGCCTCGGCGGAACTCAAGCAGATCGACGCCATCCTCGCCGGCTGAACGCACTCCGGGGTTGTGCCGCCGGACTCCGGCCGCAAGGGTGAGGCCATGACCGCCGGCGCCGCCCTGCCCTTCAAGATCAGCGTCCTCGTCTTCCTGCGCGACGAGGCGGGACGGCTCCTGCTGATCCAGCGTACCAAGGCGCCGAATCTCGGATGCTGGAGCCCGATCGGCGGCAAGCTCGAGATGGGCCTCGGCGAGTCGCCGTTCGAGTGCGCCGTACGGGAGACCTTCGAGGAGACCGGCGTGAGCGTCGCAACCGAAGACCTCCATCTCTTCGGCATGATCTCCGAGAAAGGTTACGAAGGCCAGTCACACTGGCTCATGTTCCTCTTCGATTGCCGCAAGCCGCTGACGACCCTGCCCGCGACCATCGACGAAGGACGCTTCGCTTTCTTCGCGCGCGAGGAGCTCGG
The DNA here is from genome assembly GCA_039797095.1 of Verrucomicrobiota bacterium. Taxonomy (GTDB): domain Bacteria; phylum Verrucomicrobiota; class Verrucomicrobiia; order Opitutales; family UBA953; genus UBA953. Next base: position 1,411 of record JBDKIN010000011.1, read on the forward strand.
CGCCGTCGCCGTGCCGGAGACCGACCGCACGCTGCTCTGGCCGGTGTACGACGAACATCGCCGCGGCTTCATCGCCTACCGCGCCGAATGCCATCCGGGCTCGCCGTTAAGCGTCGTGATCGAAGAGACGAGCGCGCGGCCGAACCTCGACTGACGATGGACGCCGCCGGAAGCGAAGCCGAGTTCAAGCGGACCAACCGCAAGCCGGCGTATCCGATCGGCGAAGAACTCCGCGCTTACCTTTCGCGCGAAGGCCGCGAAGTCCCCTTGCCTGTGTCCTACGCCCAGCTGCGCGGGTTCACCGCAGCGATGCCCCTGCTCGAACGCGGCAAGGACACCCTCTGGGAGACCGTCGCGTATCCGCCGGAGGAGATGGGCCGGCTCTCGCAGGGCCTGCTGGAGACGTACGCGCTCCTGCGCGGCGAAGGCGGCATGAAGGTCTTCAGCCACGTCTACGTCGACCGCGTGGATTTCTGTTCCTTCGGCAACTCGCAGCCCTTCCGCGTCCGCATCGTCAACGCTTACAACGAGAACCACGACTACTTCTACGTGAAGGTGGGCGACGCCTCGCGCGTCTGCGGCCTCGAGCTCGAGCACCTGCTCTCGCCGAACCGCATGCTCTACCTCACCTGGGGCGAGACGCTGGTCGAGGAGCACGTCACCGGCATCCCTGGCGACATCTTCGCCGAGAAATGGCTGGCCGCCGACGGCCACCACCCGGTGCGCCTCGCCAAGGAGCTCATCAAGTTCGAAGAGCGCTGCCTCGTGCGCCTGCTCGGCGACATGCGCGCCTATAACTTCGTCATCGCCGTCACCCCGGACTTCGACGCCACCGCCATCCGCGTGCGCGCCATGGACTTCGACCAGCAGAGCTACGATGGACGCCTCCGGTTCTACCTCCCTGGCTCGTTCAAGGAGAACCGCCCTTTCGCCCAGCTCTGCGCCAAGCACATCAACGCCGCCTCCGCCGCCCAGTACCGACGCGAGGAGCAGTCGCTGATCCACCGCCGCCACCTCGCCGCCCCCGACCGGGTCAAGGACCTGTTGGCCGCCATGCGGGCCAATCCCCTGACCTCGCCCGAAAAAGCCAAGGAACTCGCCGACGGCCTGGCCGAATACCACCGGGACCCGGCCTTCCGGCAGCACACCGACATGGCGGGCCTGATCGGCGAGAGCCTCTCCCGGCTCGACCGCTTGCTGCGCTCTTAATAGTAAGCGCTGGACAGGACGCGCGCCGGGCGGGCAAACTCCGAGGCCTGCGATGAGCGACTCCTTAAGGCACGAATGCGGCATTGCCCTTGTCCGGCTGACCAAGGACCTGAAGTGGTATCAGGAGAAGTACGGCACGCCGCTGCACGGCTTCAACCAGCTCTTCCTCCTGATGGAGAAGCAGCACAACCGCGGCCAGGACGGCGCGGGCATCGGCTGCGTCAAGATCGGGTCCGAGAACGGCGAGGCCTTCCTTTTCCGCGACCGCGAGATCGGCGCCCAGGGCCTGACCCAGATCTTCACCCGCCAGATCAAGGCCTACTCCGACAAGATGCGCGAGGCGGTCATCGTCCCGGAGTTCCCCGAGACGGTGAAGCGTCACTTCGACTTCGGCGGCGAGCTCCTGCTCGGCCACCTGCGTTACGGCACCTCGGGCAACTTCGATTCGGTCTCCTGCCACCCGTACGCGCGTAAGTCCATCTGGCCGACCCGCAACCTGCTCGTCGCCGGCAACTTCAACCTCACGAACACCGCCGAGCTCAACGCCTCGCTCACGCAGCGTGGCGCGCACGTCATCTACTCGACCGACACGCAGTCCATCCTCGAGGAGATCGGCTTCTGGCTCGACGAAGAACACGACCGCCTCTTCAAGGCGTTCAAGGACCAGGGGCTGGAAGGCGCCGCCGTGCAGGCGGAGATCTCCAAGCACATGGACATCGGCAACGTCCTGCGCCGCGCCGCCAAGCACTGGGACGGCGGCTACGCCATCGCCGGCCTCGTCGGCAACGGCGACAGCTTCGTCATCCGCGACCCCAACGGCATCCGCCCTTGCTGGTATGCCCGCACCGAAGACCTCATCGCCGTCGCCTCCGAGCGCGTCGCGCTGATGACCATCGTCGGCGTCAGCCAGGAAGACGTCCATGAACTCCCGGCCGGCCACGCGCTGATCATGAAGGCGGACGGACGTCATTCGGTCGAACCCTTCCACGCTCCGGGCGAGGTCCGTCACTGCTCCTTCGAGCGCATCTACTTCTCTCGCGGCAACGACCCCGAGATCTACGCCGAACGCAAGGCCCTGGGCGCCGCGCTCGCCGACGACGTCCTGGCCCAGATCCGCGACGACCACGACAACGCCGTCTTCTCCTACATCCCCAACACGGCCGAGATCGCCTGGTACGGCCTGATGGAAGAACTCCGCAAACGCCGCCGCGCACAGGTCAGCGACAAGCTGATCGCCGCGCAGCGCGCCGGTCAGCTCGACGAGGCCCTCATCGAGAAGCTCGTGCTCGGCGGCTGGCCGCGCGGCGAGAAGGTCGCGCACAAGGACGTCAAGCTGCGCACGTTCATCTCCCAGGAGAAGAACCGCATGCAGATGGCCTCGCACGTCTACGATATCTCCTACGGCACCGTGCGCGAAGGCGACACGCTCGTCTGCGTCGACGACTCGATCGTCCGCGGCACCACCCTGCGCCAGTCGATCCTCCGCATCCTCGCCCGCCCGAACCCGAAGCGCATCGTGATCGCCTCGACCGCCCCGCAGATCCGTTACCCGGACTGCTACGGCATCGACATGTCCGAGATGGGCAAGTTCCTCGCCTTCCAGGCGGCCGTCGCGCTCTGCAAGGAACGCGGCATGGCCGACCTCCTCCGTGAAGTCTACGAAGACTGCGTCGCGCAGGCGAAGAAGCCGACCAAGGAGATGCGCAACCACGTGAAGCGCATCTATGACGCTTTCACCGAAGAAGAGATCGCCGCCAAGGCGGCCGAACTCGTCTACCCCGCGAAGAGCGGCTGGAAGGGCGAGCTCGTGCTGGTCTTCCAGAAGATCGCCTCACTGCACAAGGCCTGTCCCTCGAGCCGCGGCGACTGGTATTTTACCGGCGACTACCCGACTCCTGGCGGTCTCGGCGTGCTCAACCAGGCCTACATCAACTACTGGGAGAAGCGCGAAGGCCGCTCCTACTGATCAGGCGTAAAGACGGAACGGAGCGGTGCGCGCGCGGAAGGCCGCCGCGTCGCCGTCCCAGCGACGCGTCCAGCGGGTAAGGTCGATGCGCGCGCCGTGCGTACGCAGTTCTTCGAAGAACGCCTCGCTGCCGAGGTGCTTGATGAAGAGGTCGCGCTTGCCGCCGGTGAGCCCGGCGAACGGGTTCGGCGCCCAGACGCAGGCCTGACGGAAGAGATGCAGCGAGATCGCCGTGGGGCGGAATACGGCGTAATCCGAGATCGCAAGGTAGACGCCCTGCGTGCCGTCCGCGAGCTGCTGCGGCTGCAGCGTGAGGCCGGGCACGGACGCGCCCAACGCGGCGGTGAGTTCGGCGGCCTTGCGACGCGGGTAGGTGAGGAACCGGAAGTTACGGCCGGCGCCGGCGCTGTGGCTGAAACCGGAGTCCATGCAACCGAGGCCGGTCATGGCGTAACCGAGCGCGGCCTGCGGGCTGTCGATCATCGGCGAGGTCGCCGTCCAGCTCAGGCCGGTGAGGTTCCACGTCATCGAGCGACGCCAGCCGCGCATGGTCACGACTTCCAGCTGCCCGCGACGACGCGTGGCTTCGTCGATCTCGAGGACTCCGGGCGTGGCGACCGCCCAGCGGGCGAGCTCACCGATGGTGAGGCCGTGGACGTAAGGGGTCTCGTAGGAGCCGACGTAACTACGCCACTTGCGATCGAGGAACGGGCCGTCGACTTTCTCGCCGCCGAGCGGATTAGGCCGGTCGAGCACGATGACCCGCACCGGGCGCGGCAGGGAGAAGCAGGCCTCGATGACCAGGCGCATGCAGCTGACGTAGGTGTAGGAGCGCGCGCCGATGTCCTGGAAGTCGATGATGATCGCGTCGAGATCGGCGAGCATCTCCGGGGTCGGCTTGCGCGTCGCGCCGTAGAGGGAATAGACCGGCAGCCCGGTGCGCGCATCCTTCGCGTGGCCCACCTTGACGTCGGCCTTGGCCACGCCGTCGATGCCGTGTTCTGGTCCGAAGAGCTTCACGAGCTTCACGCCGGGCGCGCGCGCAAGCACGTCAGCGGTGCGCTGACCGACGCCGTTGACACCGGCACGATGCGTCACGAGTCCGCAGCGGAGACCTTGCAGGCGCGCGAAGCCTTCGGCCGCAAGGACGTCGATGCCGAGCATCACCTTGCCGGCTGGCACGCCGCCGGAGGGAGCGGGTCGTACGGACGGCACGCTGACGGATCCGCCGCCGCCGCCGGCACAACCGGACATGGCGTAAGCGCCCAGCGAACCCAAGGCGGTGAGGTGAAGGAAGTCGCGGCGGTCCATGGGGAAGCAGTGTCCGCATCATCGGCCTTTCGCCGAGGGGTTCAAAGTCCGAAATCGAAAATCCGTTTGCAGGCGACGGTCCCCGCCGACACCTTCCCGTCATGCGCGTCGCCCTCCTCGGTTCCGGTCGCGGCTCCAACGCCGACGCGGTCCTCCGCGCCCAGGCCGAAGGCCGGCTGGGCAAGGCCAAGGTGGTCGGGATCTGGTGCGACGTCCCGACCTGCAAGATGCTGGAGCTCGGCCCGAAGTACGGCGTCCCCGCCCGCTTCCTCGACACGGGTCCCTTCAAGACGAAGTTCTCGCCCGAACGCGAGCAAGCGTGGGCCGACGCCCTGAAGGCCGCCCAAGTCGACCTGGTGGTGCTCGCGGGCTTCATGCGCGTGATCAAAGCCCCCCTCCTCGACGCCTTCGCTGGGCGCATCATCAACCTTCACCCGAGCCTCCTGCCCGCCTTCCCCGGCCTCGACGGCATCGGCCAGGCCTGGAATGCCGGCGTGCCGGAAGCAGGCTGCACGGTCCATTGGGTCAACGCCGAGATCGACGGCGGCGCCCACCTCGGTCAGACCCGCGTCGCCCGCGAGCCCGCCGACACCCTCGAGACCTTCGCGCAGAAGATCCACGCCGCCGAGCACGCCCTGCTCCCCGCGGTGATCGCCCGCCTGAGCGAGACGCTTTCCTGATGATCGAACTGAAGTGCCCCATCCACGAAGACATGGTCCAGCCGCTGGAAGACCATTTCTGCGAACTCACCCGCTCCTCCTGGATGCTCTTCCATGAAGGCCCCGGGAAGCCGCATTTCGTGATGGGCTACTTCGACACGAAGGCCGAAGCCGACGAGGCTTGGGCCGGACTGCGCAAGGCCTTCAAGAAGCTCCCCGAAGCCTACGCCGAGACCGTCATGGCCGACAAGGACTGGAAAGAAGCTTACAAGGAACACCTCAGGCCGTGGGACCATGGGCGCCTTCACTGGGTCCCGGCCTGGATGCGCGGCAAGCACGCCGTCCCAGCTGACGCCGCGGTGATCTGGTTCGACGCCGGCCTGGCCTTCGGCACCGGCGACCACCCGACGACCCGCCTGTGCGCGATCCGCATGATGGACTTCCTCGAGACGCATGCCGCCGCGCAGGTTTCCGTCACCGACGCGGGCTGCGGCTCCGGCATCCTCGCCCTCTCCGCCGCCAAGCTCGGCTGCGGACGCATCGCCGGCTTCGACCGCGATCCGGAATCCGTCCGCGTGAGCATCGCCAACCGTGAAGAGAACGGCATCGCCGACGACGCGGTCGCCTTCCATCACGCCGGCCTCGAAGAAGGCTTCCGCCTGACCGGCCGGGCCGACGTGGTGCTGGCCAACATCATCAGCGACGTCCTCTGCATCTACGCCGATAACCTCGTCGACTCCGTCAGCCCCGGCGGCGTGCTCGCCCTCAGCGGCATCCTCGCGAAGGAGCAGGACGCCGTCCGCGCCCATTTCGAAGCTAAATGCCAGGCCGCCTGGGGCGCCGGCACCCGCGCCGATGGCCGTATCATGGGCGAGTGGAGCGACGTCGCGCTGTTCCGTCCGCTCTGAGGATTTGCGTCCGCCTCGGCGCCACCCAACCTGATCCTCATGCACGAGAACACCGCCCAGCGCATCCGCTACGGACGCTTCATCGCCCTTGGCTTCGGCGTCTTCTGCCTGCTGATGGCCCTCAACGAACTGCTCGGCGGCCTGAACCTCGGCTTCGCCCGCATCCCGCCGCGCTGGGACCCCGCCGTCGTGACCTTCCCCCGCGCCCTGCGCGCCGAATCCTGGTTCCTCATCGCCTACGCCGGCCTGCTCTTCCTGCCTTGGCGCCGCATCACGACAGCGAAGGTCTGGAACCGCCTCTTCGTGGTGCTCTGCGTCGCCTCGCTGATCTTCGCCTTCGCGATGATCTCCGAAGTCATGGCCAAGAACTACGTGGCCCAAGCCGCCGGCATGAAGGCGCGCATCCCGGTCTTCCAGGCGATCCTGCTGTTCCTTTGCCTCGGCCAGATCCCGCTCGAGCTCTTCAGCCGTAAGCCGGAGCTGCTCGACTGATCAGAGGGCGACGAACAACTGGCGCCAAGGGATGAACCAGGGCCAGAGCAGGACGATGGCGACGAAGCTCAGCGCGATGCCGGCAGGGATCTCTTGGCGACGTCCGGCGAGGACGCGCGGCGCGGCGTAGACGAGCAGCCACACGGACTTGTAGATGACCTGGAAGACGAGCAGCCAAGCGAAGCTGGACGGCCAGACCACGCCCAGAGCGGAACAGGCGAGGATACCCACCCAGAGCGAACCGACCAGCGTCCGCCAGCCCGCGCTCTCCGCGAAGACACCATGATCCGTCAGGGACGGCTTCAGCAACGTCCCGAAACCGATCGGGACGAGGATGAGGATATTGGCCCAGAATAAAACCTGCGGGGCCGACATCGGTCAGAGCGCGGCGTGCAGCGCCTCGGCGCGACGCATCGCTTCTTCGAGGGTCGGCGCGGTGACGGTGATGTGGCCCATCTTCCGGCCCGGCGCGGCCTTACCCTTGTCGTAGAGGTGCAACTTGGCGGAGGGATCGGCGAGGACCTTGGTCCAATCGGGCTCCTGACCATCGCGCCAGACGTCGCCGAGGAGGTTCACCATCGCGGAAGGCGCCAGGGGCTTGGTGCCGCCGAGCGGCAGGCCGCACACGGCGCGGATGTGCTGTTCGAACTGGCTGGTCTCGTGCGCGTCGAAGGTCTGGTGGCCGCTGTTATGCGGACGCGGGGCGAGCTCGTTGACGACGATGCGTCCGTCCTGCACGAACATCTCGACGGCGAGCAGACCGACGAGCTGGATCTGCTCGGCGATGCTCAGGGCGAGCGCGCGGGCCTCGGCAGCGGTGGCCGCGGTGATGCGGGCCGGCGAAAGCGAGAGGTGCAGGATATGGTTACGGTGGATGTTCTCGGCGGGATCGTAGACGGCGGTACGACCGTCGACGGTACGCGCGACGAGCACGGAGATCTCCATCTGGAAAGGCACCCACGCTTCGAGGACGCCCACGGCGCCACCGATCTTCGCCCACGCGGCGGCGAGGTCGGCTTCGGCAGACGGCAGCTTGACCTGTCCTTTGCCGTCGTAACCGAAGTCCGCGGTCTTGAGCACGCAGGGGAAGCCGACGGACTTCACCGCGGCCTGCAGCTCGGCGAGCGAGGAGACGACGGCGAAGTTGGCGCAAGGGATGCCGGAGGCGCGGAGGAATTCCTTCTCGCGACGGCGGTTCTGGCAGGTCGCCAGGACGGCGGCGGACGGATGGCACGGCACGGACTTCGCGACGAACTCGACCGTCGCAGGCGGGATGTTCTCGAACTCGAGCGTGACGCGGCCGCAGCCTTGCGCGAAACGCGTGAGCGCGGCGGTGTCGCTCCAGTCGGCGGTGACATGCTCGTCGGCGATCCCCGCGGCGCAGGCGCCGGCGGAAGGATCGAAAGTGCGTACCTTGTAACCGAGGCGACGGGCGGCGATGGCCGACATGCGGCCGAGCTGGCCGCCGCCGAGGATGCCGATGGTTCCGCCGGGCTGCAGGGGGCGCTCCATGGCTCAGCGCTTCTTGCCCTTGCGACCGGGGATCGGGTTATCGAGCACGGCCTTGGTCTGCGCGGCGCGGTAATCGTCGAGCTTCTTGGCGAGCTTGGCGTCGGAGAGGGCCAGCACCGCGGCGGCGCCGAGGGCGGCGTTGATCGCGCCGGCGCGGCCGATCGCGAAGGTGTGCACGGGGATACCGGCCGGCATCTGGACGATGGAGAGGAGCGAGTCGATGCCGTCGAGGGACTTGGACTGCACCGGGACGCCCATGACGGGCAGCGAGGTCATCGCGGCGACCATGCCAGGCAAGTGGGCCGCACCGCCGGCGCCGGCGATGATGACCTTCAGGCCGCGACGGCGGGCCGCCAGGGCGTAATCCTTGAGCTTCAGCGGCGTGCGGTGCGCGCTGACGACTTCGGCTTCGAAGGCGACGCCGAGTTTCTTGAGCGTGTCGGCGGCGTTGACCATCGTCTCCCAATCGGACTGGGAACCCATGATGATGCCGACCTGAGGTGCGGAAGAAAGCGCGCGAGCCATGGCCGAAGCGTGTCGGAGGCTCGCCCGCCTGTGAAGCCCGAAGCGAAAAAACTACTCCGCGAACGGGACGTATTCGGGGACGAGCCGGCGGATGCCCTGCTTGCAGACGCCCGGTTCCAGGCGAAGAAGGTCGGTCACCTGAGCGCGCAAGGCTTCGGGCGACAGGGATGTCTCGTCCGCGGCCACGAAACGGAAGACCCGCGGATGGGTCGTCGGCCGGAACTGCTCGCCTTCGCACTGGAGCTCCTCGACGAGCTTCTCGCCGGGGCGCAGGCCGATGATCCGGATCTCGATGTCGACGTCCGGACGCAGGCCGCTGAGTTCGATGAGCTGCCGGGCGACGTCGATGATCTTGAGCGGCTCGCCCATCTCGAGGACGAGGATGTCTCCTCCTTGCCCGAGCGTCGCGCTCTGGAGGACGAGGCCGACCGCCTCGGGGATCGTCATGAAATAACGTCTCACGTCCGGGTGCGTGACCGTGACCGGACCGCCCGCGGCGATCTGCCGTCGGAAGATGGGAACTACCGAGCCCGACGAACCGAGCACGTTGCCGAAGCGCACGGCCATGAAGCTCGTGCGGACGCCAGGCCGGGCCTGGAGCGAGCGGAGCATGAGTTCGGCGAGCCGCTTGCTGGCGCCCATGACGTTGGTGGGGTTGACCGCCTTGTCCGAGGAGATGAGCACGAACTTCTCCGCGCCATGCTCCGCGGCGAGATGGGCGACGACCCAGGTGCCCTCGACGTTGTTCTTCAGGGCTTCGCCCGGCTGGGCTTCCATCATCGGGACATGCTTGTGCGCCGCGGCGTGCAGGACGAGGCTCGGGCGATACGCCGTGAAGACGGCCGTCATCCGGGCGACGTCCGTGACGTCGCCGACGAGGGGCGTGATGACGTCTCCATGGCCGGCCGCGATGAGTTCCTGCTCGGCCTGATAGAGGAGAACCTCGCACTGATCGACCAGGAGCAGCCTGACCGGGCCATGCGCCGCGACCTGACGGCTGAGCTCGAGGCCGATGCTGCCGCCCGCGCCGGTGACCAGGATGACGCGTCCCTTGACCATCGCGCCGATCGCTTCGTCATCGAGCTCCGCCGGCGCGCGGCCGAGGATGTCCTCGACGGAGATCGGCCGGATGTCGGAGGCGCGGACGCGGCCGCCGGCGAGTTCCGCCATCGAGGGGACGACGAGCACGCGGAGATTGTTGGCGGCGGCGAGGGCGCTGACTTCGCGGATGCGGCGGACGCTGGTGGATGGCAGGGCGAGGATGATCTCGGTGACACCGAACTTCTCCGCAAGCTCGCCCATGCGGGCCGGCGAGCCGACCACGGGGACGCCATGGATGTGGAGGTCATGCTTGGCGACGTCGTCGTCGAGGAAGCAGACCGGCTCGAGGCCGTGGCCGCGACGTCCGAGCAGGTCGGCGACGAGCTGGGCGCCCGACTGACCGGCGCCGACGACGGCGATGCGTTCGACGACGCCGGCCGGCGAACCCGGGCCGGCGGAGAAACGCTCGCGGAGGGCGCGGACCGAAACGCGGAAGCCGATGAACAGCACCAAGGAGAGGTTGAAGTCGATCAGCGTGACGCCGCGCGGAAGGCTGAAAGGATCGTCCGGCGCGCCGCCGCTGAGGAGACTCGGCAAGGCCAGCGCCGCGAAAGTCGCCGTCGCCAAGGCGAGACCCGTGCGCAGCGCATCCGGCAGCCGGAAATAATAGAACACGCCGCGGAACTGACCCCAGAGCGCGAGCAGACCGACCTTCAGCGGCACGATCCAGAGCAACGCGATCGGACGCTGCTCATAGAGATAAGCTTCGAAGGCCAGGTGCTCCGCGGTCGTCGGTTCGTCGGCGCCGACGAAGCGGAGTTCGTAGGCGAACCAGAGCGAGAGCGCGGCCAGCATCCCGTAAGCCGCGAAGAAGAACGCGGCGCGCTTGAGGCGGGAGGCGGAAGTGGCCATGGGGTCTGGCGATGATTGAGCCCCCGAGCCGATTATTCAATGACGATGCGGAACCCGAGGGTCCGGCTTTTCTCGCGCTTATGGACCTGCCGGATCGCCAACCCGGCGACCGGGGCGGAGGCGACGCTTCCACCCACGACAGGGGCCCGGGTCTCCCCTTCTTTGGCCGCCGCCCATTCTTCCACGTTGCCGACGAGGTCATGGAAGCCTTGGGCATCGGCCTTGGCGGAGCCCGCCGGCCGGGCGTCGACGCCTTCGGTGTTAGCCGCAGTCCAGGCGTTATCGGCCAAAGCCGGCTTGGTCAGATCGCCGGCCGCCGCCGCATGCTCGGCGACGGTAGGGAGACGGGCGCGTGCCCCGAGGATCCACCCCAAGCGTCGGGCGAAAAGTTCGGCGTCGGCGTAGGCGACCGACTCCACCGGGTTGGCTTCACGGCGCACGGCGCTCGGATTCGCGTCCATCAACGAGGCGTAGAGTCCCTGCGGGATCTCAGTGCGGTACATCCGGACGGTCTGACCAGGCACAGGGAGCAGCTGCCGGTCCGCGCCCGGCAGGTAACCCCGGATCGTCGCCGCATGGGAGACGATGAATTCCAGTTCCTGGCGCTCTTCATCCTCCGGACGAAAGACTCCGGTGCCGGCCTCGGCGAGACGGCGGGCATCCGCGAGGACCGGATCCGCCAGCCGGAGGGCGTCGTCGACCTGCCGGGCCCGCAAGGCCTGACGAAGTCGGCCGGCGGTGGCGCGCACGCGCACGATGTCGTCGTGAAAACGGGCGTAGTTCAGGCGCGTCGCCATCGCGGCTTCCTTGGCCCGGTCGGCGAACTGGCTGCGCGGATAGGCCGTGAGCAGCCGCGCGAAGACATCGACCGCGTCCTGCCACCGGGCGACGGCACCAGGCCAATCGCCTTTCGCTTCGGCGGCTTGGGCGGCAGCCTGATGCCGACCGACTTCCTCCCAGACGAGGCCGGAGGCAGCGGTCTCGCGGCGGATGGCCAGCTGTTCGGCGCGGCCGAAGGCGGTGTCGCGTACGTCGCGATAGCGCGCGAGGAATTCGTTCTCGGCATCGAGGGCCGACGTGAAACGTTCCGCGGCCTCGGCATAACGGCCGGCGGCGAAGGACTTCTCCGCCTCGGCTTCCAGGGCGCGTCCCTTCTGCCACAGCGCCGAGGATTCCAGACGACGAAGGCGGGTGTCGAGCAACGTGCGCCGGCCGGAATCAGCCAGGCCAGAGAACTGCCAGCGATCGGCGATCTCCTGTTCGCAGGCGACCGCCCGCCGGAGCTTCTCCGCCGCCCCGAGTTCGTCGGACTTGGCTAGGGCGAGCGCGGCGGCCTCAAGGGTGGCCGACTCCTGGCGCAGTCGCTCTCCCCGGAGGAGGTGCAACCGGCGACGGAGGGAGACGAGCCGCGGATCTTCCGTGCCGACGGAGCGGAGGGCGGAAAGATACTCTTCCTGGGCCTGCAAGGCCTGTTCCAGCAGACGGACATCGTCTTCGGTGAGTTCGAAGCGCTCTTGGCGGACTTTCTCGAAAGCCGCTTCCGCCGCGAGCGAACGCTGACGAAGGGCGGCGGCGTCCGCGGCGGAGACCGTGAGCTCGGACTGACGGGTCGTCCGACGCTCCGCCGTGTAGAGCAGGAGGGAGGCGATGGCCAGGGAGGCGATCACCGCCAACAGCAAGGGCAGCCGCAGCCGGGCCCAGACGGCCTCGAAGGAGAAACGTCCGCGGCGCGCCCGGGGATCCGCGGCGGGCACGAAGTCGGGTCTGGGTGGTTGTGGGCCGTTGCTCATGAGCGGACCGACAACTTCGTCGCCGGCGGTTTGTTTGCTTTAATAGTTCGTCACTCTGGTTCATCAAAGTCATACCTTCAATATTGGAAATGGCTCAATTCAAGCGCATCGCCGTCGTCGGCGCCGGCCTCATCGGCGGCTCCATCCTCCTCGCGGCGGCGCGGAAGGGCCTGGCCGGTTCGCTGGCGTGCTGGTCGCGCTCGGCAGGATCGCGGGAGACCTTGCGCGGGTTCGGCGTGGCGGAAGTCTTCGAGAGCGCGGCCGACTGCGTCCGCGGCGCGGACCTCGTCATCGTGACGACGCCCGTCGACACCGCGGAGGAGACCTTCCTCGCCATCTCCCCCGGCCTCGCGCCGGGCGCCGTCGTCACCGACGCCGGGAGCGTGAAAGGGGCCATCCTGCTCGCCGCGCGCCGGCTGCCCGCGGCCAATCCTTTCGTCGGCGCCCATCCCATGGCCGGCGGCGAGAAAGCCGGTGCCTCGCACGCTTCCGCCCAGCTCTTCGAAGGACGCGTCTGCTTCCTGACGCCGACCGGCTCCGAAGATCCGCAGGCCTTGGCCACCGTGCGTCGCTTCTGGCAGGAACTCGGTTCGGTCCTGCATGAGACCGACGCCGCCAAGCACGACGAGATCGTCGCCGCGATCAGCCATGTGCCGCATGCCGCCGCTTCGGCGCTCATGCTCGCCGTGATGGACCAGCCCGGTTTCCGCCGCTTCGCGGTCGGCGCCGGCCTGCGCGACACGACCCGCATCGCCGCCGGCGAAGAGAACCTCTGGGTGGGCATCATGCTCGCCAACGCCCGGCACACCGCCGGCGGCCTCCGTGACCTCGAGCGGCGCGCCGCCGAACTCCGCGCGGCCGTGGAAGCGAACGACGCCGCCACGTTGCGCCGTCTCCTCGCCGAAGCCCGCATCGCCCGCCAGAACCTCGACCGGTCCGAATGAGCCCGACCCTCGTCATCCGTCCCTTCCAGACCCCCGCCCGCGGCGTCGCCCAGGTCCCGGGCTCGAAGAGCATCACCAACCGCGCCCTGATCCTGGCCGCGCTCGCCGACGGCGTCACGCTGTTCACCGGCGCGCTCTTCAGCCGCGACACCCGCATCCTCATCGCCGCCCTGCGGGCGCTGGGCTTTGAGGTGACCGACGACGAAGCCGCCGGCACGGTGCGCATCACCGGCCTCGGCGGCCGTATCCCGCGCGTCCGCGCCCAGCTGCACGTCGGCAACGCCGGCACCGCGGCGCGTTTCCTCACCGCCTTCCTCGCGCTTGCGCCGGGGGGCGAATATGAGCTCGACGGCGACGAAGCCATGCGGGCCCGCCCGATGCGCGGGTTGCTCGACGCCCTGCGCGCGGGCGGCTGCCGGGCGGTCGCTCCCGACGGTTCGGCCGCGAACGGTTTCCCGTTCACGCTTCACACGACAGGCAAACTTGGCCGCCTGGAGGTCGATGCGTCGGCATCTTCCCAGCTTCTCTCCGCCCTGCTCATGGTGCTCCCGCTTTCGGCCGGAGCGACGGTGAGCATGAAGGGCTCCACGGTCTCCGAACCGTTCGTCGAGATGACGGCGCGCATGTGCGGCCAGTTCGGCCGGTCCCTGAGCCGTCTCGCCGACGGCAGCTGGAGCTGTCCCGCTCCTGGCCCGTACGTCGCCCAGCCTGCCTACGCGATCGAACCTGACGCCACCGCCGCCAGCTACTTCATCGCGCTGCCCGCCGTCACCGGCGCCCGCGCGTCCGTGCGCATCGAAGGCTACGCCGACGGCGGACTCCAGGGTGACACCGCTTTCGCCAAGGTCGCCGCGGCCTGCGGCGCCAAGCTACGCTCGGCCGAAGGCACCTTGGTCGCGGACTCCTGGTCGGGCATCCGGGGCGGCGACTTCGACTTCAACGCTTTCTCGGATACCTTCCTCACGCTGGCGACCGTGGCCGCTCTGGCCGACGGCCCGGTGAAGATCCGCGGTATCGCCCACACTCGCAAGCAGGAGACCGACCGCGTGCTTGCGATGGCGACCGAACTGGAACGCCTCGGCCTGAAGGTCGAACCTTCCGCCGCGCAGCTCCGCGCGGATGAGTCGCTTTCCTCGCTGACCGTCTTCCCGAACAAAGCGGCCTTGCGTCAGGCGGCCGCGGCCGGCCCCGTCGAGATCCACACTTACGAAGACCATCGCATGGCGATGAGCTTCGGCATCCTCGGCAGCTTCGATCTCTTCGGCGACGGTCGTCCCTGGATTGCCATCCAGGACCCCGCCTGCACGGGCAAGACCTTCCCGCATTTCTTCGGCGCCCTCGAGGCGCTCCGCACGAACTTCGTTCGGGTCTCCGTGGACGGGGGCGCCGCTTCGGGTAAGTCCAGCACCAGCCGCCGTCTCGCCCAGCTGCACGGCCTGTTGCACGTCGATACGGGCGCCCATTACCGCAGCCTCACCCGAGCGCTGCTCCTCGCCGGCGCTTCCGCCGACGATCCCGCTTCCGTGAAGGCCTCGCTGGCCAAGCTGCGCATCGGCTCGCGCATCGTCGCCCGCCAGGGGGCCCGGAGCTCGGCGCTCACCCTCGATGGCGCGCTGCCTGATGACGCCGACCTGCGCACGCCCGAGGTCAACGCGGCGGTCTCGAAGATCGCCGCCCTGCCCTCCGTCCGGACGTTCCTCCTCGAATACCAGCGCTCACAGGTGAAACTCGCGAGCGAGCAAGGTTTCGCCGGCGTGGTGATGGAAGGCCGTGACATCGGCTCCGTCGTCCTGCCGGACGCCGAAGTACGCATCTTTCTCGAAGCCGACGCCGCCGCGCGCGCCCAGCGCCGGGCCGCCGAAGGCCAAGCCGATCAGGTCACCCAGCGCGACCATCTCGACGCCACGCGCAAGACCGCCCCCATGGTCTGCCCGAACGGGGCATGCCGCCTGGATAACACGCACCTATCCCTCGAGGCCGTCGTGAGCCAGATCGGCGAACTGATCAAGGTGGCCGCCCTGCCCCGATGATCCTCGTTTCGAAGAACCTGATCTACAAGGCCGTCTACCACGGCGCGCGTTCGTTCATCGAGGTCTTCTCCACGCTCGAAGTCGAAGGCTGGGAAAACGTCCCTGCCGGCGCGTGCCTCTTCGCTTCGAATCACCAGAGCATGCTGGACCCGCCCTTGCTCGGGTCGTGCCTGCCCCGTGAGATCTCCTTCATCGCGCGACGTTCCCTCTTCGACAACCCCGTCTTTGGGTTCGTGATCCGCGCCTGTCACTCCATCCCCGTCGACCGGGGCGAAGCGGACATCGGCGCGATCCGCGCGGCCTTGGCGGCCTTGGGCGCCGGCGAAGGCCTGCTTATCTTCCCGGAAGGTACGCGCAGCCATGATGGCGTCATCGCCTCGCCGAAGGCCGGGGCCGGTCTCCTCGCCTGCAAATCCGGCGTGCCGGTCGTCCCTATCCATATCCGCGGCGCGCGCGACGTCCTCCCCCGCGGCGCGAATTTCCCGGTCGGTTCGGCGCGCATCCGCGTCCGCTTCGGCAAGGCGATGCTGCCGGCAGAATACGATCCGGGCGCGGAACATCGCGACCGTTCGATCGAGGCGTCGCGTCGCATCCTGGAGCGTATCAAGTCGCTCCCGGATTGCGCCGAGCCTGGTCTCTGAGCCGGTGGCTTACGAAATCCGCTGCGGCATCACGACGCAGAGGAAGTCGTCCTTGAGTCCGCGGATCACTCCCGGGGACATCTCGTCCTTGAACTCGAAATCGATCTCATCTTCCGTGAGGGCCTTGAGCGGATCGATGATGTACTGAGGGTTGAACGCGATGTTCACGTCCGGACCTTCGTACTTCACGGCGATCGGCTCATGCGCGTCGCCACTGTCGGACTTCGCGGAGATCTCGAGGTTCTGCGTCTTCTTCGTCACGCTCATCCGGATGGTGTTGTTGCGGTCGTCGGTCATCAGCGCGGCGCGGTTGACGCTCTCGAGGAGCTTCTCGCGTTCGAGGCGGACCTTGGAGCCGGCATCCTTCGGGATGACCTGGCGGTAGTTAGGGTAGTTGCCTTCGACGACCTTGGAGACCAGCTGGATGCGGTCCACGAGGCCTTCCTCGTTCTTCGGGATGTCGATGGTGAAGCCGACCTGGCGCTCATTGTGCGAGACGTGGGCTTCGCCGCCGGACTTCAGCAGGCGCATCAGTTCGATGATGGTGCGGGCGGGCAGGATGAGGGCCAAGGCCTTGTCGGTGCCGGCGAGCTTACGCTCGCACTTGGCGAGACGGCGACCGTCGGTCGCGACGACCGTCAGCTTGCCTTCGGCGAATTCGAAGAACACGCCGTTGAGGATGTAACGGTTCTCGTCGGAGGACTGCGCGTAGCTGACCTTGCGGAGCATGTCGCCTAGATCATCCTGATTGATCGAGATGGTCGGCTGTCCGGCGAAATTGGAGATCGGCGGGAACTGATCGGCCGGGAGACCGGCGACCTGGAACACGGAGCTACCGGAGGTGATCTTCACGCGGTCTTTGCCGGTGAGTTCGACGATGGTGTCGCTGCTCGAGAGGGCGCGGACGATCGGGACGAGTTTCTTGACCGGCAGGGTGATCCGACCTGGGGAGGACACGGCGGCCTTGATGCGGCAGCAGATGCCGAGATCGAGGTTGGTGGTGGTGAGCGTCACCGTGTCGCCTTCGGCTTCGATGAGCACGTTCTGGAGGATCGGCATCGTCGCACGGCTGCCGACGACGTTGGTCACGCTCGAGAGGCCGTTGAAAAAGTGATTCCGGTTAACCTTGAACTTCATGATGACGTCAGAATTGAGCAGAGGCGGGGGCTGAGGCAACCCCTCATTGCCCACATCCCGGCCGACTCTGTCTCTATTCTCTCTTCATTTATAAATACCCGTAGCATCAGCAGGGGTCGGAATACCGTACATAGTTCCGCAACACGCTGGTAAGAGGGAGCATCCGCCGCGGAGGCTTCTGTGCCTGAGGCGTGAATAACCCTCGGCTTGTTCACAGCAGGTCACAGGCACGGGTTGTGCACCGCCTGTTCACACCTTGGACACCGGTTCATCATCGTCGTCCGGCGCCGGGTCCATTTCGCTCTTCTTCAGCAAGAAGGCATGACGGAAAAGACTGTAGACGACGTAGCCGAGGAAGACTGCCGGGAACGAGTACTGCGGGTAACGGAAGATCACGGCCCCCAGGATGATGATGAGGATGAAGCCGCGGGTCTTGGCCCGGGCGGTCCAGTCCAGCTTCTTGAAGCTAGGAAAACGCACGTTGCTGATCATCAGGAAGGAGATGACCAGCATCACCGGGAGGAGCACCCAGGGCCAGTGCTGCACCGCTTGCTCGAAGGGGTCTTTCTGGCCCGGGGAGACCATCATGTCAGAAAGCACCAGAACCAAGGAGGCAATCATCCCGGCGGCGGCGGGTGAAGGCAGGCCGACGAAATCGCCTCCCGCGGCGCGCTTTTCGTTACCAGGTACCAAGGGGTTGGTGAGGACGTTGAACCGGGCTAGGCGGACGCCTGCGCAGAGCAGGTAGATGAACGCGAGGAGCCAGGTGACCAACTGGACGTTGGCCGTCACCTCGGGCTTGATGACCAGGAAGCACGCCATCAACGCCGGGGCGACGCCGAAGGAGACCGTGTCCGCGATGGAATCGAACTCGGCGCCGAAGAGGGATTCACGCTTGGTGGCGCGGGCCACCCGACCGTCAAAAAGATCGCAGACGCAGGCGAAAAGGATGAACCAGACCGCCATATTATAGTGCTCGGCCCGTCCTTCCGGGGTCAGCGAGGTGAACCGGGCTTCGATGCAGTTCTTGATGGCCAGGAAGCCGCAGAGCATGTTGCCGGCCGTGAACAGGTTCGGCAGCAGGTAGATGCGGGCCGCCTCCTCAGGCGAAGCATACGGGCGTTTTTCAGGAGGGGTGGTCACGGTCAGGACTTCGGGGGTTCGTCGAGGTATTTCCAGAAGCCGCCTTCTTGTTCGATCCGTGCTTCGTCTTCCGGGAAGGGCAGGTGCGAACGGAACGCGAAATCGGCGTAGGTGTGCTTATGGAGCACGTAATGGGCGAGCAGCGAGCCTTCGCTGGCTTCGAAATAGATGCGGAACTCACCGACGCGCAGACGGTGATACGTGTGGCCGCTGCGGCGGACCGTGCCGAGTTCCGAGCTGCCGCGCAGGAGCTCTTCGGCGGTGAGCGAAGTGAACGCTTCGACGACTTCCATCTGCTCCAAGGTCGGCAGCTTCGCGAGCTCGCGCATCGCCTGGTCGCTGAAATTCACTTGGTACATCGGTGTGGACGAGCAAACGCGGAGGGGGTCGTCACCGCAATCATTCAGTTGCCCGCGCCCACGCCGAGACGAGCTGAAATGCCTGTTTTTCCACCAAATCCAGCACTTTTTCGAAATCGTCGCTTTCGCCGTAATAGGGATCGGGCAAGGCGATGTCGCCGAGGAACAGCGCCAGCCGATCATGTCGTGCGGGCGGACAACGCCGACGGAGTTCGCGCAGGTTGAGTTCGTCGGCGGCGAGGATGAGATCGAAGTCGTGGAAATCCGACGCGTGCACCTGGCGGGCGCGTAGGGCCGACAGGTCATATCCTCGCTTACGCGCGTGTCGCACGGAGCGCGGATCCGGCGCATCGCCGATGTGGTAGTTCTCCGTTCCGGCGGAATCGAACTCGATGCGCAGGCCGGCCTGCCGGGCTTTGACGCGCAGGACTTCCTCCGCCGTCGGTGAACGACAGATGTTACCCATGCAGACCAGGAGCACCCGACGGGGCGGACCTACCTTGGCCACGGCTCAGACCTTGCCACCGAAACTCTGGTGGTCGTCCAGGTCGAGGACGTCGAACCAAGTGACGATGTCCTCGCGCTTGGCGCCGGCCGGGGTCGAAGATTGGTACTCGCTGACCTTGGCCCGGCCCCCGGGGGCACTGGGGGCTCGCTGCTCGTGGAAGGCGCTAAAGGCCGCGATTTCGTAGGCCTGACGGGGCTTCTTGGCATTAGCCATCATCCAGGCGAGGATCTCGCCATCGCCTAAACCATTGTCAATCTGAGCTTTAAGGGCATCCGCTTCGATTCCGAGGAAATCCAAGACGTTGCGGTCAAGGGAGCATCCGTAGGTATATTCACCATTTTTCCCGGCTTTCGTCGCGCGGGCCTTGTCGATCATGCGAGGGAGGATGACCAGGCCGCCGAGGCGAACCCGGGGGCTGCGAGGGGGGTGCTGGGTGAGATCGTAGAGGTCGTGGGCCATAGGTAAGCCCAAAACTAGCCCCCTCCCCTGCTTTCGCAAGAAAACAGGTTGTTTTGGAGGTTTGCCAAAATGTCACACTGCTATTTATTCGGTAGTCATGTTGCCCTTGGCCGCAGCGCTTGCTGAGCATCCCCTCACCCGGGAATGCCTGCTGGGTTGTGCCGCCGTCTTTCTGGCGGCCGCTCTCTTGGATGGGCTGGCGGCTAAAGACGCTTCCGGACGCTGGCCGTCCGCCGGGCTCTGGTTGCTGCGCGGAGGCTGGATCATGCTCACCACGATGCTGGCTTACCAAGGCCTGCGGACACATGCCTTGCCGATCAGCAGCGCGGCGGAGCTCCTGCTTTCCATCGCCTGGGGTCTCTCCGGCCTGGCCCTCTTCCTGGACCTGACTTTCACGCATCGTCTGCCGACCTGGGTGATCGCCGGCGCGACGACGGCTTGTCTGGTGGCGGCCGCCTTTCTGGGTGTCGTCGGCCAGCCGACCGATCTCACGGACAAGCCGCTGATCGTCATCCATGTCGGCGCCGCCGTCCTCGCCTACTGCGTGCTCGGCGCGCAGGCGCTGAACTCCGCCGCGTATCTCCTGCAGGACCGCGCGCTCGCGCGCCGCGAGTTCGGCGGCATCTACGCCTTGCTGCCGGCGTTGGTGCCGCTCGACCGCATCGGCGGCCAGCTCATGGGCGCCGCGGTCTGGCTGCTCGGTCTTTCGCTCGTGATCGGCGCCACCGACTGGGCGCAACGAGACCTCGCGCTCGTCGCGTTGCCCAAGCTCTCCGCCGCGCTGCTCACCTGGGTCGCCGGCCTTGTCGTCACCGTCCAACGTCGTCGTCATCGCCTGGCGGGTTCGGCTTACGCCCGTGCGTCGTTGTTCGTCTTCGCCCCCGCGCTCGTCGCCCTCTATCTCTCGCTCCCCGCCGCCCGATGAGCGAACGCGTCCGCAATCTCGTGGCGCTCAGCGCCACCCATCGCACCGCCGGACTCGACGAACGCGCCGCGTTCACCGTGCCCGCCGGCGGCGCCGAGGCCTTCTATGCCGCCGCGCGCGAAGCGGGTCTCGCCGAAGCGGTGCTGCTCGCCACGTGCAACCGCCTCGAAGCCTACGGCGTCGGCGACGAAGCCGCCGCCCTCCATGTGCGCAGCGCGCTCATCAAGGCGACGGGCGCCGCGCCCGCGGTCCTCGACCAGCATCTCCGTCCCGTGCCCGGCCTCGAGGCCGTCGAGCATCTCTTCGCCGTCGTCTCCGGTCTCGAATCCCAGATGGTGGGCGAGGTCGAGATCGCCGGTCAGGTGAAGGACGCCTATGCCGACGCCCTCGCCCGCGGCATGACGGGCCCGGTGCTGAACCGCGTCTTCCAGCGCGCCTTCCAGGCCGGCGCTTGGGCGCGCACCCACACCGGTATCTCCCAAGGCCAGGTCAGCCTCGGCAACGTCGCCGTCGAACTCGCGCAACGCGTTTTCGGTTCGCTCGATGAGGCCCGCGTGCTGGTGCTCGGCACCGGCGACGTCGGTCGGCAGGTCGTGCAGGCCCTCGTCTCCCGCGGGGCCGCGCAGGTCTCCGTCGCCTCCCGCACCTTCGAGAATGCCCGCGTGCTCGCCGAAGAGTTCGCCGGTTCCTCCCTCACGCTCGCCGACGCGCTCCGGCAGGCGCACACGCACGACGTGATCGTCGGCTGCGCCACGGTGGAACGCGCCCTCCTCGACGCCGTCGCCCTCCGCGAATCCGTGGCCCGCCGCCAAGGCCGCCCGCTGCTTCTCGTGGATCTCGGCGTGCCCCGCAATTTCGACGTCGCGGCCCGCTCGCTTGAAGGCGCCTACCTCTGCGATCTCGACGACCTAGCCGCCGTCTCCAACGCCAACCTCAAGGCCCGTCTCGCCGAAGTGGATCGCGCCCGCGCGGCCCTCGCCGAGAAGGCCGCGCGCGCCTGGGGCGCCGCCAACCATCAAGCCTCCCCGGAAGCCTGAACCATGAAGCCCACGGTACTCATCGTCGACGACGAGAAGAACATCCGCGAAGGCCTCCGCGCCGCGTTGGAAGACCGCTACGAGACCTTTGTCGCCAAGGACGCCGCGGAAGCGGCGCGCCTCATGCAGGACGTGCCGCCCGATGCCGTGCTCACCGACCTCCGCATGGCCGGCGAGGACGGCATGGCGGTGATCGACCGCGCGCTCAAGCTCCCGCATCAGCCGGTCTGCATCATGATGACGGCTTACGGCGACGTCGAGACGGCGGTCACGGCGATGAGCCGCGGCGCCTATTGGTTCTTCCAGAAACCGGTCGACCTGCGTCAGGTGGAGCTCGTGCTCGAACGCGGCCTGAAGGCGCGTACGACCGAGAAGGAGGTCGTGACGCTCAAGGCCCGCCTCGACCGGAAGTTCTCCCTCGGCGAAGTGGTCGGATCTTCCGCCTCCCTCCAGCATTCGATCGAACAGGTGCGCTCGGTCGCATCTTCCAATGCGACCGTCCTCCTTCTCGGCGAGACCGGCACGGGCAAAGAACTTTTCGCCCAGATGATCCATCAGGCCAGCCAGCGCGCGAAGGGCCCGTTCATGGCCGTGCATTGCGCGGCGATCCCGGCCAACCTCCTGGAGTCCGAACTTTTCGGTCATGAGAAAGGCGCCTTCACCGGCGCCAACGAACGTCGCGTCGGCCGCTTCGAATCCGCGGACGGCGGCACGCTCTTCCTCGACGAAATCGGCGAGATCGACGCCACGACCCAGGTGAAGCTGCTGCGCTTCCTCGAGACGCGGGCCGTCGAGCGCCTAGGTTCGCATCGGCCGATTGCTCTGGACCTGCGCCTCGTCTGCGCGACGAACCGTGACCTCCAGCAGATGGTGAAGGAAGGCAAGTTCCGCGAAGACCTCTACTACCGTCTCTCGGTCGTGCCCCTCCGCCTGCCGCCTCTCCGCGAGCGTACCGATGATATCCCGCTCCTGCTCGCCCACTACCTTGAGCGTTTCGCGAAAGAGAACGGCGCCGCGGCGCCGCGGCTCTCGTCCGAGGCGCTGGCCGTCCTCGTGCGCTATCCGTGGCCGGGCAATATCCGCGAACTGCGCAACGCCTGCGAGAACCTCGCGGTGCTCCGCGCCGGCAAGACGGTCGGCTCTGCCGACCTCGACCCGCGCTTCAGCGCTCCCGCCTTCTCAACAGGCGCAGCCGCTCCTGCCTTGGGCCCGTCGGGCAACCTCGACCGTACCTTGAACGAGAAGCAGCTGCTGAAGCAGGCGCTTGCCGCCGCGGCAGGTAATCGCACGCGCGCCGCGGAGCTCATGGGCATCTCGCGTCGCACCTTGCATCGCAAACTCCTGCAGTGGCCGGAACTCGATCCAGGCCCCGAGATGGCGTGAGGCATCTCCTTGGTCTGCTTTTCGTCTGCGCCGCCCAAGGCGCGGATGTGGTCGGCACCGATCTGCTCGACGGACGTTTCGCCGCCGGCTTGCGTGACGCGGCCGGACAGGACGCAGCCGATTTCGCGGGTACCTTGCCCGCCCGCCGTGCTTTCGTGGATGGCCGCGCCGCGGCCGCCATTCTGATGGTGCGTCCCGGCGAAACGGCTCCGGTCGTCGGCGCCCGGGAATTTCGCCTCGCTTCGGCGGTCGTCGTCGTCGCGACGCACGGGAGCAACCGCATGGAGCAGATCAGCTTCGAGCAGCTCGCCAATGCGTATGCCCGTGACGCTCGCGCGCCGGCGCGTAATTGGAACGACCTCGATCCGGCCGCCCGTTCGGAACTCATGACGCCGGCGTTGACCTCTCCGCCGGGCACCATGGTGTTGGAAATCTTCCAAGGCCTCGTCCTCGAAGGTCAGCCGTTTCGCCCGGATGTTCGCCTCCGCGTCGAACCCTCCTTGGCGGCTGACCTGCTCGCCGCCCGAGCCGGTAGCATCGTCCTCTTGCCCAAACCCCCGGCCGCCCGCGGCCGGGTCCTTCCGGTCTCCGATGGTCGCCCGGGTCGGTCCGCGACCGCCTATGGTCCGGATGAGACCAACGTGCACAATGGCGACTACCCCCTCCAGGTGCCCCTCATCCTTTATGTCCGCCCGGATAAAGTCGCGGCCCTCCGCCCTGCCCTCCGCTGGCTCTGTTCGGACGCGGCGGCCGCCCTGCTGTCGGAACAAGGCCTGACCCCCGCCCCGGCGGCCGCCCGGACAGCCTTCCTCCAAAGGCTTGACACTCGCTGAGCCGTTTGGTCTGCTCCTCGTCCAACGCGCGCGTAGCTCAATGGTAGAGTACCACCTTGCCAAGGTGGCTGTTGCTGGTTCAAGTCCAGTCGCGCGCTCCACTTTAAAAATGGAGCCAAAACCCGCCGAAACCCGGCGGGTTTTTCATTTCGGGACCTTCAGTCGACCCGAGGGATGGTGACGATCACCCGGAGACCTTTCGGGCGGGCGGGTTCGGCCCCGGCCGAGCCACCATGGAGTTCCGCCACCTGGCGGACGATGCTCAGGCCCAGCCCACTTCCCCCTGCCCGGCGAGATTTGTCGGTCCGGTAGAAGCGATCGAAGAGCCTCGGCAGGTCGGCGGTCGTCACCCCTGCCCCATCGTCTTCGACGCATAGTTCGGTCCCGTCCGCCGTATCGCGGGTCGCGATCCGGAGCCGGGTCAGGCCGGCGGCGTGAGCCAGCGCGTTGTCGATCAGGTTCTGGATCAGCCGGCGGGCTTGGATCGGGTCGGCCCCGACGTCCTTCGTCGCCGCCAGGTCCAGGCTGAGCGTCACGCCCGCGGCCTTGCAACGGGCTTCGAACTCCGTGGCCACTTCGCGGGCCGCGGCATGCAGCGCGCCGGCTTCGCGGCGGACTTCGCGCGAAGACTCCAGGCTCGCCAAGGCGAGCAGGCCTTCGACGAGCCCTTGGAGGCGTCCGACGGAATTCACGATCTTCTGCGTGAAGCGCGCGCGGTCTTCGGCCGACATCGTCGCCTGGTCTTCGGCCAGCGTCTCCGCGTAGCCGCGCAGGATCGTCACCGGCGTCCGGAGGTCATGCGAGACGTTCGTGACGAAGTCGCGCTCCATCGCCTGCAGGCGCTTCAGCGCGGTCACGTCCGCCAGCACGAAGATCGCGGCGCCCGGGCCGAAGGCCTCCGGGTCGGTGCGCGCGCCGGCGGCCTGCAGCCAGACGTCGGCCAAAGGCGCGCGGTTGAGGAGCAGCGTGGCGCGGGCGTCGCCTTCGCCGCGGACGCGCCGGATCAGTTCGATGAAGTCGGCGCTGCGGACCAGTGGTACGACCGGGCCGCCGACATCTTCTTCGGCGAGACCGAAGAGCGTCGCCGCCGCGGGGTTCGCGAGACGCAGTCGGTCCTGCGCGTCGACGACGAGCACCGCGTCGGTGAGCGGCGCGAGCAGCGCCTCGATGCGCCGCCCGGCGGCGGCGCGGATCTCACCTTCGTTCTCGGCGCGGCCTTCGACGGCGACGAAGAGTTCTTCCAGGCGCAGCTTGCGCACGAGCCAGCCTTGCGGCCGCGGGCCGGTGTCCGCGGCGAGCAGCGTGCGGCGCGCCCAGCGCACGTGCGCGGCGATGGTGGCGAAGCCCCAGACGGCGCCCGCGCCGAGCGCGAACAGGAGCAGCCAAGGGAGCCAGGTCATCGGCTTCGGATGCTGTCGTCGTCGCGGGGACGCGCGAGCGCAAAGCGGTTCAGCCGTTCACGCGGTAACCGACGCCGCGCACCGTATCGATCACGTCGCCGGCCGGCCCGAGCTTCTCGCGCAGGCGGCGCACGTGCGTGTCCACCGTGCGTGTCTCGAGGTCGGGCGAATAATTCCAGACGTCGGCGAGCAGCTCTTCACGCGACTGCACCCTGCCCTTTCGCTCCAGGAGCAGGCGGAGCAGTTTGAATTCGGTCGCCGTCAGATCGACGGGCTTGCCCGCCGCGGTGACTTCGTGCCGTTCGATGTCGAGGAGCAGCGCGCCGGCGGCCAGACGCGTCGACGGCTTGGCCGCGGCGGACTTCGCGCGACGCAGGAGCGCCTGGGCGCGGAGCATCAGCTCGCGCGTGTCGAAAGGCTTGGTGACGTAGTCGTCGGCGCCGGACTCCAGGCCTTTGACTTTGTCGGCCGTCTCGCCCTTGGCCGTGAGGAAGATCACCGGGGTGTCCTGGAGGAGCGCGTCGGCGCGGACCATGCGGAGCAGCTGCACGCCGGTGAGTTCGGGCATCATCACATCAAGGATGATCAGGTCCGGGCGGAAATCCCGCGCGAGGCCGATAGCCCGCAGCGGATCGTTGAGCGTCCGGATGGCGTAGCCCGCCTGCTTGAACTTGTAGTCCAAGAGCTCGGTGACGTCAGCTTCGTCGTCGACGATCAAGATGCGCTTGAGATGTTCGGCGTCCATGGGTGCACCTCCACATAACAGCACCCTATTCCGAAGCGCCAGAGTTAGGTGTCAATGATGGCGGTCACGTGACGGCCCGCTTTTATATTTATAAGTTCATCATTATCAAGGGTTTGCATATTTAAGAAACACGACCGTCACACCGTGCGGCCACAATCTTTACATAGGGGTGTTCCACGTGGAACACCCCCTTCCCTACCCTTGCCCCTTCGCTCTTACTTAGAGCGGAAAAGGACCATCAACAGCGAGATGTCAGCCGGGTTTACCCCGCTGATCCGGCTGGCCTGACCCAAGGTCTTTGGCTGGATGGTATGGAGTTTCTGGCGGGCTTCGATCCGCAGGCCGTAGGCTTTTAGAAAATCAAAGCCTTCAGGCACCTTAAACGAGTCCAGGTCGTGAAGTTTACGGGCGTTACGCGTTTCGCGCTCTAGGTAGCCGCGGTATTTGACCCGGTACATGACTTCGGCCTGAACTTCGGGCGCTTCGGCCAGGAAAGTCGGCGGCAAGTCCTTGGGGGTCGAATCCCAGTTACGGCGGATGACATCACCCGCGATCCCGCCCGGGATCGCCAGCTTCTCGAGGTACTCAATCCAATGGGCGACTTTTTGGGCCTTGGCCTGAATTCGAGATAGACGGTCCGGCGGCACGAGGCCGAATTCGGCGATTTTGTCCTTAAGGCGCAGTTCGGCGCTGCCGTGGTTAAACAAAAGGCGGAATTCAGCCCGGCTGGTGAACATCCGGTAAGGCTCCTGGGTGCCTTTGGTCACTAGGTCATCAATCAGGACCCCGATATAGGCCTCGTCGCGGCCCAGGACCATAGGAGTCTGGCCTTTGACCTTACAGGCGGCATTGACCCCGGCGACCAGGCCTTGGGCGGCGGCTTCCTCATATCCCGAGGTGCCGTTGATCTGGCCAGCAAAGAAGAGGGCTTCGACCTTTTTAGACTCCAGGGTGGGGTAGAGCTGGGTCGGGGGCGCGAAATCATACTCCACGGCATACGCCGGACGCAGCATGACGGCATTCTCCAGCCCAGGGACGGAAGCCAGCATCTGCAGCTGGACCGTGAAGGGGAGGGAGGTCGATAGGCCGTTGATATACCATTCGTCAGTATTCCGACCTTCAGGCTCCAGGTAGAGCTTATGGGCATCCTTATCCGAGAACTTCACGAACTTGTCCTCGATGGAGGGGCAGTAGCGCGGACCGACCCCGGTGATCTCGCCTCCATACAGCGGAGAGAGGTGGAGGTTCTCCTGCACGATCTTGCCGGTGGCGCCCGTCGCCTCCGTCATCCAACAGGATACCTGGTCGCTGCCAGGAGTCCATCCGGGCAGGCGTTCGCCCGCTTGTTCCACGTGGAACAAATCGGCCTGCTGACGGGTATCGTGGAAGGCGAAAAGGGTAGGGGAGGCGTCGCCCGGCTGCTCCTCGCACTTACTGAAATCGATGGACGAACCGAGGATGCGCGGAGGGGTGCCGGTCTTAAGTCTCTGGAGTTCAATCCCAGCCTCTAAGAAACTGGCTGACAATGACTTAGCACTAAAGTCACCCAGCCGACCGCCTTCGGTTTTATTCGCCCCGATGTGCATCAGGCCGCGCAAGAAAGTCCCCGTGGTGACGACCACGGTCTTGCCGTGGAAATCGAGGTCCAGGTTGGTCTGTACGCCGACTACGGAGCCGGCCTTGAAGATGAGGCCGGTGACCTGGGCCTGGAAGATGGTCAGGCCGGCCTGGAGTTCGCAGAGGTGCTTCATCCGGAACTGGTAGGCCTTCTTATCACACTGGGCGCGGGGGGCCTGGACGGCTGGGCCCTTGGAGGAATTAAGGAGGCGGAACTGGATCCCGGTGACATCGGCGGTCAGGCCCATCTCGCCCCCGAGGGCGTCGATCTCCCGGACGATGTGCCCCTTGGCCTGCCCCCCGATGGCGGGGTTGCAGCTCATCTGGGCGATGGTGTCCACGTTGCCGGTCAGCAGCAGGACATCGACCCCCATGCGGGCCGCGGCCAGGGCGGCTTCCACGCCGGCATGGCCGGCCCCGCAGACGATGACGTCGTAGGGGCGGTCGGGCCCGAGGCGGATTTGTTTGTGAGGTCGCATAGGCGCTCCCTCACCGGAGGGAATCACTTACCTATGCAGAAGGAAGCAAAGAGCTTGTCCAGCATACGCTCATTATCGATGCGTCCGACGATCTCCCCCAAAGCGTCCAGGGCGGCCCGGGCCTGGGCGGCCGCCAGTTCGGTCTGGATCGGGGCCTTCAGGTGGCCGACGGCCTCGGTCAGGGCTACCGCCGCCCGGGCCATGGCCTCGGCGTGGCGGACCGAGACGACGAGCTCTTCGGCGCCCGGGGCGATCTCTTGGGCGATCAGGAAGTCGCCGAGTTTCGCGCGCAGCTTCTCGGCGTCGCGGCCATCCAGGAGGCAGGCCGACAGCTTGGTGAGTCGTGGCAGGAAATCTTTCTGCGCCGGATGCGCGGGGAGGTCCGCCTTGTTCGCGACGACGAGCGTGCGCGCGGGGTCGAGCAACGCGACGAGCTCCGCGGGCAGGGCAGGGGGCTCGGCCGAAGCGTCGACCACGAGAAGCAGCAGGTGCGCGCCGCGCGCCTGTTCGAGCGAGCGCGTCATGCCGAGGTTCTCGACTGCCGAACCGCCGTCGCGCAGGCCGGCGGTGTCGATCGCGGTGACGGCGAGCGGCAGGCCGGCGACGGGTGCTTCGAGGTAGTCGCGCGTGGTGCCGGCTTCCGGGCTCACGATCGCGCGCTCGGCGCCGGTCAGCGCGTTGAGCAGGCTCGACTTGCCGGCGTTCGGCGCGCCGACGACGGCCACGCGCAGGCCGGCCCGCAGGGCGCCGTCGTGCTTCGCGGTGCGGGCGTAAGCGGAAAGTT
>JBDKIN010000012.1:0-4484 GCA_039797095.1 Verrucomicrobiota bacterium
CCCGGACATCCGCGCGGCGGTCCGCGAGGCCCTCGATCGCGGCACGAGCTTCGGCACCCCGAACCCGCTCGAGGTGGAGATGGCCGAGCTGATCCTGTCCTGCGTCCCGGCGGTGAAGAAGATCCGCATGACCAACAGCGGCACCGAAGCCACCATGTCCGCCATCCGCCTCGCCCGCGGCTACACCGGCCGTAACAAGATCATCAAGTTCTCCGGCTGCTACCACGGCCACGTCGACTCGCTCCTCGTGAAGGCCGGTTCCGGCGCGCTCACGCAGGGTAATCCTGACTCCGCCGGCGTTACTCCCGGCACCGCGGCCGACACGCTCGTCGCGGAATATAACAATCTCCCCGCGCTTTCCGCGCTCTTCGACGCCAATGCCGGCCAGATCGCCGGCCTCATCGTCGAGCCGTTCCCGGCGAACGTCGGCCTGATCCTGCCGGACGCCGGATTCCTCGCGGGTCTCCGTGAACTCTGCACGAAGCACGGCACGGTGCTCATCTTCGACGAAGTGATGACGGGCTTCCGTCTCTCCCTCGCAGGCACGCAGGGCCTGCACGACGTCGTCCCGGATCTCGTCTGCATGGGCAAGATCATCGGTGGTGGCCTCCCGGTCGGTGCCTTCGGCGGTAAGGTCGAGATCATGGACAAGCTCGCGCCGCTCGGCCCAGTCTATCAGGCCGGCACGCTGTCGGGCAATCCGCTCGCCATGGCCGCCGGCCTCGCCGCGGTCCGCAAACTGAAGTCTCAGGATCCCTACGCACGTCTCGACGTCCTCGGCCGTCGCGTCCGCGACACACTGCTCGCCGCCGCGCAGGTCAAGGGCATCCCGCTGCAGGTCCCGCAGGTCGGCTCGATGTTCTCGCTCTACTTCAACACCGAGAAGGTGCGCAACTACGACCAGGCCGTCGCTTCCAATGGCGACCTCTACCGCAAAGTCTTCCGCACCGCGCTCGACAAGGGCGTGTACCTCGCGCCTTCGCCTTACGAGACCGCGTTCATCTCGACCGCCCACGAAGGCAAGGACATCGACAAGGCCTGCGAAGTCCTCGACGCCGCCTTGCGCGCCCTCTGAACATGCCCAAACTCGCTTTCATCGGTTCCGGACGCATGGCAGGAGCCATGGTGCAGGGCCTCCTCCGTTCGGGCGCCTGCGCTCCCGCTGACATCACCGTCATCGGCGGCAATGATTCGACCGCCGCCGACCTTTCCAAAGCCACCGGCGTCCGTGTCGCCACGACTCCGGCCGAGCTCCTCGCTGGCGCCGACGCGGTCGTGCTCGCCTGCAAGCCGCAGCAGTTTGCCGACCTCGACAACTCCTACGCCTCGCTCGCGCAGGGGAAGCTCGTGCTCTCCATCCTCGCCGGCACCCGCCTCGCGACCATCGGAGCTTTCTTCTCGTCCGCCCGCAATGTCGCGCGCGCCATGCCGAATACGCCAGGCGCGGTCGGTCAGGGCATCAGCGCCCGTTGTTCCGCTACCCCGCTTGCGGCTGCCGACGCCCAGATCGTCGACGCGATCCTCTCCGGTCTCGGTCCCGTGATCGAACTCCCTGAGTCCATGTTCGACGCCGTCACCGCCGTCTCCGGCAGCGGTCCCGGTTTCTTCTTCGAATACGTCGCCGCCTACGAAGAGGCTGCTGTCGCCTTGGGCTTCACGCCTGAACAGGCCAAGTTGCTCGTCCGCCAGACCTTCAGCGGCTCGCTCGCGCTGCTCGCCGCCACCGGTGAGACGCCCGTGAACCTGCGCATCCAGGTGACCTCGCCGGGCGGCACGACCAAGGCCGGACTCGACGCCATGGAAGCCGGCAAGTTCCGCGAAATCGTCGCCTCCGCCCTCATCGCCGCCAAGCAGCGCGGCGAAGAGCTCGGTAAGAAGTAAGGCGTCCTGTTAAGCGGACGCAGGGCTTGGGTCAGGGCTGGTGATCAGCCCTGAGCGGAGGCCTTTATCATGCGTCGGCGCAGATCCCAGCAGTTGAGGATGGCAAGCGGGATCGGCACAATGGTCATCACCGACAACATCAGCATCCACACCATCATACCGGGAAACAATCTCGTGAACATTTCGACGAGGTCTCCCAAGTCGGGACGGACCGCCTGGGCGTCAGGTTGCGGATCGCCGAAGATCCAGAATTGGAAAAGCGAGAGGGATGTCCACAGCGCCAGTCCCATCGGCAAGCCGAAGAGTCCGACGGGTACGACGATCCAGGTTCTGAACCTGGGCAGCCATCGCGCGGTCAGCAGGGTCAGGGTCACGCACGTGAGCACGGTGGAGACCGCCAGGCAGAGGATTTCGGCGAGGTTTCCCGTCGGTGGCGCCAGATTGCCGGTCGCTACGCCGAGTATCACCAAGTAGGCTACCGACCACGATACGCCATAGGCCGCACCGAGGCCGCAAAGGCGCGCGATGCCGACGGGCTGGTCAGGGCTCCTCATCAATCATGGTCCTGCATCCGTCGGCGCAGGTCCCAGCAGTTGAGCACGGCGAGGAAGATCGGGGCGATCGACATGAAGCCGTAGAGCGGATACCACCAGAACATGATCAGCGAGTCGTGGAAGCGGACGGCTCGCAGGGATTCGATCACGCCGCGCCAGGTCAGGCTCTGGACGAAACCATAAACAGCATGAATCACGAGCATGCTGGCGGCGAAGGTCAACGTGCCCAGCAGCAGTGCCAGGGGGCCGTAGGGCCAGGCAGCCCAGCCTTTCGCCCTGCCCAGGCGCCCGGCCAGCAGGCGAGTGACCATGATGCCCGTGGGGATGCTTCCCGTCAGATAGGTGACCGTCGAGTAGGCGTCGGGCAGGCCTCGCATGAGCAAGGACAATATGACCAAGGCGACGACGCCCCAGAGCAGTCCGTAGGCTGCGCCGAGGAGGGTGAGGTTGGGCGAGCGGGTGCGTGCGGTCGTCATGGCGGTAAGGTCAGTAGGCGGGCGGCTTGTTAACCCGTTTCCACAAATGCCAAGTGTTGAGGAAGGACATAGGGATGAAAATCGGGGTAAAAATGGAGAGGAAGCTGCATAGGACAAAAAACGGTCCCATGGCCAGGTGTTCACCCAGCAAGGCTAGTCCAATTGTTTTTCCGGGAACACCGTTCATTTTGGCATCAACCAACGACCAGAGCAACGGGACAAGGTCGATCATCCCATGAAAAGCCCCGAGCAGGAATGCGCCTAGCGCCTGGCTGATGAGGACGTGCCAGAGGAAGCCTTTTTTGCCTGCCAGCAATTTTCTCATCACCGCGGTGACGATGACGCCTGTTATCAGGCATGAGATGAGGTTGGTCGCTATGAAGTTGTAAGCGCGGAATTTGGTACCCCCTGTCGAGTCGAAAACAAGCGTCACCACGACGAACCAAAGGAACCCATAGAACATCCCGAGGCGGTGGGTTTTCCAGAAGGCCAACAGCTGTGTCATGGGGAAATTGTTGCCCAAGGCAGGATGACTGCGAGTCTCCTAATCGGATTATATATGCAATTGGGCCGGGTTATCTCGCCCATTAGGACCGCGCGGATCCTGGTTAAAGCCCCCTTTAAGCAATCTATTCGAGACTGAGGACAGCACGTGGTGCTGTCTCTGCCTATTAACCCCGATACTCGATACTCCAGACTCTATACTCTCACGCGCCTACTTCTTCTTGGCCTTTTTGACCGGCAGGCCGCCGGGGAGGCGTTTCTGTTCCTGCTTAGGCAGTGGCCCGGCGAGGGGCGGGGTCTCGAAATACTTGCCCTCGTCGGTCATGCGTGGGTCGCCGGTCTCGCGGAGAATCGTGAAGAGGCGGTCGGTCATCTCCTTACGGATGGCGGCATAGGCGGGTACATCGGCCACGTTGGTCATCTCGTGTGGATCGGTCTTCAAGTCGTAGAGCTCGAACATCGGGCGCCGGCCGTAGAACTTCTCGAACAGCGCGGACCATTCGGGGGATTTACGCGCGCCGACAAACCAGGCCTTGGTCGGGCCGGCATCATCGTCGGGCAGGGTCACGAAGGTCGTCTTCGCGACCTCGTCGAAGGTCGGCTCGTCCTTGCCGTCGAGGCGGTAGGGATCGCCGAGGGGCCAGCGCTCTGGCTTGAAGTTGACGATGAGGGCGTGGTCGAGGGTGCGCAGCACGCGCTGAGGGTAGGGCGAATAGTCGGGACGGGCGACCTCGACGTGACGCTCACGACCGGCGACCACCCAGGTACGGGTCGGGTCGACCTGCCCTTGGCGGTCGGACTGCAGGACGTTCCAGAGCGAGCGGCCCGTCATCACCGCGGGCGGCTTCACGCCACCGGCTTCGAGGAAGGTCGGGGCGAGGTCGGGCAGCGTCACCATGTCGTCCACCACGCGTCCGCCCTTTACGCCGGCGCCGGCGACGATGAGCGAGACACCCGTGCCGAAGCCGTAGAGGTTGCACTTGCCGTGCGGGAAGCCCGGGGCGCCGTGGTCGCCGCTCACGGCGATCAGCGTCTTGCTGCGTTCGCCGGCGCGGTCGAGTTCCTCGAG
>JBDKIN010000013.1:0-14709 GCA_039797095.1 Verrucomicrobiota bacterium
GGGCCGGCGTCGAGCTTGAGGACGACCTGCTGGAGCGAGACACCCGTCTCGGCGAGGCCCAGCGCGAGCGCGCCTTCGACGGGCGTCGCGCCACGCAAGGCCGGCAGGAGCGAGCCGTGGAAATTGACGAAACCCAGCCGCGTCGCGGCGAGGAAGTCGGCCTTCAACAACTGGCCGTAAGCCATCACCACGCCGAGATCGACGCCGAGGGCGGCGAGCTGCGACGCGTCTTCCGGGCCGAGTTTCTCCGGCTGACGGAGCGGCAGACCCGCGGCCTTCGCCCAAGCAGCGACGGGGTTGGGACGGACTTCCTGGCCGCGTCCGGCGGGCCGGTCCGGCTGAGTATACACGGCAACCACCTCGGTGTCGGGCAAGGCACGGGCCGCGGCGAAAGCCGGGAGCGCGATCTCATCCGAACCGAGCAGGACCAGTCTCCGCGGCATGCGTTACTTGCGGGCCTGGCGCGCGGCGCGGCCTTTCAGCGAACGCGGCTTATCCCAGCGGGTATAGGATTTCTTGCGGACCGGACCGACCTTGCTGCGCGGGTTCTTGGATTTGCCCAGACGCGGGCCGGACGGACCGACGGCCTTCTTCGGCTCGGCCGAGACGACGGCCTTGCCGGGGACCTTGGTGGACGGCTTGCGAGCTTCGCCTTCTTCGCCCAGCATCGCTCCGCCCATGGCGCCGGGACCGCCTTGACGGCGGCCGGTCTGCTTAGGCTTGCCGACGATGTCCAAGAAGAGCGGGACGCCGGCGAGGTCGAAGCTTTCGTGCACGCCCTTCACGAGGAAGCGCTGGTAGGCGTCCTCGAGGCGTTCCTCGGAGTTGCAGAAGAGACGGAAACGGATGGGTCGCTTGGAGACCTGCGTCACGTAGTAGCACTTGAAGCGCTTGCCCGAGACCATGCGGGGCGGGCGCTTGATCATCAGGTCCTGGACGACGCGGTTGAGGCGACCGGTCGAAATCGCCGTGCCGGCGCGGACGAAGACGCCCTCGGCGGCGTCCAGCATGTCCTCGGCGCGGAGGCCGGTCTGGGCGGACACGAAGAGGATGGGCGGATCAGGCAGGAAGAAGAGTTCGCGACGGATGGCCGAACGGAACTTCGCGCGGAACTCTTCCTCGTCCTCGAAGCCGTCGATGTTCTTCTCGCGGAAAGCCTTCTTCGCGAGGTCCCACTTGTTGACCACCAGGACGATGCCGCAACCCAGCAAGGCGAGTTCGCCGGCGAGCTGCTTGTCGATGCGGGTCACGCCCTGGCCGGCGTCGAGCACGAGGAAGACCACGTCGGTCTCGGCGAGGATCTCGTCGGCGCGGCTCTGCGAGAAGAAGTCCAGCGTGTCGCGCTTGTTGGCGGTACGGCGGCCGGCGGTGTCGACGAGCGAGAACTTGGCCTGGGAGCCGTCGGCCTTGGTGCGGGAAAGACGCGAGCGGACGGGGTCGCGCGTGGTGCCGGCGACCTCGCTGACGATGAGGCGCGAACCACCGAGCAGGCGGTTGCCGAGCGAGCTCTTGCCGACGTTCGGACGGCCGGCGAGCGCCAGACGGATCGGACGCGGGCCTTCTTCGCGCGGCGTCTCGGGCTCCGGTCCGAGATGCTTGATGATGAGCGCCTGCAGCTGCGGGATGCCGCGGCCGTGTTCGGCGGAGATCAGCAGAGGTTCGCCGAAACCGAGGGCGAAGAACTCGGACATCAGTCCGTCGCGCTCTTCGGTGTCGGCCTTGTTGGCGACGACGATCACCTTCTTGCCGGCCTGACGGAGCTTGACGGAGACCTCGAGGTCGAGCGCCGCGCAACCTTCGGAAGCGTCGACGACGAGGAGCACCAGGGAGGCGGCGGCCAGGGCGAAGTCCACCTGCTCTTCGACGGCGTCGGCGACGACCTTGGGCGTGAGCTCGGCGCGGTACAGGCCGATGCCGCCCGTATCCATCAGCGTGTAGCGGCCTTCGAAGACGTCGGAAGTGATGAGGTCACGCGTGACGCCGGGCTGGTCGTGCACGATCGAGATGCGCCGGCCGACCAAGCGGTTGAAAAGACGGCTCTTCCCGACGTTGGGACGGCCCACGATGGCTACCGCGCGGGAAAGTTCAGTGTTCCGTTCCATGGAGGGACAGTCAGGGCTACCCGCCCGGCTAGCAAGCAAGGATGCTCAGCGGCCCGGGAGGCTGTCCAGGAAGCGGGCGATCCGCTCGCCGGCCTCATGGATGCGTTCGTAGCTGGTCGAGAACGAGGCGCGGCAGAAACCGGCGCCGGCCGCGCCGAAGGCGGTCCCCGGGACCATGGCGACCTTCTGCTGCTCGAGGAGCTTCTGGGCGAAGGTCATGGAATCCATGCCCGTCGAGGTGATGTCCGGGAAAGCGTAGAAAGCCCCGCGCGGGAGATGGCACTTCAGGCCGAGCTCGTTGAAACGGCGGACGATGAAGTCACGGCGCTCGCGATACTTGTCGCGCATGTGCAGCATCGAATCGCGGCCATTACGGAGGGCTTCGACGGCGGCCTCCTGGCTCATGATCGGGGCGCACATGATGCCGTACTGGTGCACCTTGAGCATGCCGTCGATGACGGCGGCGGGGCCGCAGGCGTAACCGATGCGGAAGCCGGTCATCGCGAAAGCCTTCGAGAAACCGTGCAGGAAGACCGTGCGCTCGCGCATGCCTGGCAGCGAGGCGATCGAGACGTGGTCGCCTTCGAACGTGAGCTCGGAGTAGATCTCGTCGGAAGCAACCAACAGGTCCTTCTCGATGGCGAACTTGGCGATGGCCTCGAGCTTGGCGCGGTCGGCGGTACCGCCGGTCGGATTGGTCGGGAAGTTCAGGACCAGCAGCTTGCAGCCGGGCTGCCAGGCGGCACGGAGGGCGGCCGGGTCGAGCGCGAACTGGTCGGCGGAGACGGTGCGGATCGGGATGGCCTCGGCGTGGCAGAGCGTGACGCTCGGAGCGTAGCTCACGTAACAGGGCTCATGGTAGAGGACCTTGTCGCCGGGGTTCAGCACGGCGCGCAAAAGGATATCGAGGGCTTCGGAGACGCCGATCGTACCGAGGATTTCGGTCTCAGGGTCGTATTCCGGGCCGTAGTTACGGGCGACGTAGCGGGAGATCTCTTCGCGGAACTGCTGGGTGCCGCGGTTATCCGTATAGGACGTGCGTCCCTTCTCCAGGGAAGCGATCGCGGCCTCGCGGATATGATAAGGCGTGACGAAGTCAGGCTCGCCGATGCCGAGCGACACCGCGTCCTTCATCTTGGAGACGATGGCGAAGAAGTCGCGGATGCCCGATTTGGGCAAGGTCGCGACATGCCGCGCCACGAAACGTCCGGAGGAATCCATGGTCAGGCGAGGTTCAGGGGCTGACCGACGGACGGTCGCGGCCGGAACCGGCGTCAGTGACGACGAAGCCGTCCTTCTTGTACGCGCGGAGGAAGAAGTGGGTGGAGGTGCCCTGGACGCCGTCGATGCGCGCGAGGCGCTCATGGACGAAGCCGGCGACCTTGTAGAGGTTGTCCGCGGTGACGACGACCAGCAGGTCGTAGCCGCCCGACATGAGGTAGCAGCTCTCGACCTGCTCGAAGGCGGAGATGCGCTCGGCGATGGCGTCGAAACCGCCGACGCCTTCGGTGCGCACCTTGATCTCGATGACGGCGCGGACACGATGCTCGGACTCGAAGCCAGGATTCAGCACCGGACGCATGCCCAGGAGGACGCCCTGCTGACGCAAGGCTGCCAGCTCGCGGTCCACGGCTTCGGCGCCGAGGCCGAGGATGCGGCCGATCTGGGCGGTATCGAGGGCTTCCCCGTCGAGGATGAGCTTGAGTACGGAGTTCATGGCGGAAATCAGGAAGCCGGGAGGGCGCGACGGGCGCGGACCGCGGCGGCGAGACCGTCGAGGACGGGCACGGTCTGCTCGAAGGAGATGCAGGCGTCGGTGATGCTGCAGCCGTAGGCCGAGGCTTCCTTGCCCTTCCAATCCTGACGGCCTTCGGCGAGGTGGCTTTCGATCATCACGCCGGCGATGACGCGCGAACCCGCGGCGACCTGCGCGGCGATGTCGGCGGCGACGACCGGCTGGCGTCGATGGTCCTTGGAGCTGTTGCCGTGCGAACAATCGATGACGAGGCGCGTCGAGAGACCCGCCTTCTGGATGCGGGCGGCGGCGTCGGTCACGAACTCGGCGCCGTAATTGGGTCCGGTGCGCGAACCGCCGCGCAGGATGACGTGCGCGTCCGGATTGCCCGAGGTCTGGAAGATGGCGACGACGCCGTCCTTGGTGACGGAGGGGAACCAGTGCGAAGAACGGGCGGAGAGACAGGCGTCGACGGCGACCTGGACCGAGCCGTCGGTGCCGTTCTTGAAGCCGACCGGCATGGACAGGCCGGAGGCCAGCTCACGATGGATCTGGCTTTCGGTGGTGCGCGCGCCGATGGCGCCGTAAGCGACGAGGTCGGCCACGTACTGCGGCGTGATCGGGTCGAGGAATTCGGTCGCGGCGGGCAGGCCGGCTTCGGCGATCTGCGCGAGGAGACCGCGGGCGATACGCAGTCCGTCGTTGATGCGGAAGGAGCCGTCGACCTGCGGATCGTTGATGAGACCCTTCCAGCCGACCGTGGTGCGGGGCTTCTCGAAGTAGACGCGCATGACGACCAGCAGCTCGCCGGCATGCTTCTTCGCTTCCTGCCGCAGCAAGGCGGCGTACTCCAAGGCGGCCTTGGTGTCATGGACGGAACAGGGGCCGACGATGACCATCAGACGGTCGTCCTGGCCGGAGATGACCTTGGCGGCGTCCCGGCGGGCGGTGGCCACGACCTCGGCGGCGCGCTCGGAGACCGGCAGTTCGGCGAGCACGAGGGCGGGAGACAGCAGGGGGTGCTGGCTGCGGATGCGTAGGTCGTCCGTATTCTGAGTCATCGGTAGGCGGGCTTTCCCGAGGGGAAAAGAGGGCAAATGAAGGGCTACCGGGGGCGGGTGTCAATGACGCGTCCCGTGTTGACGCGAGGGGCTTTCAGTATCAAAAGTGTCTCAAATCGGCATGCCCAAGCAACCTAACCCAGAATCCGCCGTCCAATCCGGAGCCTTCAAGGCGTTCATCGCCGAAAAGGGACTCCGGGCGACGCGCCAGCGGATGGCGGTCTTCGAGGCGGCCCGGACGATCCAAGGACACTACACCGCCGAGGACCTCCTGAAGAAAGCCCGCTCGCTCGACCGCAGCGTCTCCCGCGCGACGATCTACCGCGCCCTACCCCTCCTGGTCGGCAGCAACGTCATCCGCGAGATGGACGTCGGCCGCGACCAGAAATACTACCTCGCCGAAGCCGGCAGCGCCACCTTCCGCGCCCAGCTGATCTGCGAGAACTGCGACTCGATCGTCGAAGTCGACGCGCCGTTCATGGAATGGTACGGCAAGGCCGTGGCCGCCAAGCACGGCATGCGCCCGATCTCCCAGAAACTCCAGGTCACCGCCGCCTGCCTCAACGACCGTTGCCCGCGCCGCAAGCCTGACCGCTCATGATCACCTACCCGACCGCCTCCGTCTTCCCTCCCCTGCCCCTCGGCGGGACGCCCCTCTCCGCGCTGCAGCAGGAAGTCATCGCGCTGAAGAAGGCCAAGGACGCCCTCATCCTCGCGCACAATTACCAGTGCGAAGACATCCAGGGCGTGGCCGACTACGTCGGCGATTCCCTCGGCCTCGCCTACAAGGCCGCCGAAGCCAAGCAGTCCACCATCGTCTTCTGCGGCGTGCACTTCATGGCCGAGACGGCCAAGATCGTGAACCCCACGCGCCGCGTGCTGCTGCCCGACCTCGCCGCCGGCTGCTCGCTCGCCGATTCCTGCCCGGCGGAGAAGCTCGCCGCCGCCAAAGCCAAGGACCCTTCCCTCTACGTCGTCGCGTACATCAATTGCAGCGCCGCGGTGAAGGCGCTCTGCGACGTCATCGTCACCAGCGGCAACGCCTCCAAGATCGTCAGCCGCGTGCCCGCCGACCGGAACATCCTCTTCGTCCCCGACCAGAACCTCGGCCGCTGGGTCTCCGGCAAGACCGGCCGCGCGATGCAGCTCTGGCCGGGCAATTGTTACGCCCACGTGCAGTTCACGCCGGGCGCCCTGCTCCGCACGAAAGCGGCCCACCCGGGCGCGCCCGTCGTGGCGCACCCCGAGTGCACCGAAGCCGTCCGCGACCTGGCCGACATGGTCTGCTCGACCGAGCTGATGGTCGGCTGGTGCAAGGAGCAGACCGCGAATACCATCATCATCACGACGGAATCCGGCATGATCCATCGCCTCCGCAAGGAAGTGCCCGGCAAGACGTTCGTCGCCGCGCCGACCGACCGCTGCTCGTGCAATGATTGCAAGTTCATGAAGATGAACACGCTGACGAAGGTGCGCGACTGCCTGCGCGACGGCACGCCGGAGATTTCCCTGCCTGAAAACGTCCGCGCCGCCGCCGAGGTCCCGTTGCGTCGCATGCTCGATTGGAGCAAGTGAGACAGACCGAGACGCCGGCGAAAGGCGACCGGTAGGGCGAAAAACTTTTTACCAAAGTTTGACAATTCGTAATATTATAAAACCCTTGAGAGTACCGATAGAACCTTAGGCTAGTCGCAGACGAGCCAAGGAACTGCCGGCCCCAGCCACCCTCTTATGAAAATCGACCTCGACCCCTCCGCCTTCACTTCCAAGGACGCCTACGTCCGCGCCGCCCTGTCCAAGGCCCGCGACCTGGCTGTGCAGGCCTGGGAAGACGAGCACAGCGAACGCCAGTCGCTCATCGAGCGCGAAGTCGCCGGCCTCTCGAAGCCCGAGCTCGCCAAGCGCCTGATCAAGCTCCTCTCGCGCCCCAACCGCGCCCGCGCCCAGATCTCGGACAGCATGCGCAACAAGGCCCAGGCGATGCGCCGCAAGGGCGCCCCGGTCCGCGAGATCGCGGCCGAGCTCGGCATCTCGATCCCGTCGGTCTACAACATCACCAAGGACTGAACTTGCCCGCGGGCCCCGTCTCGGCGAACCTCCGCCGATGCAGGAATGGACCCGCGGCGACCCGGCGAAAGGCCCCAAACAGGCGCCTTTGGCGCGCGGCGGCAGACTGGATGCGGATACGTTGTTCGGCGCCTATCGGGCCGGCATCTTTCCGTGGTACTCCGCGGATGAACCGGTGAAATGGTGGTGTCCCGACCCTCGCTTCGTGATGCGACCGGCCGACTTCCGGCTGACCGACAGCCTCCGCAAGACGATGCGTAAGCCGGGCTGGACGGTCACCTTCGACCGCTGCTTTGAGACGGTCATGCGCCGTTGTTCCGAAGTGCCCCGCCCCGGTCAGGACGGCACCTGGATCACCGAAGAGATGATCGCCGCCTACTGCGAGCTGCACCGCCGAGGCATCGCCCACAGCGTCGAAGTGAGCTGGCAGGGCGAACTGGTCGGCGGCCTTTACGGCGTCGCCCTCGGCCGGCTCTTCCACGGCGAGTCGATGTTCCACCTCAAGGCCGACGCCTCGAAGGTCGGCTTCGCGACGCTCGTCGCCCGGCTCGCCGCGGCCGGTTACGTCCTCATCGACTGCCAGGTGCCGACGGCGCACCTCGCCAGCCTCGGCGCCTTCGCGGTCGACCGGGCGGAGTTCCTGGCCGCCGTGCGGATCTTCCGCGACCAGCCGCCGTCGGGCGACGCGTTCGTCACTCCGGCTTCGGACGCGACTTGAGCAAGGCCCGGGCCTCGCGCTCATACACGCGCTCGACGATCACGCAGAGCTGCTGCAAGGACCGGCCGTCGGTGTAGACGGCGATGCCCGCCTGCATGTAGGCCTGCTCGCGCTTCTTCATCAGTTCGCGGATACGCGCCTCGGGATCTTCGCCTTTGAGCAACGGACGGCGGGAATTGCCGGCGGTACGGCGCAGGATCGTGTCCACCGAGGCGAACAAGGTGACGACGATGCCCTTGGAGCGCACCAGTTCGCCCATGCCAGGCGGCACGACCAGCCCGCCCCCGCAGGCGATGACGCCGCCGCAATCCGGCAGCATCGTCTCGACGACCTGACGCTCGAGTCCGCGGAAATGCTCCTCGCCATGCTGGGCGAAGATGTCGGCGATCGTGGCGCCGGCGAGCTTCTCGACGAGTTCGTCGGTGTCGTAGAAACGACGGCGCCAACGCTTGGCCAGCTGCCGTCCGAGCGCGGACTTCCCCGTACCCATGAATCCGGCGAGGATCAGGTTCGGCGAGTTGTCCTTGTTGGCCACGGGCGACATGCGACCATAGCAAGGCTCCGCCCGCCCCTCGGCAAGCGACAAGCGTCGGGAGGACTAC
This sequence comes from Verrucomicrobiota bacterium, assembly GCA_039797095.1. Classification (GTDB taxonomy): domain Bacteria; phylum Verrucomicrobiota; class Verrucomicrobiia; order Opitutales; family UBA953; genus UBA953. The sequence continues at coordinate 8,286 of JBDKIN010000013.1, forward strand.
TTGGCAGGCAAGGCGTCCAACGCGGCCTTGGCCTTCGGCGCCAAGCGTTCGGAGAGGCCCTGCGCGGCTTCGGTCAAGGCGGCGCGGTCAGCTTCGACGAACACCCGGGGCACGGCGGCCCAGGCGGCTTCGGTCAGTTCGTTGGCGGGTCCTTTGAGCAAGGGGAGCAGCGAAGCCTTGATCGCGATACGCGACTTGCCCACGCGGTTCACGCGGTCGGCGACGATCCGCGCCCAGGCGGCCTTGGACGCGAGCGAGGCGCCGGCGGGCGCGGTCGGCAGATGCTTGGCGGCCATCGACGCGGGAAGGCGCAGGATTTCGTCCTCGACCTCCTGGACCTGCGAACGTTGCGAGAGCTTGCCCAGGCGTTCCCAGAGGATCGGCGCGGCGGCGCTCACGCTCACGCGGCGGAGCAGACGATTGGCGCGCTGGGCGGTCGCGAAGTCCTCGTGCTTCGTAAGCGCGACGAGTTCTTCGACGGTCAGCGGGTACTCCTTCGCGGAACGACGCTGGTCGAGCAGACGCTCGAGATGGGCGAGCTTGGTCTCGGGCGTGGTACCTTCGGGATCCTCGTAGTTGTTCGGCTGCTTAGGATTGAGGGGCAGGCGCGGCTTCGTGCTCGGATCGAACAGGAGCACCTGCTGGAGGGCCGCCTGACCTTCCGGGTTCTCAAGCGTCTTGGCGGCGGTCCGCACGCGCTCGAACCAGGCCTTGGCTTCCGGCGAGGCGTTCGTGAACCCGCGCGAGTGATCGAGGATCGCCTGCTGGGCGGCGAGCCGCTTCTCCGGGACCGCGAGGTCGGCGAAGGTGGCGTCAGTCGGGACGTCGGCGGCGAACAGGCCGGCGAAAAGGAAGAGCGGGAGGCAACGGTACATCATGGGGATGAGGTTAGAGATCAGGCGGCGGGGAGGAGTGCGGCCAGCGAGCGGCGATGCCACGGTCCGAGGACCCACATGGCGAAGGCGGCGCCAAGGAAAGCGCAGAGCATGTCCGCCTGGGTGTCCCAGACGAAACCTTGGGATCCGAGGAAAGCGTCGGCGGCCTGACCAAGCAGGATCGCGGAGCCCCATTCGAAGATCTCGTAGGCCGCGCTGAAAGCCCCGGCGAAGCAGACGCCCGCCCAGGCGGTCAGACCTACGGCGCCGGCCGCCGGCCCACGGAGCAGCCATTCGCGGACCATCAGCGCCGGGACGACCCCTTGCATCAGGTGACCAAGCCGGTCGTAAGGATTGCGCGTCTGCCCCAGCCACTCGGCCACCCACGCTCCGGCCGGCACTTCGGCGTAGGTATAATGGGCGCCGACGATCAGGACGATCGCGTGGAAGAACATCCAGCGACCGAGGAACACGCTCGGCGTCCAGTCGAACCGCCAGGCGAAGCCGGCGATGAGGAAGACCGGCAGGACCTCGAGCATCCAGATCACGTGGTCACGGGCGCCCCAGGCGGACAGGAGCCCCAGGACGGACGCAAGCACGGCGAGCCGGCGGAACTGCCGGCGGGCGGACTGGAGGTTCAGATCGACCATGTGCCGCGCAAGGCGGGAGAGTGCAGCTGGTCGGCCTGGTTGTCGCCCACGAAGCCGGAGGCGTCGGACTTGAAGTTCAGCTTACGTCCCAGCCGTACGCTCAGCGCCGCGAGGTTCACGAGCGTCGAGCTACGGAAGGCCTCGTTGACGCCGTAGCCGAACGGACGCTTCTCACGCGCGCACGCGTCGAAATCATCTTCCTGATATTCCGGCAGCGGGAACTCGGCGGCCTTGACGAGGAGCTCGGGACGGTTGCAACGCATGCCGGCGAACAGCTTGCCGTTCGGTCCTTCAAGGAAGGGGTTCTCGGGATTACGTTCGGCGAGCTCGGATTCGAGGATGATGCGCGTACCGTCCTTGTAAGTGAGGGCGACGGTCTTCCAGACGCCGCAAGCCATGGCGTCCTGGGCAGGGGCGTCGCACTCGACGGAGACGGGCGACTCGCCGTCCTTGCCGAGGAAGTACTGCACGGGATCGAGGAAGTGCTGGCCCATGTCACCGAGGCCGCCTTGGTCGAAGTTCCAATAACCGCGGAAGGAACCGTGGCAGCGATGCGGGTGATAAGGGATCAACTGCGAAGGACCGCAGTACATGTCCCAGTTCAGGTGCCCCGGGACGGGCTCCGGCTTGAGGTCCGGCTTGCCGGTCCAGAGGTTGACCTTCCACTGGATGCCGCCGACCGGGGCGAGGCGCACCGTCAGCGGGCCGCCGAGGACGCCGCTCGCGACGACGCGGCGGATCTCCCGGGCCGGGCCGACGCCGTAATAATTGGTCCGGTTGAGACGGAACCAGGTGTTCACGCGGAACGGCACGCCGGTCTGCTGCACGACGCGGCTCAGGGCGAGGCCCTCGCCGATGGTACGGGTCAGCGGCTTCTCGCACCAGACGGCCTTGCCGCGGCGGGCGGCCATGGCGGCGATGACGCCGTGCCAATGCGGCGGCGTGCAGACGTGCACGACGTCGGCGTCCGGCATCGCGATGACTTCGCGGAAATCCTCGGCCGTCATCGGCGTGCCGCCGCCGGCCTGCTTGATGCGCTCGAGCTTCTTCTGCACGCGCTGGGCGTCGACGTCGCAGATGCCGACGATGCGGTTCTTGCCCGTCATGCGGGGCTCGGAGTGCATGGAGGAGATGCCGCCGCAGCCGACGATGACGTGGTTCAGGGTCTCGCTGGGCGGGACGAAGCCACGGCCGAGGACGTGCCGGGGAATGATCGTGAAGCCAAGCGCGGCGACGGCAGCCTTACGCAGAAAGGAACGACGGGGTAATCGCATGCGGGGTGATATGAGGACAAAAGACCCCGTTCAATCCTGATAGTTCCGACCCAGCGGGCCGCAGGGACCTTTATGGCCTTATTCCGCCGTTAAAAGTCCGCCGTCGTTTTGCTTTCGCCCGCCTTGCTTGCTCCTTGTAGTCATGCCGCTCTCTTCACCGCCCCTCGCCCGCACCTCGGATGAGGCCGTGCGTCTGCAGGCGGCCATCGCCCAGACCGCCGGGGTGCCGTTCTACGGCTCCGGCGACTGGCAGGCGGCCTTCGCCGACCGCTCGGCTCAGCTCGCCGACCTGCCCCGTATCACGAAGAGCCAGCTGCGCGAACACTCACCCGAAGGTTTCCTGCCGGCCGGGCTGTCCGTCGAATCGCTCCTCGCCTCCGGCCTGATCGAAGAAGAAAGCACCTCCGGCACTTCCGGCGCCAGCGTGCGCGTGGTGTTCGGCAAGACCTGGTGGGCCGAACAGGAGCTCCGCGCCCTGCTCCGCAACCCTTTCCTGGCCGAGTGTTTCGGCGGACGGACCAGCCTCCGCCGCGCCGTCCTCACGACGCCCGGTTGCAGCGGCGTCAGCTGCTATAACCGCTGGCTCAACCTCGAACAACGCACCCTCGGCGACAGCCGCTACGTCAATCAGACGCGCATCCCCTTCAGCCTCGGCGACGAAAAGCTCGCCGTCATGGCCGACGAAGTCGCGGCCTGGGAGCCCGCCTTCCTCGACGTCGACCCGGTGCACGGCGCTTGGTTCGCCCTGCATTGCGAGCGCCACGGCCGACGTTTCCCTTCCCTGCGCTTCATCCTGACGAGCTACGAATTCACCAGCGTCACGCATCGTGCGATCATGGAGCGCGTCTTCGGCGTGCCGGTGATCGACCTCTACGGCTCCAGCGAGACCGGCCACCTGCTCGTCCAGACGGACGGAATCATGCGCCCGAGCCCGGAGACCGCGCTCCTGGAATCGACTTCGGCCGACGACATCGGCGAGCTGCTGGTCACCACGCTCACGAATCCTTACCTCCCTTTGATGCGTTACGAGATCGGCGACTATGTCGAACGCGTCGCCGGCGGCTACCTCGTCCACGGCCGTAAACGGGACGCCCTCCGCGGCGCCGATGGACGGATCCTCACGACCCGCCAGGTGGACGCGGCCTTCAGCGGCCTCCGCGGCATCGCCCACTACCAGCTTCGCCAACGGACGGATGGCTCTGCCCACCTCAGCCTGCTCCCTGAACAAGTCGGCGACGGCTTGGCTTCGGTCCAAGCCACGCTTGTCGGGCGACTCTCCCGGCTCTTAGGGACCTCGGTCACGAGCGAGTCAGTCGAACTCCTCACCCCGGAAGACTCGGGCAAATTCCGCCTGACGGTCCGAGAGTCCGCCTGAACGGGCAGATTACCGCTGGAAAAGGGGCTTTCGGGCTGGAAAAACCCCACCTAACCCCCCAAGGTGGGCTTTTCACCACCATGGAAGTCTACATCGACGGCAAGTTCTACCCCAAGGCCGAGGCCAAGATCTCCGTCTTCGACCATGGTTTCCTCTATGGTGACGGCATCTTCGAAGGCATCCGCCTCTACCAGGGCTGCGTCTTCCGCCTCGACGAGCACCTCGAGCGCCTCGAGATGTCGGCCAAGGCCCTCTGCCTCGAGATGCCCTGGACCCGCGCCGAGATCGCCGAGATCGTCTGCGAATCCTGCCGCCGCAACAACCTGACCGATGGTTACATCCGCCTCGTCGTCTCCCGCGGCTTCGGCGACCTCGGCCTCTCGCCCAAGAACTGCCCGAAGCCTTCGATCGTCTGCATCGCCGACACCATCAAGCTCTACCCCGAGGAACTCTACGCCACGGGCATGCGCATCATCACCGCGCCGACCCGCCGCATCAGCCCGGCCGCGCTGCCCCCGATGATCAAGTCGTTGAACTACCTGAACAACATCATGGCGAAGATGGAGGCCCAGCAGCATGGCTTCCACGAGTGCCTCATGCTCAACGAACAGGGCTACGTCGCAGAGTGCAGCGGAGACAACGTCTTCCTCATCCACAAAGGCCGCCTGATCACCCCGGCCTCCCACGCGGGCGCCCTCGTGGGCATCACGCGCCAGGTGGCCCTCGAAGTCGCCGCCGCCCTCGGCATCCCGACCGTCGAGACGAACATCACCCGCTACGACGTCTGGAACGCCGACGAATGCTTCCTGACGGGCACCGCCGCGGAAGTCATCCCGGTCATCGAAGTCGACGCCCGCAAGATCGGCACCGGCAAACCCGGCCCGCTCACCGCCCGCATCCTCGCCGAGTTCCGCAAGAAGGCTTCGCGCGAAGGCCAGATGATCCGCTGAGCCTGCCTGCGCCCAGACGCGCATGCCCGCCGACCCCGCCCCTCCGACCGCCGACGCCCGCGACGCCACGCTGCGTCGGCTGTTGCGGATCGCTTGGTCGTACCGCACGGACTGCCTCCAGCTCCTCGGACTCCAGCTCGCCGTCGTCTTCCTGACCGTCGCCGTCGTCGCGCTGGCCGGCGTCGGCATCGACTTCGTCCGCCACTGCGCCGACCGCACCGTGCCCGCGCCGGCCCTGCCCTTCTTCGTCCCTGCCGACGCTTCGGACCAGGCCGTCTTCGTCTGGCTCGGCGCCGGCATCCTCGTCGCCGCGGTCCTGCGCGCGACCCTCGCCTTCGTCTTCGGCCTCGTCTCCGTCCGCTTCCTGCACGGGCGCATCGTCGTCAACCTCCGCTCCCAGGTCTTCGCCAAGCTCCAGCAGCTGAGCTTCCGCTTCTTCGACTCCAACGCCAGCGGCTCGATCATCAACCGCGTCACTTCCGACGCGCATGCCATCCGGCTCTTCATCGAAGGCGTGGTGCTGCAGCTCGCCATCATCGCCCTGACCCTGGCCGCCTGCGCCGCCTACATGTTCCGCACCGACTGGCGGCTCACGCTGGCCTGCCTTTGCGTCCTGCCCTTCCAGGTCTGGTTCGCGATCCGCTTCTCCCGCAAGGTGCGCCCGGCCTACGAGGAGAACCGCGAGCTGATGGACCGCATGGTGCTCGGCTTCTCGGAGAACGTGCAGGGCATCCAGGTCGTCAAAGGCTTCGCCCTGGAGCCGCGCGTGCAGGGACGTTTCGCCGGCTGGAGCGAGGCGATCCGGGTCCAGAAACGCAAGGTCTTCCGCGAAGTCGCGCTGTTCTGGCCCGTCATCGACGGGCTCAACCGTCTTTCGATGGCCATCCTCATCGGCTACGGCGGCTGGATGGTCGCGCGCGGCGAGCTCGCCCTCGGCACCGGCCTGGTCGCCTTCGCGGGCCTGCTGCAACAGTTCTCCACGCAGGTGACGACGCTCGCCTCGGTCGTCGATAACGCGCAGGTCTCCTTGGCGGGGGCGAAACGCATCTTCGAGATCCTGGACACCGACCCGGGCGTCGAAACCGAGGCGGGGGCGAGTTCGCCCGGCCGCTTCGTCGGTCGCGTGGCCTTCGAAAACGTCAGCTTCGAGTTCCAGGATAACGCCACGGTGCTCCGCGACCTCTCGTTCGTCGCCGAGCCCGGCCAGCGCATCGCCATCGCCGGCGCGACGGGCGCAGGCAAGTCCGCCCTGCTCTCGCTCATCCCCCGCTTCTACGACCCGCGCGCGGGGCGCGTCACG
>JBDKIN010000014.1:0-3101 GCA_039797095.1 Verrucomicrobiota bacterium
TTGGTCCTCGCTGGGCACGAAGGCCTACGGACTGCAGCGTCTGCGTTATAACGGCAACGTGCCGTTCGCCATCAAGGAGATGAAGGCCAAGCCCGACGGGTTCGAACTCATCTTCACCAAGTCCGTCGATATCGCCCGGGCCGGGGACGTCGCCTCCTACCGCATGACCAACTACACGCTCTTTTATTCGAGCGCCTACGGCAGCGATGAGATCCAGGCCGCCCCGAACGCCATCGTCTCGGCCCAGGTCGCCGCCGACGGACTCAGCGTGCGGCTCAAGGTCGACGGACTCCGCGAGCTTTACATCCACGAGCTGCATGCGGACGGTCTCCGTTCGGCCGCCGGCGAACCGCTGGATCACGCGGACGCGTATTACACGCTGAACCGCCGGCCGAAGAACTGACTCGCCTCGGCGGGGCGTTCGGCTCCTCTTGGGAGCCTTGGCCACCGTTCCTACCATCCGTTCGGAAATCGGACCCACGCTGAAGCTCGCCATCCCGATCATGCTCGGCATGCTCGGTTACGGCCTGATGTTCGTCGTGGACGTAGCCATGGCAGGTCACCTCGGGGAGACCGCGCTCGCCGCGTCGGCCCTGGCTTCGAACCTCAACTACATCCCTTACGTCTTCGGCATCGGGGTGGTCGGGGCCATCGCCGTCTATCAGTCGCAGGATAACGGCGCCGGCGTCGAGGAATCCGCCCCGGCGATCCTGCGGCACGGCATGGTGCTCGCCCTCGCCATCGGGGTGGTCACCGCTGCGCTCACGCACGCCGCCGCGCAGTTCCTGCCGCTGCTCGGTTCGTCGCCGGAGGTCACCGCCGAGACGCACGACTTCTTCGTCATCATGGCCTGGGCGATGGTGCCCGGCCTGGCCTTCCATGCTTTGCGCGGGCATCGCGATTCGCAGCATCAGCCGTGGATCTCGCTGGCCTGGTTGGCCGCGGGCATCCTCGCCAACGTCTTCTTCAACTGGCTCTGGATGTTCGGCCATTGGGGCTTCCCGCCGCTCGGCCTGGCCGGCGCCGGCTGGGCCACGCTCGTCTCGCGTATCCTGATGCTCGTCGGTCTCTGGTGTACGCCCGGACGCGGCGAAGTCCGCTGGGGCGATGGTCTCCAGCTCGCCGTCTTCCGCCGCTTGCTCGCCACTGGCTGGCCGGCGGGACTGCACAGCCTCAGCGAAGTCGGCATCTTCGCGGTCGTGCCCGTCATGGCTGGTTGGATCAACGCCACCGCGCAGGCCGCGCACCAGGTCGCCATCAGCACCGCGTCCGCCGCCTTCATGTTGCCGCTCGGGCTCGGCATCGCCGCCGGTATCCGGGTCGGCGAAGCCTATGGGGCCAAGGATCCGCGCAAGGTGCAGGCCGTCGGCTTGGGCGCGATGATCCTCGGCGGCGTCATGATGGGCGCTTACGGCCTCGCCATGATCCTCCTACGGCCGTTGCTCATGGAAACCTATGGCGTAGCCGGGACTGAGACCGCTGCGCTCGCCTCGAGCCTGCTGATCTTCGCGGCCATCTGGGCGCCCTTCGACGGCGTGCAGGTCGTGGCGGCCTACCTGCTCCGCTCGGTCAACCGGGCCGCGTGGGCTTCGTGGAGCGTCTTCATCGTCTACTGGCTCTTCTGCCTGCCTCTGGCGCTGGCGCTGGCTTTCCCGGCTGGATTCCGACTGTTCGGCCTGCCCGTCGGGCGGTGGGACCTGGGCGCCGCGGGCATCTGGATCGCCTTGGCGACCGGACTCGTCCTCGTCTCGCTGGTCATGGGCTGGAAGTTCCGCCGCTCCGCCCAGACGGACGTGGACGCCTGAGTCGTCACCTCGTTGGCACGCCGCAGACGGCGTTTCTTAACTTCGCCGGCCTTGCGGCGTGCCGCCCGGGGATACCCTTGAGGACGCACCCCAATGCACCTCACCCATACCATCACCCCTAGTCGGGAGGCCGAAGAAGATCCGGAATACGGTTTCTGCGAAGAGACCAAGGCCGACGTCATGCATCTGTCGCTTGAGAAACTCCAGCTGCTCGCGTGCGAACTACGCGGCTGCGGGACGTATCCTCAGGCGATCGAACGTGTCTGCGACTACGTCGTGCACGACCCCGTGTACGCCGATTCCACGCGATCGATCTTCCAGTCGACCTTGGAGCTCCTGCGTCGTCGCGCCCGCTAGGCTGCGACGGACGGACCCCGCCAAGCCCGGGATGCGCCCGGGGGAGCGGAGCGTCGTCGCGTGGTCCGTAAAACAAAGAAGCCGACCTGATGGCCGGCTTCTCGGAGGGCTGACGGGCAGCTTACTTGATCGCGCAGGCGGTGGAGGCCGTCGGAACGATCTCAACCTTGCGGTGCTCGGCGTCCCACTTCACCAGACCATCGGCCTTGGCGAAGAGGGTGTGGTCGCGGCCCATGCCGACGTTGCGGCCCGCGTTCATGCGGGTGCCGCGCTGGCGGATGAGGATCGAGCCGGCGGTGGCGAATTCGCCGCTGTAAAGCTTCACGCCGAGGCGCTTGGAGGTGGAGTCGCGGCCGTTGGAGGAAGTGCCGCCGCCTTTCTTTGTTGCCATGGTGGGAGGACGTTAAGGGTTAAGCAGAGATGGACTCGACCTTGATCACCGACAGTTCCTGGCGGTGGCCGCGACGGCGGTAGTAGCCCTTGCGGCGGCGGTGCTTGAAGATGTCGATCTTCTCGCCGCGCTTGTTCTCAAGGATCTTGGCGGTGACCTTCGCGCCGGCGACGGTCGGAGTGCCGATCTTGGCGGAGGCGCCTTCGCCGACCAGGAGGACCTGGTCGAACGTGAGGACGTCGCCTTCGTTCTTACCAGGGTACTGGTTGACGATGAGGATGTCGCCCTGAGTGACGGTGAATTGGCGACCGGAGGTGATAAATGTGGCCTTCATGGCTGTCGGAAGGTCGGAGCAAACGGACTGGAGGGGGGTTGGCAAGGGGAATTGTCGGGTGATTGGGGGTAGGGCCAAATCTGGGCTTGGGTCAGGGCTGCGGCTAGGGCTGGCAAATCGATGCCGGTAAGGCTGGGCGAGGGGTTTTAGGCCTAAAGTGGGTTGAAAGAGGGGTGGGCGGGGTGGTTAGGCCTTCCCAGCCGGGGGGAGCTGC
>JBDKIN010000015.1:0-6745 GCA_039797095.1 Verrucomicrobiota bacterium
CTGCCGGCGGCGGAGCCGCTGTATGAACTGAAGAACCTGGCGGCCTGGTGCATCGTACCCTTCGACAACCAGAAGCGCACCCCAGAGCAGCGGGCCGCGATGGTGGCGAAGATGGGACTGACCAAGGTCGCCTACGACTGGCGGCAGGAGCATGTCGCCGAGTTCGAGGCCGAGATCCTCGCCTATAAGAAGCACGGCATCGAGTTCTTCGCCTTCTGGTCGACGCATGATCAGGCCTTCGCTCTTTTCGAGAAGCACCGGCTGCATCCGCAGATCTGGGTGATGGCCGGTAACAAGGGCGATACGCAGGAAGCCAAGGTGAAGAACGCCGCCGAGGGACTTTTGCCCGTGATCGCCAAGGCCGCGAAGATCGGCAGCAAGGTCGCGATCTATAATCACGGCGGATGGTCGGGCGAGCCGGAGAACATGGTCGCTATCTGCGAATACCTGCAGAAGCACGACGCCGTCACGAACGTCGGCATCGTCTACAACCTTCATCACGGACATGGGCACCTCGCCCGTCTGGATGATGCCTTGAAACGGATGCTTCCGCATCTGCTCTGCCTTAATCTCAACGGCATGGACGTCGCCGGTGACACGAAGGGACGCAAGATCCTCCCCATCGGCGCCGGCTCGGAGGATCTCAAGGTGCTCCGTCAGGTGCGGGCCAGCGGATATGCGGGGCCGGTCGGCGTGCTTAATCACACCATGGAGGACGCCGAAGGGCGCCTGCTGGATAACCTGGACGGACTTCGTCACCTCGTGCCGCAGTTGGATGACCTGCCGCCAGGCCCTAAGCCTAAGTATCGGACTTATGCCTTTCAGGCGGCGCCGATGATGCCTGTTCAAGCCACGACGACGGGAGGAGTGCCTTCCTTGGCTTCTGAGTTCGGCAAGGCTTTGCGCGGTGGTCAGCTGCACCCGGCGTCGGAGGACTTCTTCCGCTGGCCCTTCACCGTCGAGCTAAGGTGCAAGCTGGAGAGCAAACAACGCTTCAACATCCTGGCGGCGGGCGGACCTAAGGCCAATCCGCGTCATTGGGAGATCTACAGTTATGCCGGCACCGGACGTTTCAGCGTCTATCTTCCTGGTCGCGGCGGCGAGTATCAGAGTCAGGTCGATATCACGGACGGAAAATGGCATGACCTGCTCGTCAGTTTCAGCGATGAAGCCGTGACGCTATGGGTCGACGGTCGCGAAGTGCTCTCCCGCAAGCCGCCGGTCGCCGCTTCGGGTCCGATGCCGGAGAAGGTCGCCATCGGTCGATTGGTCGAAGGCACCCTTGGTTGCGATGGGTCTATCGACGACGTGCGCATCTCCCGTGGAGTCATGAAGCCGCGTAAGGTCGAAGGGCCGCGGGCGCGCATGGATAACACCATCGCGCTTTGGTCGTTCGATGAACTCGGGGCGGTCCACGTCCCGCCGCCGGCCCCGGCCATGCCTGCGTATGAGCCTGCGAGGGCGCCCTTGGACCCTTCGGACGACGTCTTTGCGGATCACCCCGTCAACCGTGACCGCATCTTTGATTTCTACGCCAAGCAGGCCGCGGCTTTCCGAGGCAAGGACGTGACGCTCATTCCCGGCTATCCTGGCTTGGACGGCGGCAGGCAGGGGCACTGGGGGAATCAGAACGATGCCGTCACGTGGAAGGATGGTCGCTGGAATCTCTCGGACAAAGGCGTCCTATTCAGCGGCGTACTCCGCAGCGGCGCCGTGATGGTGACGAAAGGCATCGCCGTGAAGAAGGGCGACGAAGCCGCCTGCTTCGATCCCGTCAGTCTATCGTTCCCGCTCCGATGGGAGGGCGGCTTCGTCAAGCTCAGCGAGGCTCGTCACGGCATGGCTTCCGGTCCCGCCATCGCGGGCAAGGTCACCCTCGCCAAGAAGCCGGTGGCGGCGAGGCCGGACGACCGTTATCTCGGGCTCTATCGTCACGGGGATGAAGTCGTCTTCGCTTACCAGCGCGATGGGAAGCGTCGGCTGATCTCCGCATGGGAGGAGGATGAGGCCAAACTTCAGTCGCTGACCCACGGAGGGCCGGCCCGTTGGACGCGTGAGCTGGAGACCCAGGGAACCGTCGGCGACCGCAAGCCATTCGCCGTGGATACCATCCGAGTTCCTTTTGATAATCCATATGGCACGTTGTTCTTCCTCAGCGGCCTCGATTTCTTCGAAGACGGGTCCGCGGCCGCCTGTACCATGACCGGAGAGGTCTGGTTGGTCGGCGGATTGGACGCCGGCCTGCGCCAGGTTACCTGGAAGCGCTATGCCACCGGCCTCCACCAGCCGCTGGGACTCAAGGTCGTGGACGGCAAGGTCTTGGTGCTGGGACGTGACCAGATCACCCGGCTGCATGATCTCAACGGCGACCGCGAGGCCGACTATTATGAGAATGTCGTGTCCGCCTATGAGACATCGCCGGGCGGCCACGACTTCATCGTCGGATTGGATAGGGATAGTCAGGGCCGTTTCTATACCGCCTCGGGCAAGCAGGGCGTGCTCAGGCTAACCCCGCCGGACAAGGTGGAGGTCTTGGCGACCGGTCTGCGTAACCCTAACGGAATCGGCGTCGACGCGGCGGGACGATTCGTCAGCAGCAGCATCCAGGAAGGGGACTGGACACCCGCCTCGGCGATCTGCGAGATCGAGGTCGGATTCAATGAAGGCGCCCATTTCGGCGGAGGAGGTCCGCGGGAGGGCAAGGCGCCGACCGTACCGTTGCTTCAGTTGCCGCGGGGTGAGGACAACTCCAGCTCCGGTCAGGTTTATCTCGGAGACGATGCCTGGCCGAAGCTGAGCGGGCAGGGCAATCTGCTGCATGCGTCCTTCGGGACCGGCAGCGTCTGGGTCGTCAGCCGGCAGAAGGTCGCCGGCGTATGGCAAGGGGCGGCTCAGCGGATCAGCGGTGCCATGCGTTCGGGCGCCCAGCACCTCCGTTTCAACCGAAAGGACGGACACCTTTACGTCAGCGGCATGCAAGGGTGGGGAAGTTACACCCCGGACGATGGCAGCCTCCAGCGGATACGTCATGTAGGCGGAGCTCCTGTGCTCGTCGGACACGAAGTCCGCGATAACGGCTTGCTATTACGATTCGATACTCCCTTGGGCGCCGATGCCGGGCAAGCGGGCCGACACTTCGCGCAGGCTTGGAACTACCTATATGGCCGTGCCTACGGCTCGCCTGAGTATTCCGTCAGGCATCCTTCCGTCGCCGGGCATGACGTGCTCAAAGTAGCTTCGGCGCATCTCATGGAAGGCGGACGTCAGCTCTTCCTGGAAATCCCGCAGCTCACCGTTTCCAGTCAGGTGCACTTGCAGGTGGAGCTTGGGGGCGGCGCGACCACGGCGCTCTTCCTTTCCGCCCATGCGCTCGGCGAACCCTTCAAGGACTTCAAAGGCTACCAACCCATTGCCAAACAGGCGCATGGTCATGCCGCCGTGGCCAGCCAAGGGGCACGGGCCGTACGATGGGAGACCGAGCTGTGCGGACCCGACCCGGTCATCCTCAAGCTCCAGGCCGGCAACGCCTTGAATTACTTGCAAAAGGAACTCCGTGCGAAGGCCGGTCAGGCGGTCGCGCTCACCTTTGAGAATCCGGACGTCATGCCGCACAATTGGGTGCTCGTCCGCCCCGGCGCGGAGGAGAAGGTCGGCGCCGCCGCGGCCTTGATGGTCTCGATGCCGGACGGTGCCGACCGTCACTACGTCCCTGACTCTCCTGATGTCATCGCGCACACCCGGTTGCTCGATCCCGGCAAGAGCAGCACCATTTATTTCACCGCGCCCAAGGAGCCAGGGCGTTATCCTTACCTCTGTTCCTTCCCGGGTCATGCGCAGCTCATGCGCGGCGTCTTGGTGGTGGAGTGATGTCGCGCGTTGCGCGAAGGTTAGGGGGTAGGGGTAGGGGCAGGAAGCGCGAGGCATAGGCATGGCTTTCGCGTTGCGGAAGGCAGGGATGGGCTGAAAATGGGAATATGGATAAATCCAAGGCCCGTCTGATTCTTCGCTTTCTGTTGGTCGCCCTGTTCGGACTCATCGTCCTTTCCATCGGCATCGCCTTCGTGGCGGATAAGCTGTTGCCCGAGGCTTTGGCTGACTGGGTGAAGCAGGAGAACTCGGGCGAAATCGGCATCGCGGACATCATCGGCCTGCTTTTCTGGGGAGCCGGCCTGTTCCTGTTCTTCGTCAGCATGGTCGGCCTGTTCTGCTATCAGCGCTGGGCGGCCTGGCTGATGGCTGGGGTCATCGCCGTCTTTTCGATCCAGCTGCTGTTCAGCCCCACCGTCGAGCCGGGCATCCTGTCTTTGCTGGGCAGCCTGAGCGACGTGCTGACCGGCCTGGTCCTTGGCCTCGCATTCTTCACCGACGCCTTGCAGGTCGGAGACTGATTCCTAGTCGAATCAAATTTTTTAGGTCGGGTTCGCCGATAAGGCCATCGATCCAGTCATCGATGCAGCCATCTGTCATCCGTCCTCTTTTTAGATATCCGTCCAATCGCCCGGCTTGGGTAAGGGCGGGGGGAGGGGCTGGCGGGGTAGGTCCGCCTTCGTCTGGATCGTGGCGCGTTGGCGGCCACGCAGGGCGTGCGTCGCCTCCAGTACGGAAGGGTTGACGCTTTTTTCCAGAGAGCTGAGGTAGACCCAGTGTGTCGCGCGGGTCACCGCCACGAAGAGCATGCGGCGCACGGAAGAATGGCGGGCACGGATGGCGGATCTCGTCACGCCGGGCATCAGCACCGAATCGAAGGTCAGGCCCTTGGCGCTATGGTAGGTCAGCACGGCCGGACGACCGGAGCTGAAATCCAGGACCGGGCGACGTCCTTGCGTGTCGGTCTGCGTCTGCTGGTCGGCCATGATGCCTTGGGCGCGCAGGAAGTCGGCGAAGAGACCGACCTGGGCGAAGGTCGGGAAGAGAATCGCCACGCGGTCGTTGCGGAGCAGTCGCTCCCGAAGGATCTCCACGAGGCGGCGACGTTCATCGGCTTCGTCGGCGGCCAGGTAGAGCAGGGGCGTCTGCCGTTCGGTCTGGAGCGTCGCCACGTTGAGCCGGAAGGCCGCACGCTCTTCTTCGTCCGCGATGAACTCGCAGGCCAGGTCGACGACGTAGGGGCAGGCCCGGTAGGTCGCGCGGAGGTCTTCTTCGCGGCGGCCCGGGCCGAGCGCCCGGAGCAGTTCGCGGGCCTCCGGTTCGTGGTAGAGGGATTGCTTGAGGTCGTAGGCGACCGTCACGTGGCGGGCGGACAGACGCAGGATCGCGAAGCAGTCTTCGTCGAGATCTTGCCCCTCGTCGACCAGCGCCGCGTCGAGCGCCGGGGGAACGGCGCGGCTTTGCAGGTGAGCCAGGAGCTGCTGACGGATGCGGGTGAAGTCGGGATGCCCTTGGGCGCTCGTCGGCGGCGGTCCGATCAGTTCGACATGGCGAAGCCGGCACCAGTGGTCGAAGGTCAGCACCTGTTCGGCCGGCAGCTTCAGTTCATCCGTCGCCGAGCGGATGAAGTCACGGAGAACGTTCGTGTAGACCAAGGTCGCGACCCTCTCAGGTCGCCCCGTGGTCAGGCCGAGCCGGCGGGCGCGATGCAGCAGCACGACGGTCTTACCTGAGCCCGGGCCGCCTCGAAGGATGAGAGGCTTGTCGGTGGGCGCCTCGACGCAGGCGGTCTGCGCTGGCGTCAGCCGGTCGGGCGGGGGCAGCCAGGTCATCGCGGGTCGGATTCCAGACGTGGCAGGTGGCCGTCGTCCTCGTCGGGACGCAGCGGGCCGGCCTTGCGTCGGGCCTCCTCTGCGGCGGCCAGGCGGCGATGGACCGGGTCGGCGGACATCGTCGCGGCGGCCTGATACCAGGAGAAAGTCGTGTCGTCGAAAGAGGCCAGGTCGGAGCCGAACCGATTGAAAGCGTCGAAGAGCGCCTCGGTCGCTTCGTCATTACGACCTTGGGCGCGGAGGCAGCGGGCGAGGAGCACCATGCCGATCGCGCTGGGCTCTTCGGCTTCGAAGCGGCGGCACATCTCCTCGGCTTCCTCCCAGCGTCCCTTGCGCGAGTAAAGATTCGCCAGGTTGAGCAAGGCCATCGCGCTGCCGGCCAGGACCGCGTCGAGGAAGCACTTCTCTTGGCGGAAGGCGTCGCCTTTACGGCCGTAGACATTGGCCAGATGGACCAGGGCGCTCTGCCGATACTCCGGCTGCTGACGGATCAGACGTTTCAGCAGCGCCGCGGACTTGTCGTGCATGCCCACCTTGCTGTGCAGCTGGGCCAGTTCCAGCATGCGGGCCGGGATGGTCTCCGGCGGGTATTCGCCGGAACGGACGGCACGCTCGATGCGCAGGATCATCTCCCGGTCTTTGCCGGGGTTGACCACGTTGTGGAGCGGGGACTCGATCTTGCCGGCGAACGTCTCGCCGCCTTCGGCGGGAGTGACGCCGAACGTGAAGTGCTGGTTCGCGTCGAGGTCGAACGAAAGCGTCAGCGGCATGCCGGCGTCGACGGGTTGAGTGACGCCCGTGAAGACCGGACGCGCCTCGACGCCCGCGCCGGCCCAGAAGGTGATGCGGATCGGACCGCCCGGGGCCACGATACGATGGGTGCCCGAAGGACGGAAATCACCGGCGACCGGCAGAGGCTGACCGCGCGGGACGATCTCATGCAAGCCGCGGTCGGTCTGCAGGCTGAGCGAGTCGCTGGAGACCGGCGTGAGGAGGCTCCGGCCATAGAGATGGAGCAGCAGCGCGTGGTAGGCCGCCCCGCGGGC
>JBDKIN010000016.1:0-5405 GCA_039797095.1 Verrucomicrobiota bacterium
CCGGCCCTTCGACGTTCTCGTTCACCATCAGCGGGCGGCACTCCTTCCACCAGGCGTCGTGACGGGCGATGAGGTCCTTGACGACCTCGGGATGCTGCGCAGCGACGTCCGTGGTCTCGCCATAGTCGACGCTGAGATCGAAGAGCTGCCAGTTGGCCGGGGCCGGCTTGATTTCGGTCGTCGTCGCCGGAGCCTTCTTGGCGGCCTTGCCCTTACCCTTGGCGGCCGCCGCGGGGCCGGCTGACACGAGATGCCAGCGCGCGGTCCGCACGCTGGTCTGGGCATACTTGCCGACCTCCGGGTCGACGCCCTTCGCCATGTTGCCCCAGCGGCCTACGTGAGTGAAGAGCGTGCGATCCGGCCAAGCGATGTTCTGCCCTTCCTTGGCGGTCAGAAGCGGCATGAGGCTGCGGCCTTCAAGCTGGGCCTTCATCTGCGGCGAGGCCTCCGCGCCCGTCAACTCGAGGAGCGTCGGCGCGAAGTCGAGATGCGCGGCGAGCGCTTTGACGTCCATGGGCTGGAATCGTCCCGGCAGTCGCCAGAAAGAGTTCGCCCGGATGCCGCCCATGTACGGGGTGCCCTTGGTAGCGCGCATGCCGGCATTGAAGACCTTCACGCCTGCGGTGCCGCCGTTGTCGTTCATGAAGACGACGAGGGTGTCCTTGGCGACGCCGATTTCCTCGAGCCTGGCCAGGATCTTCCCGACGTTCTGGTCGATGTTGTGCAGCATGCCGAAGAAGTTCTCGGTGTCCTTGCCCAGACCCTTGCCTTCGTAAAGGGCGGCGTCCTCGGGCTTGGCGTTGTAAGGCGAGTGCGGTGCGTTCGTCGCGATGTAGGCGTAGAAGGGTCGCTTGGCCGCGGCTTCGCCCTCGATCCATTTCGTGGCCTGGGCGAAGAACATGTCGGTGCAATAGCCCTCGGTCTTCACGAACTTACCGTTATGGAGAATCGTCGGGCCGTAATAAGAATTCCTCGGGACATCCCCGCAGCTGCCCGGATAGGTCTGGCCGATGCCGCCGGCGCCATGGATGTAGACCTCGTCGAAGCCGCGCTTGTTCGGCTGGTATTCGGCTTCGTCGCCGAGGTGCCACTTGCCGAAGATGCCCGTGCGATAGCCGGCCTTCTGCAGCTGCTCGGTCAATGTAGCGGCGCCTAAGGCCATCCGCTCGCGCTCCAAGATGGTATGCGTGACGCCGTTCTTGAATTCGTGGCGACCGGTGAGCAAGGCGCTTCGCGTCGGGGCGCAGGTCGGCGAGACTTGGAAGTCGGTGAAGCGGACGCTCTCCGACCGGAGTTTGTCGAGGTTCGGGGTCTTGAGGATCGGATTCCCATGGGCGCCGATGTCGCCGTAGCCTTGGTCATCGGTGAGGATGAACAGGATGTTGGGTCGGTCAGCGGCGACGAGGTTCGCCGTCAGGGCCAGGCAGAGCGTCAGCAGGGTCTTCATGGGGTTATGGAACACCCTGAGCATCGGACTGTTCCACGCAATCCGTCAGAGGCTCGACAGGAAGGAATTATGCACCTCAATCATTCCCATGCGGCGGCTGCTCCCCCTCCTCCTCGGCCTGCTGGCCCCTCTGGCGCTCACGGCGGCGGGTGCGGATCTCTATCGTATCCAGTGCTCGGCCTGCCATGGGCCCGAAGGCAAAGGGATTCCCGGCGTCTTTCCCCCTCTCGCCGGGGCGGACTTCCTCCGGACCCACCGCGAACAGGCCCTCCGCGCCCCCATGGAAGGCCTGCAGGGTGCTCTGACGGTCAACGGGCAGACCTACCACGGCCAGATGCCCTCCGTCGCCTTGAAGGACGCTCAGATGGTCGAGCTGTTCGACTTCATCTTCACGTCCTGGGGTAACGACCTTCCGAAGACCAGCCTCGAGGAAATCAAAACGGTCCGGGCTCGCACCCGCTACCCGACTTTCGAGCAACTGGTCGAGTCGATGTGCCCCCAGACGCTCCCCGCCGCGCCTCCCGGCTGGTCGCTGCGCGTCGCCCTTCCCCTCGCCTTCAATCCGACCAGGATCATCGCCGCTCCCGACGGACGCCACATCCTGATGCTCGCCGCCAACGGCGACGTCTGGCGCTGGGACCAAGTGGCTTCCGCGCCGACGTTGCTCTTCGCCGGAAAGGACTATCTGGACGAGAAACTGGGCGGCCCGGCCTGCCTCGGCCTCGGCGTCGACCGCAAAGGCCGGCTCTACGTGGTTTCGAACCAGTGCAACAAACAGACGCAGCCCGTCGCTAATGAGGTGACCATCTTCCGCGCCCAATCCGACGGACATGGCGGCTGGTCCAAGCCTTCGCCCTGGCTGCGCACTTCTTATCCGTTCGGCGTCGGCCCCTATAATCACGGCGCTTCTCATATCGCCGAAGGCCCCGATGGCTTCCTTTACGTCAGTAACGGCGCGCGGACCGACGGCAATGAAGCGGGCCAGTCCGACCTCTACTTCAAAGGCGGCGAAGTGCCGACGACCGCCACGCTCTGGCGTCTCGACCCGGAAGCCGCGTCGCCGCAGATCGAGGTCTTCGCCCGCGGCCTGCGTAACACCTATCACTTCACGTGGGATCGCGCCGGCCGCCTGCTCGGGGTCGAAAACGGTCCCGACGCCGACGCCCCGGAAGAACTCAACGTGCTGTCGCCGGGCGGCCACTTCGGCTTTCCCTACCAGTTCTCCGACTGGGACAAGCCAGCCTACCCGCATACGCCAGCCACGCCTCAAGGCCTGAAGATCACCCGCCCGTTCCGCAACCTCGGCCCGGCCGCCCTGGGCGCCGACGGACCGACCTCCACCTTCACGCCCCACTCCTGCCCCTGCGCGATCGTCGAACTCGAAGCCGACTGGCCGGCACCTCTCGGCGGACAGTTCATCGTCGCCCGGTTCGGCAACCTGATCTCCCAGTCCGGAGGCTACGATCTCCTGCGCCTGAAGTTGGACTTTGCGGCCGGTACCGCCGAGACCCACGAACTGATCAGCCCTCTGGGACGCCCGATCGCCTTGGTGAAACTCTCCGGCCATCGCCTGCTCATCGCGGAATACACGCGTGGCACGACGCTCGGCGCAGGCCTCAGCACGCCGGGACGACTCCTGATCCTGGAGCCGAAATAAACTCAGGCCTTCTTGGTCAGCCTGAACGAACGGTAACTCATCTCACCGCTCCCGGCATCGCGGTGCAGGCGCGACCCCTTGACTCCGGCGAAATCAAGCGCTAGCTTATGCAGGAATTTCGGGAGAGCCTTACGCACCATGGATTCATAACGTGGCGTGTTCAATTCCATGCCACGGATGACCTCGGGATTGATCAACCGCATCTCGTCGAGGCGCAGCTGCGGGTGCTTCGCCAAGGCGGCCACCCACTCCTCCACGCCGCTTCGATAGCGGAGATCGGCATGGCAGAATCGTCCGCCGGGCTTCAGGACGCGGGCGACCTCGTCGACGAATCCGGGGAAATCAGGATAACAGTGCGAGGCTTCGACGTTCATCACGACGTCGAAGGATGCGTCGGCGAAAGGAAGTTTTTGCGCATCGCCTACCTGAAACGCCAACCCGGCGACCTTATGCCTGGCCTGACAATGACGGATGGCCTCGGGATTAAGATCCAAGCCGACATAGTCGGCTGGAGCGTAAGTCCGCGCGAAAAAGGACGCGCCACCGCCATGACCGCAGCTGACCTCCAGCACGCGCAGGCCCTTCAGATCGACGCCCCCGCGGACATGCTCGTAAAGCTGGATATTCGGACGGTTAGGCTCATCCGCTTCGGCGAGCGCGAGCCGAGGAGCCTCGGTGTCCTCGAACGCATAATTCAGGAAATCGATGCCCTGATCGCGCACCCGACGCGTGAAGAACGGATACCACCAGGCCCAAAGCTTCTGGCGGAGCTTCGGCCGGACGAGGATCTCTTCGATGAGACCCATCAGGACCAGACCCCCTGCTCGACCAACGCCTTCGTCGCCGCCTCCGACCATCCGCGGTTGGCGACGGGATTAGCCGGACTCGGGTGCGGCACCTTGGCGTATTTCACGAGGAGTCCGTCCAAGGCTTCACGGGCGCGCGTCTCGGCGTAGCCACCGACGCCGACGACCGTACCGACGCCAAGCGTCTCGACCATCACGCGCAGGAGCTTGTCGCATTCCTTGTTCACCGGCGCCATGACCTCCGCCGGCAGCTCCTCGGGGATGACGTTACGACCTTGCTTGGTGTTCTCGAGGAATAGCAGCGGGCAATAGTTATGGACGAGGTGATCGGCGAAGAAGGACTCGGCCTTGCCGAAGCGTTCCTGGAAGAGCCCCCAAAGACGTCGGCCGCTGACCTCCGAACGGTGACAGGCGAAACCGGTCACCTTCTTGCCCGGGTGCTCTTTCTCCGGACGCCCGACCGGCATCTCGAGCCCCATCCAGTCCCGGACGGCGGCGATCTCCCCGAACGGTACGCCGGTCTGGGCCATGCCGAAAGGACCGGGGTTCATGCCCAAGAAGAGCACCTTCTTCGGTCCAGAAGCCGCATAGCGACGCAGGTAGGCCTCGTGCGAGGCCCAGGCGTAGTCCAGCGGCTGGTAGACGAAATCCGCCGGCGCGGGAAACGAACGTCCGGCCAAGGCCTTCCGTAACGCGATCGTCGCTCGGATGACGGGTTCGGCGGACATGACACGAGACAAGTCGCCGATGCGGCCGTGGCGAGCCGGAAGCCGTCCGGCAGGGTGAGATTTCCCCTTGCGCTTCCCCCCGCAGGATAAAAAGTCCACCTCCCTACCGACGTGAGCAAACCGCAGCCCTGGACGACCAAAGACGCCGAAGAGTATTACGGCTTCAAACGATGGGGAGGTAACAACTTCTCCGTGGACCCCCAAGGGCACCTCTGCGTGCACCCGAAGGGAGACCACCGCAAGATCCGCATCACGGACATCGTGAAGGAGGTCGAAGCGTCCGGGCTGAAGCCCCCGCTGACGATCCGCGTCCAGGACCTGCTCCGCAACCGCGTGACGCAGATCAACGAGGCCTTCCGCAGCGCCATCAAGGAAGAGGACTACGACGGTCGCTACCGCGGCGTCTTCCCGATCAAGGTCAACCAGCTCCGCGAAGTCGTCGAAGAGATCCTCGACGCCGGCGAAGAATATGACTTCGGCCTCGAAGCCGGCTCGAAGCCCGAGCTGATCATCGCCCTCGCGCTCCTCGAGAACCGCAAGGCCCTGCTCATCTGCAACGGTTACAAGGACGAGGAATACATCGAGCTCGCCCTCATGGGCCGCCGCCTCGGCAAGCAGACCATCATCGTCGTCGAACAGCTCTCCGAGATCGACGCCATCATCCGCATCGCCCGCCGCATGGGCGTGCAGCCCCACATCGGCCTCCGCGTCAAGCTCACCACCGCCGGCGAAGGCAAGTGGGCCGACAGCACCGGCGAGAACGCCAA
>JBDKIN010000017.1:0-3766 GCA_039797095.1 Verrucomicrobiota bacterium
GGACCTCTCCGAAGTCGACCCGCAGTGGCTCGCCCGCGGGCGCCTGGGCTGAGATGGAATTCCGCCTCAAATCCGACTACCGCCCGATGGGCGACCAGCCGACCGCGATCGCCGCGCTCGATGCCTCCCTCCGTGCCGGTAACGGCCGCCAGACGCTCCTCGGCGTCACGGGCTCGGGCAAGACGTTCACGATGGCGAACCTGATCGTCCAGCAACAACGCCCGGCGCTGATCATCTCGCACAACAAGACGCTGGCCGCCCAGCTTTACTCGGAGTTCAAGAACTTCTTCCCCGAGAACGCGGTCGAATACTTCGTCAGCTATTACGACTACTACCAGCCGGAGGCCTACGTGCCGGCGACGGACACGTTCATCGAGAAGGATTCGGCGATCAACGAGGACATCGAACGCCTGCGCATCAGCGCCAGCAGCGCCCTGCTCTCCCGCCGGGACGTGATCGTGATCGCCTCGGTGTCCTGCATCTACGGCCTCGGCTCGCCCGAAGACTTCCTGGCCGCGATGATCGCCCTCAAGACGGGCATGACCCTGCGCCGGGACGAGCTCCTCGCGAAGCTGGTGGCCAACCAATACGTCCGTAACGACGCCATCCTGGAGCGCTGCAACTTCCGCGCCCGCGGCGAGACGATCGACGTCTGGCCGGCCTACATGGAATCCGCCGTGCGCCTGGAATTCTGGGGGGACACGCTCGAAGCCATCCGGGAACTCGACCCGGTCAGCGTGAAGCCGGGCAAGCAGCTCGATAAATTCGACCTCTATCCGGCCAACCAATACGTCATGGCCCCGGGCCGCGTAAAAGCCGCCGGCGACGCGATCCGCGCCGAACTCGAGGAGCGCGTGGCCCACTTCGAGAAGACGAACCGCCTCGTGGAAGCCCAGCGCATCCGCATGCGCGTCGAACACGACCTCGAGATGCTCCGCGAGACGGGCTTCTGCCCGGGCATCGAGAACTACTCGATGCATATGTCGGGCCGCCGCCCCGGCGAGCGCCCGCACTGCCTCCTGGACTTCTTCCCGAAGGACAAACTGGTCTTCATCGACGAAAGCCACGTCTCGGTCTCGCAGATCGGCGGGATGTACCACGGTGACCGCGCCCGTAAGGAGCGCCTCGTCGAATTCGGCTTCCGACTGCCCTCCGCCCTGGAGAACCGCCCGCTGCGTCCGGAAGAATTCGACGAACTCGTCGACCAGGTGGTCTACGTCTCCGCCACCCCGGCGCCCCACGAGTACAAGGTCTCGTCCGTCATCGCCGAACAGGTCATCCGACCGACGGGCCTGCTCGACCCGATCATGGAAGTCCGCCCGATCGCCGGCCAGGTCGAGGACATCATCGGCGAAGCCAAGGCCGTCGCCGCCCGCGGTTACCGCACGCTCGTGACGACGCTCACGAAGCGGATGTCCGAGGACCTCGCCAACTTCATGCGGGACAGCGGCCTGAAGGTCGAATACCTGCACTCCGACATCGATGCGATCGAGCGCGTCGAGATCCTCCGCCGCCTGCGTGCGGGCCACTTCGACGTCCTGGTGGGCGTCAATCTCCTCCGCGAAGGGCTCGACCTGCCGGAAGTCGCGCTCGTCGGTATCCTCGATGCGGACAAGGAAGGCTTCCTCCGCAGCGAGACGAGCCTCATCCAGACCTCCGGCCGCGCGGCCCGTCACCTCGAAGGCAAGGTGCTGCTTTACGCCGACGTGATGACGAAGTCCCTCACGCGCGCCCTCACGATCTGCGGCGACCGCCGTAAGCGCCAAGAGGCCCATAACACGAAGTACGGCATCACGCCGAAGAGCACCCAGCGTAAGATCGAGGAGAGCCTCGTGGACCTGGAAGCCGACGAGGCGCTGGCGGTGGCCGAAGGCACCGACGACCGTGACATCGCGCACGTGCTGGCCGACATGGAGGCCGAGATGTTGGCAGCGGCGGACGAACTGCAGTTCGAGCGCGCGGCCACCCTGCGCGACCAGATCGAAGCCCTGCGCACCGGCAAGCCGGCGACGCCGAAGCGCCCCAAGGGACGCCGTTGATCAGCCGAAGCGGCGGGTCAGGTCGGCGTCCGTCCACTCGACATAGGTCCGGCGACCGCGCGGGCACGTGCCCGGCTGGGCGGTGCGGAACAAGGCCTGCACGAGCTCCATCAGTTCGGCATCCGAGAGGCTGTCGCCCTTCCGGCGGGCCTTGTTCACGGCGAGTTTGGCGAGGGCGTCATAGGCCAGCGAGGGGCGACCGAAGTCACCTTCGCGGCGCGCCATCTCAGCGAGCAGGTCACGCACGAAGGCCAAGGCCTGCTCCGGCTCGAGCCACGCCGGCAGCGCTTGGATGCGCCAGAAGTTGCGGCCGTATTCCTCGAAGTCGAAACCGGTGGATGCCAGCAGAGGCAGGCGTTCCTTCAGCACCGCGGCGGGCAACGGTTCGAGTTCGATGCTCAAGGGCACGAGGAGCGGCTGACTCACCGGCTTCTGCGTGGTGAACTGCGCGAGGATGGACTCGTAAAGCACGCGCTGGTGCGCGGCGCCCAGATCGAGGACGGCGAGTCCGATCGGGGTCTCGAAGACGGCGCGCTCTTCGCGGAGACGAGAAAGCAGGCGCCAGCCGAGGCGGACCGCCGGCGCATGGGCCGGCGAAACCGGCGCGGGGGAGGTCGGCGGGACATACGCGGTCGCAGGACCGGGCGGAGGCACGACGAAGCTCACGCTGGGTACGTCGACGGCGAGCGGAGTGGCCGGCGCGACCGACGGGATCGTTTCCGCAGGCAGGCCGTCGTCGGCGCGAGCACGCAGGACCGCGAGGACGGACTCGATGAGGAAATTGCGGACCTTGGCTTCGTCGCGGAAGCGCACCTCGCGCTTGGCGGGGTGGACGTTCACGTCGACCCACGCCGGATCCATCTCCAGGAAGACGAACGCCAGCGGATAGCGGCCCTTCGGGATCAAGGTATGGTAGCTCTCCGTCAGCGCGAAGGCCATCGTACGGCTGTCGACCGGGCGGCCGTTGACGACCGTGACGAGATCCTGGCGCGTGCCGCGGCTGACGCCGGGCTTACCCAGCAGGCCGCTGAGACGCATGCCCGGGCGCTCGAAGGCCGGCATGAGGGTGACCTCTTCAGCCACCTGACGGCCCCAGATCTCCCGGACGCGGTCCAGCAAAGGCGCGTTGCCCGGCGAACGGAAGATCTCGCGGCCGTCTTCGCGTAGCAGGAAACCGACCTCAGGGTGCGCGATCGCGTAAAGGCGGACCAGACGGACGATGTGCGCGGCTTCGGTCTCGTCGGACTTCAGGAACTTGAGGCGCGCCGGAACCGGATGGAAGAGGTTGGCGACCTCGATGCGCGTGCCCGGCGCCATGCCGTGATCACGGCGGTGGACGAGCTTGCCTCCGTTGACCGCGATTTCCGTGCCCGAGGGGGCCGCGGCGGGCCGCGTCTGCATCGTGAAGCGGGCGACGCTGGCGATGGAAGGCAGCGCCTCCCCGCGGAAGCCGAAGGTTGCGATGCGATCAAGGTCGGCCGCCAGCTGGATCTTGCTGGTCGCGTGACGTTCTAGGCTCAGGAGGGCTTCGTCGCCCGTCATACCCTTGCCGTCATCCTCGACGATCATGCGGGCCTTGCCGCCGCGGGAGAAGTCCACCGTCACGCGGCGGGCGCCGGCGTCGAGGGAGTTCTCCAGCAGTTCCTTGATGACCGCGGCCGGGCGCTCCACCACCTCGCCGGCGGCGATCTGGTTGGCCACGGTCGGCTCAAGGATGCGGATGGTCG
>JBDKIN010000018.1:0-4217 GCA_039797095.1 Verrucomicrobiota bacterium
CCCATACTCCATACTCGATACTCCATACTCTGCCCGGCCACTCTCCGCCCTTGCCCTCCGCCCTCCCCCTTCTTCTATTTCCTCGTGGCCACGAAGCTTCTCCTTCTCGACTGTGATTCGACCCTCTCGTCCATCGAGGGGATCGACGAACTGGGCCGCCTGCGCGGCCCGGAGACCTTCAAGGCCGTCGAGGACATGACCAACGCGGCCATGGACGGCGGCACGCCGATGGAAGCCATCTTCGCCAAGCGCCTCGAAATCATCAAGCCGACCAAGGCCGAACTGGAAGCGATCGGCGCGAAGTACATAGCCACCGTCGAACCGACCGCCAAGGCGACGCTGGACCAGCTCCGCGCGGCCGGGTGGAAGATCGCCATCGTCAGCGGCGGCTTCACCCAGGCCATCCTCCCGCTCGCCGCTTATCTCGGCATCGACCGCGTCGAAGCGGTGATCCTTCGTTTCAACGCCGACGGCTCCTACGCCGGCTTCGACGAGACCTGTCCAACCTGCCGGTCCAAGGGTAAGAACGTCGTCGCTCGACGCCTCCGCGCCGAACACCAGGCCACGCAGGTCATCATGGTCGGCGACGGCGCCAGCGACCTCGAGGTCAAGGGCGACGCCGACAAGGTCATCGGTTTCGGCCGTTACGCCGTTCGCGCCAAGGTGAAGGCCGGAGCCGATGTGTTTATTACGTCGCTGGATCAGCTGGTCGGAGTGGTCTGAGAGTCGGCAAGCCGACTGACGTGCAAAGGTGCAAATCGGCGCCTTGGGCGCCTGTGCAAAAGTGCAAAGGTGAGGCGATGACAGAGGTAGGGCTGACCGCCTCGGTCAGCCGAGGTTGAGCGAGGGCGCTCAACCCTACCCGATGCAGGCTATGTCGTGACGCGGTCCCGACCCTACCCGAGGCGGGGAGACAGAACTCAAAGGGAGACCGGATGATTGGCTGGGGATGCAATTTCAGGTCCCAGGTCTCGGCCATCGGGCATCAGGTTCGGGAGTTCAGGTACGGGTACAGGTGCGGGATGACAAACCTGCAACCCGCCACCCGGGGCCGTCACCCGCCACCTGAATATGATGCGAGGCAACTAGGGCAGCACGCGGTGCTGCCCCTACCCATTACGGATAATGGCGGTTGGCGGATAGCGGTAAGCCAACGGAAGTCGCAGAGAAGTAAAAGATGGTTCATTTCCGGGCCTTTTCTCTTCCCAACGCCAACCGCTAACCGCCAACACCGGCCTCACTCCTTGCCATCCTTAGCCCATTCTCCACCCTATCATTCATGCGCTGCCTCCTGCCCCTGCTCGCTTTCGTCTCCGTCTTCGCGGCCGACGCCCCCGCCCCGCTCCGCGTCTTCCTCCGCTGCGGCCCGAAGACGCACGGTCCGGGCGACCATGATCACCCGGCCTTCGCGCGCGACTGGCAGCCTCTGCTCACGCAGGCCGGCATGAAGGTCTCCGTCGGCGACGCTGACGCCAAGGGCGTGCAGACCTTCCCCTCCGACGAAGAACTCGCGCGCACCGACGTGCTCGTCATCCACCGCCAAGGCGGCGGCGACTTCAAGCCCGACGAACGCGCCCGCGTAGAGAAGTTCGCCGCGCGCGGCGGCAGCTTCGTCGTGATCCACGCCGGCGCCGTCGCCGGCAACGACGCCTCGGCCGACTTCTACAAGGACCTCGTCGGCGGCTCCTGGCGCCAGAAGGTGACCAAGTGGCGCGAAGGACCCATGCAGCTCAAGTTCGTCGACCAAGCCCACGCCATCTCCAAGGGCGTCGCCGACTTCGGCATGAAGGACGAAATCTATTACGACATGGACCTGCGCGCCGACATCCACCCGCTCGCGACCGCGCCGACGCCGAAGAAGGTCGGCGACGGTTTCGAAGCGCAGACGCAGCTCTGGACGTACGAGAAGCCCGGCGCGCAGCGCGCGTTCGTCTTCATCCCCGGTCACACCTACGTGAACTTCAACCGTACCGACGTGAAACTCCTGCTCTTCCGCGGCATCGCCTGGGCGGGCCGTCACGCCGACCCGCAGGCCTTCGACCGGGCCGCGAGCCTGCAGATCTGCGTCTTCCCGGTGCCTCCCTCGACCGAGCCGGAGAAGAAGTGAACAGGAAGGGCAAGAGCTAGGGCTAGCCCTGTCTCGCCTAGCAACCGAGGATCTCGCGGATCTTCGAGCGGCGGTAACGGAAGATTCCTTCCACCTTCTTCTTCACGAACGGATAGGCGACCTCGCCGAACGGCCAGAGCGGCAGCTTGTACAGCACCTCGTCATCCATACGCGTCTTACCGCCTTCGTCGGCGAACGTATGCGTATGGAACCAGACGGCGTAAGGACCCTTGAGCTGTTCGTCGGCGAAGGCGTAAGGCGGATCCCAGTGGGTGATACGCGTGCGCCAACCGAAGGGGATGCCGTTCAGCGAGAGGCTGTAGTCGATCAACGTGCCCTGCTTCATCGCGATCGGCAACGGGGTCTTGATGCGGAAGCTCAGTTCCGGCGGCGTGATCGCCTGGAGGTTCTCGGCCTTGGAGAAGAACTCGAAGACCTTCTCGATCGGCAGCGGCAGGACGGTGCTCTCGAAGTAGCGGTGGACCCCCGTGGGCAAGGAATTCGGCTTCGCGAGATGGTCGCGGCGGTGGGCGCGGATGACGTCGCTGTAATCGGACACGGGAGAAGGCGTTAGGAGCAAACTGGCGTGCTCGAGGGGGGGTGTCAATAGACCCCTCGGGGAAAGGGCTTGCCGAGGGGGCTGGTCGGGTTTCCCTTGGAAGCCTCCCCTTTCCAATGGCCTCCCCCCGCTCCCGTCGCCAGACCACCGGTGCCTTCGGCACCAGCAAGCCCCGCGATATCAAACGCGATTTCACCAAGCCCGCCCCCGCGCCGGCGGCCGACAAGGGGCCGCGCGAACCCAGCTTCGCCGACAAGCTCATCGCCTTCTCCCAACCGATCCTGGAACAGGCGGGCGGGAACCACACCGCCGCCAAGGGCGCCATGAACGTCGCCATCCTGATCTGGAACGCCACCATCGAGGGCGAAGCGAAGATCAAGGAAGCCAAGGTGAAGCTGGCCGCCCTGCCGGGCGCCACGGCCGAACAGGTCGAGGAACTCGTGACCACCATGGTGGCCCGCAAAGCCGAGCTGTACCCGGAGGAGAAGCTCGTCGTGACCAATTTCATCCTCAAGTTCAACCACAAGCGAGGAGCCCAGTTCCGCGTCTCGGCCGTCAACATCAACCCGGCGGGCGTCAAGAAAGCCGACCTTTCGGACATGGTCAAGGTCACGGCCTGAAGTCGGCGTTTTCCCATTTGCAGTCGGCTGGCTTGAGGTCTGATTGGGTGACGCATGAACACCGTCGTCCTCCGCAACGCTGAGATCATCAACGAGGGCCGCCGCTTCCGCGCGGACATCCTCATCCGGGCCGGTCGCATCGAGCGCATCGGCGTCATCCCGGCCGGCACCCCCGCCGACCAGGAATACGACCTGACCCACAAGCTCCTGCTCCCCGGCCTGATCGACGACCAGGTGCACTTCCGGGAGCCCGGCCTGACGCACAAGGCCTGCATCGCCAGCGAGGCCCGCGCGGCCGTCGCCGGCGGCGTGACCTCGTTCATGGAGATGCCGAACACCAACCCGACGGCCACCACGCACGAGGAACTCGCCAAGAAATACGCCATCGGCGCGGCGACCTCGGTCGCCAACTACTCCTTCTTCTTCGGAGCCACCAATACCAACCTCGAAGCCGTCAAGGGCATCGACCCGAAGAACGTCTGCGGCGTGAAGGTCTTCATGGGCTCCTCGACCGGTGACATGCTCGTCGACCAGGTCGCCACGCTCGAGGGCATCTTCCGCTACTCCCCGACCATCATCCTCACCCACTGCGAGGACACCCCGCGGATCAAGGCCGCCGAAGCCGCCGCCAAGGCCAAGTGGGGCGATGACGTCCCCGCCGCCGAACACCCGCGCCTACGCGATGCCGAAGCCTGCTACGCCTCGTCCTCGATGGCGGCCGAGCTTGCCCGTCGTCACGACGCCCGCCTGCACATCCTGCACATCACCACGGCCAAGGAGCTCGCGCTCTTCAGCGCCGCGCCGCTCAAGGGCAAGCGCCTCACCGCCGAAGCCTGCGTGCACCACCTCTGGTTCTCCGATGCCGACTACGCCCGCCTCGGCCACCAGATCAAGTGCAACCCCGCCATCAAGACCGCCGCCGATCGCGATG
>JBDKIN010000019.1:0-7714 GCA_039797095.1 Verrucomicrobiota bacterium
CTTACTGGCAGGCCTCGCAGGTGCCGCCGTTGCGCATGGCCTCGATGGAGCACGCGTTCTTCTCTTCGGCGGTGTATTCCTTCTTCTCGGCCTTGGGAGCCTTCTCGACCGTGGCCTTCTCGATGTTGGAGGCGCCGAGGGTACGGAGGTAGTAGGTGGTCTTGAGGCCGGTGCGCCAGGCGTACTGGTACATGTGCGAGAGCATCTTCAGGTCCGGCGTCGGGAGGAAGAGGTTCAGCGACTGCGCCTGGTCGATCCACTTCTGGCGACGGGCGGCGGCATCGATGAGCCACTTGTTCTCGATGGTGAAGGCGGTCAGGTACTTGTCCTTGATGGCCTGCGGGATCTCGGCGATGTCCTTCAGCTCGCCGTCGAAGTACTTCACCTGCTGCATCATCTCCTGGTTCCAGAGGCCCAGCTTCTTGAGGTCGCGCACCAGGTAGCCGTTGAGTTCGGTGAACTCGCCGGACAGGTTGCTCTTCACGAAGAGGTTCTTGTAGGTCGGCTCGATGCACGGCGAGCTGCCGACGATGTTGGAGATCGTGGCGGTCGGGGCGATGGCGAGGACGTTGGAGTTGCGCATGCCGCTCTTGGCGATCTTGGCGCGGACCGGAGCCCAGTCCATGCGGCCGCCGCGTTTGACCTCGATCGGCTCGCCGCGCTCCTTCTCGAGAAGGTCGACGGTGTCCTGCGGGAGCAGGCCGCGGTCCCACTTGGAACCCTTGTAGGTGCTGTAGGTGCCGCGTTCGGCGGCGAGGTCGGCGGAGGTGTCGTACGCGTAGTAGGCGACGGCTTCCATGATCTCATCGTTGAACTCGACGGCGGCTTCGGAGGCGAAGGAGATGTCGCGGCGGTAGAGGCAGTCCTGGAGGCCCATCACGCCCATGCCGACCGGGCGGTGGCGGAGGTTGGAGACCTCGGCGGCCTTGGTCGGGTAGAAGTTGATGTCGATGACGTTATCGAGCGCGCGGACCGCGACCGTGACGGTCTCACGGAGCATCACATGGTCGATGCTGCCGTCGGCCTTGAGGTGCGAGTCGAGGACGACGGAGCCCAGGTTGCAGACGGCGGTCTCCTCGGCGCTCGTGTTGAGCGTGATCTCCGTGCAGAGGTTGGAGGAGTGGATGACGCCGACGTGGTCCTGCGGGGAGCGGACGTTGCAGGGATCCTTGAAGGTGATCCACGGGTGGCCGGTCTCGAAGATCATGCCGAGCATCTTCTTCCAGAGCTCGAGGGCCGGGATCTCCTTGCCGAAGATCTCGCCCTTCTTGGCGCGCGCCTCGTAGGCCGCGTAGCGCTTCTCGAAATCGGCGCCGAAGGTCTCGTGGAGGTCCGGGGTCTCGTTGGAAAGGAAGAGCGTCCAGTTCTGGCGGTTCTTCAGGCGCTTCATGAACAGGTCGGGGATCCAGTTGGCCGTGTTCATGTCGTGCGTGCGGCGACGGTCGTCGCCCGTGTTCTTACGCAGCTCGAGGAAGTCCTCGATGTCGTTGTGCCAGGTCTCGAGGTAGGCGCAGCCGGAGCCGCGGCGCTTGCCGCCTTGGTTGACGGCGACGAGCTGGTCGTTGTGCAGCTTGAGGAACGGGATGATGCCCTGGGATTCGCCGTTGGTGCCCTTGATGTAGGAGCCCGTGCCGCGGACGGAGGTCCAGGAGCCGCCGAGGCCGCCGGCCCACTTGGAGAGGAAGGCGTTCTCCGCGATGCCGCGGATCATGATGGACTCGATCGTGTCGTTGACCTGGTAGAGGTAGCAGGACGAGAGCTGGCTGTGGAGCGTGCCCGAGTTGAAGAGCGTCGGCGTCGAGCTGCAGAAGCGGCGGGACTTGTAGAGCGCGTGGAGACGGATGACCCAGTCCTCGCGGTTCTTCTCTTCGCGGAGGAAGAGGCCCATCGCGACGCGCATCCAGAAGAACTGGGGCGTCTCGAGACGGCGGGCCGGCTTGACCGTCTTGTCGATGATCAGGTAGCGGTCGTACATCGTCTGCACGCCGAGGAGCTCGAAATCGAGGTCGGCCATCGGATCGAGGGCCGCGGCGAGCTTGGCGAGGTCGTACTTGCGGAGGTCAGGCGAGAGGCGGCCGATGGCGATGCCGCGTTCGACGTAGGCGGCGAACTTGGCGCGATGGAATTCCTTGAGCTGGGAGACGCCGTCGCGGGTGATGCTCCAGCCGAGGACTTCCTCGTAGATGTAGGAGAGGCAGATGCGGGCGGCGAACTTGGCGAAGTCGGCGTCGACCTCGACGAGGCTCTTGGCGTTGAGCTCGATGGTCTTGCGGAGGTCGGCCTCGGTGATCTCGTTGAAGAGACCGCGGCGGAGTTCGGATTCGATCTGGTCCGGCGTGCGGACGAGCTCGAGGCCGGCGGCGGCGAAGGCGATGCGCTTGCGCAGTTCGTCGCCGTTCCAGAGGTAGGTCGAGCCGTCGGCGGACTTGACGAGGATGAGGGACTCCTGGCGGTCGTCGACGACGACCGGCTGGGCGGCGAGCTCCTCGCGGCGGCGGGCGCGGTAGGCGCGGTAGAGGATGTAGTTCTGCGCGACCTTGAAGTGGCCCTGGCGCATGAGCTCTTCCTGGACGAGGTCCTGGACTTCTTCGATGCCGATGATCGTCTGGCCGAGGTCAGCCACGCGGCGGGTGACGGCGGCGGTCACGCGGACGGCGGGCGCGGGATCCTGCTCGAGGGAGAGGAAGGCCATGCGGACGGCGGTCGTGATCTTGTTAGGCAGCCACGGCACCACCTGGCCGTTACGGCGCATGAGGCGGGTCGTGATGGCGAGGGGGTCGACCGGGGCGGCTTCGCCGCCGCGGGAGAAGAGGAGGCTCTTGGCGACGTCGTGGCGGTTGTAGCGCACGAGGGCGTCTTCGATGGCCTGGAGGACGAGGACCTCGCTCACCTGGACGCCGGACTGGGAGAGCACGCGGACGACGTCGCTGGCGACGGCGGCGACGAACTGGCGGTTGGACTCGGTGAAGATGTCCTGCTCCTGACGGGCGACGAGGAGGTCGGTGAGGGCGGCGCCGACGATGTCGGCGATCTGCGCGGCGTCGAGGCCGGCGGAGGCGGGCGCGGCCGCGGCGGGCAGCGACTCACGCCAGTTGAAGCGGGGCTTGGCGTCGGCGGGAGCGCGGACGGCGTGCTTGAGGGCGATATCTTCGCGGAAGAAAGGGAGTTCGGATTTCATATCAGAGAGAGGGAGCGGTGACGGAGGGAGGGAGAGAATGAGGGAGGATGCGTCGGCGGTGGCCGGCGCAGGTTTTTTCAGGAGATGGGATGAGGGGTAAGAACTGGAAGCATGCCAAACCGGGCGCGGAGGGGGTGACGCCCAAATTCAGCCAGCGGACGCTCAGAGTTCGTCGTCGTTGACGGTGCCCATGGCGCCCTGCTTCTGGTATTCCGTGACGCGGCCTTCGAAGAAGTTCTGCTCCTTCTTGAGGTCCATCATCTCGGACAACCAGGGGAAAGGGTTGCTCGTCTCGGCGACGAGCGGATCGAGGCCGCAGTTACGCAGGCGACGGTCGGCGATGAAGTCGATGTACTGCTCGAACTCCTTGGAGGAGAGGCCGAGGGCGTTGACGGGCAGGCAGTCGCGGATGAAGTCCTTCTCGAGCGACACGGCGGTGGCCATGAGCTGACGGAGTTCTTCCTTGAAGGCCGGGGTCCAGATGTCGGGGTTCTCCTTGACGAGCTCGGAGAGCAGGTTGCGGAAGAGGTCGATGTGGTTGGATTCGTCGCGCAGGGTGTAGCGGAACATCTGGCCGATGCCCGGGAACTTGTTCTGACGGGCGAGGGAGAGCACCATGCCGAAGAGGCCGTAGAACTGGGTGCCTTCCATGCACTGGCCGAAGAGGAAGATATTGTGGGCGAGGGCCTGCTTGTCCTCGAGCTTGGTGAGGTCGAGCTTGCGGCGCAGCGCGCGGGAGTTGTTGACGACGAAGGCGGCCTTCTTGGCGATCGTCGGGATGTCCTCGAACATCGCCTCGCACTCGTGCGGGTTGATGCCGAGCGAGGAGATCATGTAGACGAGCGAGTCGGCGTGGATGTTCTCCTCGTGGGCGTGGCGGCCCAGGACGAGCTTGAGCTCGGGGGCGGTGACGACCTCGCGGACGACGTGGATGATGTTGTCGCCGACGATGCCTTCGGCGGCGGAGAAATAACCGATGGCCATCTTGACGATCCAGCGGTCGATCTCGGTGATCTGGCCGGTCTGGTCGCGCCACTGTTCGCAGTCCTTCTGCATCGGGATATCCTCCGGCTCCCAATGGTTGTTCTTCATCGTGCGATAGAGATCGTACGCCCACTGGTACTTCAGCGGGAGGATGTTGAAGAACATCGATTCGCGGCCGTTGATGACGCGCTTGTTGGCGAAGGCTTCCTCGGCCTTGGTCTTGTCGAGGATGAAGGTTTTCTGACCTACTTTGATGGTGATGGATTCCATGATGGAGAGTGGGGAAAAGGGCTCAGTTAGGGGCCGGGAAGGCCGCTAGGTGATTGGTATGTTCGGGAGTAAAATACTAGATGTAGGGGCTGCAAATTTATTTCACCACTAGATGTAGTGATTTTACGCAAGCCGCTGTCATTCGTGCACTTAGGTAAAAAACTTTATTCACAATCAGGGTTTTTGACGGATTTTTGATAAGACAGCGGCTTTAGGGTGAATGCCTCAACAAAATCGGGGTTCGGAACCGCGAGCAACCGCCACTTGTTGGTCTTGCTCACGGCCGGGGATTGCCCGGTGCCCTCCCCCACCCCAGCATCTGGCCATGCCCTCGGCTGATTCCGCTCCCACGACCACGACTCCGGCCGGTTTCCTGGAAGCCAGCTGGTCGCCGGACGCGCTCGCCGAACGCGGCTGGCGCGGCGCGGCGAAGGCGCTCTGGCGCGTGCTCGCGACGACGGGGCACGGGATCCTCGCGCATCGGCTGCCGCAGCAATCGGCGGCGCTCACTTACTATACGCTGATGTCGTTGGGCCCGCTGCTCGGCCTCGCGCTCACGGTATCCGGCTTCATCCTGTCGCGCGCCGGCGAACAGCAGGACAATCCGGCGAAGCGCGCGATCGTCGCCGCGGTGGAATACGCCGCGCCGCAGATCGTGGCGAGGGCGTCGACGCCGGACCATCACGCGACGCTGCGTGAGATCAACAAGGACCTCGACGCGCTCGTCGACCGATTGCTGCAGACCGCGGCGAGCGGCGAAGCGGGCGTGATCGGCCTGCTGCTCATCCTCGGCCTCGCGGTGCTCATGCTGAGCCGCGTGGAGGACGCATTGAACGGCATCTGGGGCGTGCGTTTCGGCCGCAGCTGGCGGGACCGTTTCGCGAACTACCTGCTCTTCCTCGTGCTCTTCTTCCTGGTCGGCGCGACGACGCTGACGATGCTTTCGGCCGCTTCGCTGGCGGACTCTTTCGGCGCGGGCGCGACGTGGCTCACCGGCTGGCTGAACAAGCTGCCGGGCGGCGGACGGCTCACCGCCTTCGTCACCGGCGGCGGCCCGCTCTTCGTCTCGCTGACCTTGCTCACGCTCGCGTTCGCGGCGTTCAACCGCATGATGCCGAACGCGCGCGTACGCTGGAGCGCGGCGCTCGTCGGCGGCGGCGCGATCGCGGTGCTCGTCGTCGGCAACCACCGCCTGGCCGCGCTCTACGTGGGCAAGGTCACGGAACTGCAGAGCCTCTACGGCGAGCTCAGCATCGTGCTCGTGCTCATGTTCGGCACCTACCTCAGCTGGCTCTTCGTGCTCATCGGCGGACAGGTCGCCTACGCCTTCCAGAACCGCCGCACGCTCGCCCGCCACAAGTCCTGGGAGGCCCTGAGCCACCGGGCTCGCCGGACGCTGGCGTTCCTTTGCGTGGCCGAGACGTTGCGCCGCTACCGGGCGGGCCGGACCGGTCCGACGGCCGAAGACATCGGCGTGAGCGCGCGCGTGCCGGCTTCGGTCGCCGAAGGCTGCCTGCAGATGCTCCGCGAGACGGGCCTGCTGGCGCTGGAGTCCCGCACGGGCGGCCACATGCCGGCCCGACCGCTCGAAGCCATGAGCATCGGACAGTTCTGGGTCGTCATCGACGAACACGCCACGGGGCGCGCCGGTGACCTGGACCTCTCGGCCGATCCGGCCGCGCGGGAACACACGAGCGTGGAAGAACGGCTCCGCGAACTCGCCGGCGGCGGCGTCACGCTGGGCGAACTCGCCGCCCGCAGCTGAGACCATGCGCCCCCCGGAGCTCCAAGGCCTCATCCGGCGGCGAATGCTGGTGAACTTCCGGGCCGACCCGGAAGTCGTCCGTCGCCTGCTGCCGGCGCCCTTCAAGCCTAAGCTGCACGCCGGCCACGCCTTGGTGGGCATCTGCCTGATCCGGCTCGAGGCCATCCGCCCGACCGGCTGGCCGGCCTGGTGCGGCCTGAGCAGCGAGAACGCCGCCCACCGCATCGCCGTCGAGTGGGAGGAAGGCGGTGAGCGACGCGAAGGCGTCTTCATCCCGCGTCGGCATACCGGCTCACGCCTCAACCAACTCGCCGGAGGACGCATCTTCCCCGGGGAACATCTCGCCGCGAACTTCAGCGTCGAGGATACCGGCGGGAGCGTCCGCCTGCGCATGCAGGCCAAGGACGGGCGCACGACGGTGGCCGTCGTCGGCCGAGAGACCGATGCCCTGCCGCCCGGCTCCTGCTTCGCCTCCGTGGCGGACAGCTCCGCCTTCTTCGCCGCCGGCAGCGTGGGCTATTCCGCGAACCATCGCGGCGCCCGGGCCGACGGGCTTGAGCTCGTGACGGAGCAATGGACCGTCAAGCCGTTGCAGGTCGAAGCCGTGGCTTCGTCTTTCTTCGACGAGCGGTCCGTCTTCCCGGCCGGCAGCATCCGCTTCGACCACGCCCTGATCATGCGGGACATCCCGCATCGCTGGATGGCGTTGCCGGACATCGCGCTCGGGGCGCCGGGTGGCTGCGCCTGACGCGGACCGGGGGCGCGGACTGCCGGGCCACCTTGGCCTCGTCCGCGACCTCCGTAAATGAGGGGACCCCGATCTCCTTGCGGAGACCGGGGTCCGTGAACCTGGCGATGACCTACTCTCGCACACCAGCGGGGGTGCACTACCATCGGCGGCTGCATGCTTAACTATCGTGTTCGGGAAGGGAACGAGTGTTTCCATGCGCCCATGATCACCAGAATGAATCCTCGGGCAGCTCTCTGATGGGTGATCATGAGATGGTTTTCGCCAGGTGGCGAGCTGCCGTCATAGGGAAAGATAAACAGTTTGCGCATAATTAAATTACTAATCCGTAATGCTATCGGCCTAGACGTACTTGATACGGCTAAGAAACCAATTGCAGATCAATCGAACATTAGTACCGCTAGGCTCAACGTATCGCTACGCTTACACCGGCGGCCTATCAACCAGGTGGTCTACCTGGGTTCTATAGGGAGATCTTATCTTGGGAAAGGCTTGGCGCTTAGATGCTTTCAGCGCTTATCCGTTCCATGCTTAGCTACCCGGCGGTGCCACGGACGTGACAACCGGAACACCAGAGGCATGTCATTTGCGGTCCTCTCGTACTAACAAATGAACCCCTCAAATCTCCTGCGCCCACAGCGGATAGAGGACCGAACTGTCTCACGACGTTCTGAACCCAGCTCGCGTACCACTTTAATCGGCGAACAGCCGAACCCTTGGGACCTTCTCCAGCCCCAGGATGTGATGAGCCGACATCGAGGTGCCAAAC
>JBDKIN010000020.1:0-3124 GCA_039797095.1 Verrucomicrobiota bacterium
CGGAACACGCCCCCAGCGTGGCGAACGGGGGGCGAGGAGGAAATACCAAACCGAGGCTATTTCTTCTTCGGGAAGGCCACGGAGAACGCGATGGCCAAGGCCAAGGTGAGACCGATGACCGCGAGCGACAGCTCGGTGGGGAAGTGGACGCGGCCGTGGTCGACGAAGCGCGCAGGCATCCAAGAGGCGAACTGGCCTGCCGGCTGACCCAGCGAAGCCGCCCACGGGAGGATCATCTTGAGGCCGATGAAGACGAGGACGAAGGCGAGCGCCGGCTTGAGGAAGCGGAAATATTGCATGAAGCCGGCGAGGGCGAAATACATGGAGCGCAGGCCCATGATCGCGAAGATGTTCGAGGTGAAGGCGACGAAGCGCTTCTCTTCGATCGGGAGGTCCGGAGGCAGGATGCCGAGGACGGCCGGGATGGAATCGATCGCGAAGATGAGGTCCGTCCCCTCGACGACGAGGAGCACCAAGAAGAGCGGCGTGAAGCGGCGCACACCGTCTTCCTTGACCCAGAACTTATTGCCGTGCAGGTGCGGCGTGAGGGGGAAGAACTTGCGGGCGACCTTCACGAAGAGGTTCTCGTCCATGCCCTTGCCTTCGTGCTCGTCGCGGGACAGCGCCAGCTTGACGCCGGTGAACAGGAGGAACGCCCCGAAGATCGGCAGCAGCCAGGTGAAGCTCTCGACGGCCGCGACGCCCGCGATGATGAAAAGCGCGCGCATGGCGACGGCGCCGATGATGCCCCAGAACAAGACGCGGTGCTGGAGATGGTCCGGGATCTTGAAGTGAGCGAAGACGAGGATGAAGATGAACAGGTTGTCGACCGAGAGGGCGAGTTCCAGGACGTAACCCGCGGCGAATAGCTGCGCGTCCTCCGGTCCGCGCCAGGCGGAGAGCAGGAACCCGAAGGCGACCGCGAGCGAGACCCAGACGACGCACCAAGCGACGGCCTCCTTGAAAGAAGGCTTATGGTCGGTCTTGTTGAAGACCCCTAGGTCGAGGGCCAGCATGCTGGCGACGAAGCCAAGGAAGGCCACCCAGGCCCACGCCGGAATCACCAAAGGAGCTTCGGCCAGGACGGAAACAGGAATGACCATGCACAAGAACGTGACCGAAACCGAGGGGAGTCAAGCCAGCCTGCCGATGCGGGCTTGCCCGCCCGCCCGGGAGCAGGCTAACTGGGTACCGCGTTCCCGTAGTTCAACGGATAGAACATTGGTTTCCTAAACCGAGGATGTGGGTTCGATTCCCGCCGGGGACAGCGACGCGACGGAAAAGACTCAGCGACTTTTGAGGCGATACCCCTGGACGCGGGTGTCGGCCGAGCGGCGGTAGATGTCGTCGACGTCCTTGAGCGACATGAACGTCCAAGGCGCCAGGATGCTCTCACCGTTCTTGGTGAGGACGATGTCGTCCGCGATCTGGACGCAGGTATGCAGGCCTTCGCCGTTGTCCAGGAAGCACAGGACGTCGCCGAACTTGAAGGGCGGATCGATGGCCACGTAATCCGCCAGCAGATGCTCCGACGCCTTGGCGCTGTCGAGATACAGGTCCTTGGGCTCCTCTTCGAAGAAATTGAGCGACGTCCAGTGACAATCCGGCAGGCGCCCCTTCAGGCCCATGGCGGCGGTCGGAAAAGTGTAGACGCGGCGACGGGCCAAGGTCGGCAGGAACTGGGTCACGTCAATGTCCTGGGGCGCGCGGCGACGCGTGATCGCAACAAGGAAGGGCGTGCGTTCGGAATTGAGGCTGCCGGCGCTCCAATAGTCGACGAAAGTGGCGCGGCCTTCCCGGAGCGGAAGCCTGAGCTCGACCAGCAGGCTGCGGACGCGCGTGATCGTCCGGAAGACGGCGGTGACCTCCTCGGAATTCTTGGCCAAGGTCAGGAGGGCCTGGATGTCGCTGAAGACCAAGGCCGAGCCCCGTCGCCAGAGCAGCTTGCGCAGCAGTTCCTGTTGCGCCTTGGTGATCTCGGTCTCGGCCAGCCAGTCATCGATGTCGCCACCATGGATGAAGACGGGGTCGCGCTGATACTCGTTCGCGGACGACTTCGCGAGCTCGGCGTAGAGGGCCGACCGGGAGGCTTCGGTCATCGCCATAAGGTCCTCGACCTTAGGCAGCACGACCACGTTGTTGCCGCTGGCGACCACCTGGGTCGGACCCAGCAGACGGTCGACGAGAGCGGGCGGGAGCCCTGCCTTCTCCATGGTCGCCCGGACGCCTTTATCGGTGGTCTGCTCGAAGGTCCAACGGGTCACCGAGGAAGGCTTCGCGACGACGGCGAGGATGTTCTCCGGCGGCTCGAGATAGACGGTGCGCACCTGCAGGTCGCCCCATGGTCCCGGCTTGGCGACCCAGGCCGGCTCAGCAGAAAACAGGTCGGGCGTGCCGAGGCACAGGGCTACGACCAGACCAAAGATGGATGACGACCGTGACGGCACATCGTTTTAACATCGGTAAAACCCATAAGTTCCAACAAAATAATATGACAGCGGCGCCAAGCCGGCCCGTCGGATTCGCATTGTAGAACCAAGGCTTCGTCCGCAGGGATAGTGCGAACCTTTCCCGTGACCCGACCCAAAGCCAAGAAGACCGCTCCCGCCCGCCGCGGCGCCAAGCCTGCGGGCCGGCGCGTCGCCAAACCGACGAAGCGTCAGGCGGACGCCGCCTCGACCTCGACCCCGGAAGCGGCCAAGGCCCAGCCCAACCAGCGCATCGGCGTACTGATCGACGCGGACAACGTGTCCCACCAGCACCTCCCCACCCTCCGTCGCTTCATCGGTGAGACGACGATCGCCGCCGCCAAGGCCTACGGCGACTTCCAAGGCCGCCTCAGCGGCTGGCGTGCCGCCGCCCAGGAGTGGACCGAACTCGAACTCGTCGACCAACGCAGCTACACGCCCGGCAAGAACGCCGCCGACATGCGCCTCACGATCGACGCGGTGAAGCTGATGGCCGGCCCGACCCCGCCGACGACCCTGATCTTCGTCACGAACGACAGCGACTTCACGCCCGTGGTCGAGGACGCCAAGCGCCTCGGCGTCCGCATCATCGTGATGGGCGAACGCACGCACAAGGCCCTCCGCTCCACGGCGCATCATTACCTGAACCTGTCCGA
>JBDKIN010000021.1:0-14350 GCA_039797095.1 Verrucomicrobiota bacterium
TCACCTCGACGGTGTCGCAGCGCGACATCGGCATCCAGCTCAAGGTCCTGCCGCTCATCGGCAAGGACGGCTCCGTCCAATTGCAGGTCTCGCAGTCGGTCGAAGACATCCTCGGCAGCACCATCCTCGACGGCAACGACCAGCCGATCATCGGCCGTCGTACGACCGATTCCTTCGTGAGCGCGATGAGCGGCGAGATCGTCGTCCTCGGCGGCCTGCAGCGCACCGTCTCGACGAAGTCCACCTCCCGTCTCGGCCCCATCCCGTTCCTCGGCGACCTCTTCGGTTCGTCGACGGTCCTCGAGGAGAAGCAGGAGCTGATCATCTTCCTCCGACCCTACGTGCTCAACAACTCGGCGGTCGACAATCTCGACGCCATCAGCCGCGCGACGGCCAGCGCGCTCGGCGCCGAGGCGAAGAAGATCATCGACAACGTCCCCGGCAAGCTCCCCGCCGCCCCGGCGCAGAAGTGACATGCTGACCGTCGACCGGCACGGACTGCCCTCGGCCCTCGCCGAGCGCCTGACCGACGAAGCCCGCGCTTCGTTCGCGGAGACGCCGCGTGAAGCCCGCTTCAAGTTCCTCGCCCAGGCCCTCGGCCTCGACGAGGCCTCGCTCCTCGCCGAGCTCTCCCGCCTCACGGGCCTCGAAGTCCTCGAAGAGCCCGCCATCGATCCCGACGGCATGAAGATCCTGCCGGCGCGCATCGCCTCCGAAGCCCAGGTCGTCCCGACGCTCCTCCCCGGCGGCGAAGAAGGCCGCCTCCGTCTCGTCACGGCCCTGCCGCCCGACACCGATACGGCCGACTGGGTCGCGACCTTCGCCTCCCGCCGCCCGAAGTGGTACCTCGCCCCGCCCGAACGCGTGGCCGCCCTCATCAATGAGAATTACGGCGTGGGCTCCGGCAGCCTCGAAGACGAAGGCGACGACCTGCCCGCCGCCGAAGTCGCCGCCTCCGACGAGGCCGACCAGGACGCCGCGGTCGTGCGCTTCGTCACCGAAGTCCTGACGCAGGCCGTCGCCGAAGGCGCGACGGACGTCCACTTCGAGCCGCAGGAGAACAACCTGCGCATCCGCTACCGCGTCGACGGCATCCTCATCGCGATCCCGCTGCCCGACAACCTCGCCCGCTTCCAGGACGCGATCATCTCGCGCCTGAAGATCATGGCGCGCCTCAACATCTCGGAACGCCGCCTCCCGCAGGACGGCCGCATCAACTTCCGCGACGGGAAGAACGTCCTCGATATCCGCGTCTCGACGATCCCGACGATCTACGCGGAGTCGGTCTCGCTGCGTCTGCTCAATCAGCGCAAGGAGGCCTATAACATGGACCGCATCGGCATGAACGCCGAAGAACAGGCCGCCGTCCGCAAGGTCCTCGACTACCCGCACGGCATCATCCTGGTGACGGGTCCGACGGGCTCCGGCAAGTCGACCACGCTCAACGCCTTCCTCCAGGCGATCAACTCGCCCGACATCCGCATCGTGACGATCGAAGACCCGATCGAATACGAAGTGCCCGGCGCCAACCAGGTGCAGACGCGCGCCGAGATCGGCCTGACCTTCGCCGGCGCCCTCCGCAGCACGCTCCGCCAGGACCCGGACGTGATCATGGTCGGCGAAATCCGCGACCTGGAGACGGCCGAGATCTCCATCCGCGCCTCCCTCACGGGCCACTTGGTCTTCTCGACCCTCCACACCAACGACGCCCCGGGCGCCATCACGCGCCTCATCGACATGGGCGTCGAACCGTTCCTCGTCGGCTCCGCCGTCGAACTGGTCATCGCCCAGCGCCTCGTCCGCCGCCTCTGCGCCGACTGCGCCAAGACGGTCCCGGTCGACCGCGCGAAGCTCCTGCCGGCCCTCGAGACGCTCGGCATGGACGAGTCCTACCTGAAGGACGTGACTTCCCTCAAGGAAGCCGTGGGCTGCCGCAAGTGCCGTGGCACGGGTTACCGCGGCCGCGTCGGGGTCTTCGAGATCTTCCACCCGAAGCCGCTCCACGACCTGATCATCACCCGCATCTCCAATCGCGACCTGACCGAGAAGGCCATCGCCCTCGGGATGCGCCCCCTCGCCAAGGCGGGCTGGCTCAAGGTCGCCGCCGGTCTCACGACCATCGACGAGCTCGTCCGGAACCTGAGCTCGAACGAATAACGCCGCGATGGCCGTCTTCAATTACACCGCGCGCGACGCCGCCGGCGCCGTGACCGAAGGCACCATCGAGGCCCCCGCGCGACGCGACGCGCTCCGCAAGCTCCAGGCCCGCGGTCTCAAGCCGGTCAAGGTCGAGGAGTCCGGCGCCGCCGTCCGCGCCAAGGAGTCCGCCCGCGAAGGCGGCCCCGCCGACAAGGACCTGCTGCCGACCGAAGCCGAGTGCCTGCCTTTCCTGGAGTCGATGGCCGACCTGGTCCGCTCCGGGATGTCCGCCGGCGAAGCGCTCCGTCTCCTCGCCCTCCGTCTCCAGAAATCCCGCCTGCGCGCCCTCTGCGCCGGGATCTGGTCCAAGCTCGGCGAAGGCCAGAGCCTGTCCGCCGCGATGGGCGCCTACCCGCAGGTCTTCGACGGCCAGACGCTCAACCTCATCGCCGCCGGCGAAGCGACCGGCAACATCCGCGACGTCCTCGAGCGCCTGATCACCCACTTCACGGAACAGAAGGAATTCAAGCGCAAGCTCATCAGCGCGATGGCCTATCCGCTCTTCATCTGCGTGGTCGCCGTCGGCGTGGTGATCTTCTTCGTGCTCTTCCTGCTGCCCCGCCTGCAGACGCTCCTCACTTCCCTCGGCGGCAAGCTGCCGCTCTCCACGAAGCTGCTGATGACCTTCGCCGACGTCTTCGTCGTGGTGGGCCCGATCCTGCTCGTGGTCGCCGTGCTCGCGGTCATCGGCATCGCCCGCTGGCGCAAGACGGAGGAAGGCAAGCTGGCCTCCGACGGCCTGCTCCTCAAGGTCCCGCTGGCCGGCTCGTTCGTGATGCGCGTCTCGGTCCTCAACTTCTGCCATACGCTCGCGGTGCTCCTGGAGAACGGCATCACGACCGCCGAAGCCCTCCGTCTCGCCGAGAAGACCGCCCCCAACCGCGCGCTGCGCCAGCAGCTGCGCGAAGCGACCGACCGCGTGCTCGAAGGCGACAGCCTTTCGAAGGCCCTCGCCCGCACGGGTTACTTCCCGCGCCTGCTTCTCGACCGCGTCGCCGTCGCCGAACAGACCGGCAACCTGGCGCCCGGCCTCCGCGACATCTCCCGCTCCTACCGCGCCGAGCTCGACCGCTGGCTCGGCACGATCTCGCAGACGATCTCCGCTTCGGTGCTCGTCGCCGCCTTCTCGTTCGTCGCCTTCATCGCCTTCGCGATCGTCGCCGCCGTCTTCGAAGTCAGCTCCAGCTTCCGCTTCTGAGGGTAGGGATGACCGGCCCGGTCATCCGCGGGCGTGCGGGCCGCACGCCCCTATCTCCGTAACCCCGCCCCCAAGGGAGACCGGATTATTAGCTGCGGCCATCATACACATTCTCAGGTCCCAGGTCTCGGCCCGCAGGTCTCTGGCACGGGTGTTCAGGTACAGGTGCGGGTCCCGGGCAAATTTGGATCCCGAACCTGAACACCTGAGCCTGGCTCCCGATCGCCGAGACCCGAGACCAGAAAACGCATCCCGTCTGCCTCGGGTAGGGC
Source organism: Verrucomicrobiota bacterium (assembly GCA_039797095.1). Lineage (GTDB taxonomy): Bacteria > Verrucomicrobiota > Verrucomicrobiia > Opitutales > UBA953 > UBA953. Next base: position 3,670 of record JBDKIN010000021.1, read on the forward strand.
TGAGCACCCTTGGTCAGCCGTTTGCCTCGGCCGTCCTGCGGCGGCCCCGATACTCAATACTCCATACTCAATACTCCCAACTGGTCCACCGAGCCTCCGGGCCTCCGCGCCTCTCGTTCGCCCCCTTGTCCCCGTGTCCCCTTGCCCACGTGTCCCCTCGCGGCGCTTACGCCGCGCTCACTTCGCCTCCGGCTCCGCTCCCTCCGTCTTCACCCCGCTGGGGATCTGGCCGATGAGTTCGAGCGCGGTCAGGGTCGCCTTGAAAGTCACGGTCCCGTTGCTGCCGCGTTCGGTGGTCATGACCATGTCGCCGATCGCGAGGTAAGGCGCGCGCGCCCTCACGCTGTCGTAGAAACGGAGGATGCTGCCGATGTCCGCCTTGCGGCAGCTGAACTGCAGCGAGTGCACGGCGAACTTGCCCGACTTGGTCGTCTTGGGGGCGTCGGTGTTCGCGCTCAGGCCGGCGTCGCGGGTGGCGTTGACGGCTTCGGCGACGAGCTTGGCCGGATCGTAGCCATGGCCGGAGTCGAGTCCCTGCACGGCGAGCGCGGTCGCGTTGCGGACTTCGCGCTCCTTGGCGAGCGTGGCCTTCTGCGCGAGGGCGTCCTCTTCGAGGAGGCGCCAGGCGTCCCAGCCGCCTTGCACGCGCGCCCACGCGCCGGTCGACCAGAGGGTCGCGGCCACGAGCAGGGCGGCGAGCGCCATGAAGCGTTCGCGGGGTTTCAGGCTGAAGAAGAAGTGTTTCATTGGGCTTGCGGGGCGGGGGTGGCTTCGGCCGTCTTGAGGAGGGTGGCCTGACGGAAGGTGATCTCGAGGCGGAAGGTCGTCGAGGTGTCGCGTACGCGCGGTTCGCTGTTCGTCACGGACTCGACTTCCGGCAGCGACTGCACGGCCTTGAGGAAGTCCGAGATGTCGCCGGCGTTCGGGGTGCGGGCGTCGACGGTCATGATGGGCTTGGTCAGGACGCTGTCCTTGGGCTTCTTGAGCTCGCAGTGCACGTTGGTGAACTCGACGGTGGCGGGACGCTTCTCGTTCACGAGCGCGAGCATCTCGATCGGGAGCAGGCGCTTGACGCCGAGCTCGAGGATGCGGTCCGTGATCTTCTGCGATTCCACGATGTCCTCGACGAGCGGGCGACGTGCTTCGTTGGCGGCTTCCAGGGTGCCGGAGCGCAGGCCGATGACGAAGGCGCCGATGTCGAGCAGGAGCGAGACGACGAGCACGGCGGCGCCGAGGCGGGCGGAGTTCCAGAGGATCAGGTTCAGGCGTTCCTTCTTCCGGCGCTCGGCGAGGAAGTCGCTGTCGCGGATGTCGGAGTCGTCCAAGCCCTTCTTCGGGATGGTGAAGGTGCCGTTGCCTTCGCGCTTCAGCACGAGGGCGCCTTCGACGAGCGAACCGGCCAGGGCGCCTTCGACGGTCTCGACGGCGACGTCGGCCGGGAGTCCGGCGCGGGCGGCGGCTTCCTTGGCCAGGCCGGCTTCATCCGCGTCGGCGAGCTCGGCCACGGCGATCGCGGCGGGCAGCTCTTCGCCGGCCTTCCAGGCCAGCGCGGTCAGGCGTTCTTCGCCGCGATGCACGATCACGCCGTCGGCGGCGGCGCGGTGTCCGCAGAGCGCGAGGAATTCCGGGACGACCTGGCAGTCTTCCGGCCAGGCGAAGCTTTCCTCCGCGGTGAAGCGGCGGCGATGCGCGGCGTAGGCAAGCACCTGCTTGCCGTCCGTCGAGGTCACGAAGCCGACGAGCATCTGCTCGAGGGGGAAGGGGGAGACGGCCTCGAGGGCGAGGTTCACCTGGCCGGGGACGTCTTCGCCTTCGACCGCGAGGCGGCGGACGAAGAAACGGTTGCCGGGCAGCATGGCGGCTTCCTGGGTCTGGGCGCCTTGGAACATGCGCTTGAGGGGGGTGGTCATTTGGTGGGGGGCGGCGGGGCCGCGGTTTCAGAATCTTCGGCGGGGGGCTTCGGCTCGGGCGGAGCGCCGTTGTCTTCCTCCCAGGCGAGGACCTGGAAGGGGTAGGCGATCGTGTTGCTGGCGACGCGGCCGCTCATGGTCGACTTGCCCAGGTTGGCGGGCGGTTCGATGCCGGGGGTGAGGTAAGGGGTGGGGGTTCTCGTAGTGGACCGCGGGGCGGCTGTCGAGGTTCCCGTCGTTCGTGGGGTCGTCGCCGTGGGGGCCCGGCCGGTGAGGCCGATGTCCGGATTGGTGTCGGGGTTGGCCGCCGCGCTGGGGTAGGCGACGTCCTCGCGGATGGCGACCAGGGCGCTGACCCGGCACTTGGCGAGGCCTTCCTTCACGGTCACGCGCACCCACATGAGGATGATCTCGTCGTCGAACTTGGCGAGGTTCGCCCCGCCGCCGATGAGCTGGCGGACTTCGCTGGTCACGCGGAAGTAGGGCGGGGTGCCCACGATCCGCCGGCCGATCTCGGCCTGCCGCTCGCGGATCAGCGCCAGCTGGTTCTCGTCCAAGCCCTGCGAGAGGAGGACGGCGTCCGAGGCGGTGTTGATGTTGGCCTGCGGGAAGGTGTAGAGGCTCACGCACGCCTTGAAGGCCTGGAAGATCGGCGTGGCCCGGCCGCGTTCGTCGAAGAAGAGTTCCTTGGCGACGCCGATGTTGCGGAACTCCTCGAAGCTGCGGATCGGGCGACGCGCCGGACGGAAGGAGAGCGTGGCGCGCTGGTACGCGGCGTCCGAGGCTTCTTCCTCGAGCGACTCGTAGGACTTGCTCTGCCAGGCGACGATGGCGTCGGCGACGCGCTCGGCGTCGCGCTGCTCCATGCCGAGGGAATAGAGGAGCTGGATGAGGTCGTTCTTGGTGAGCACGCTCAGCGGCAGCTTGGCCGACTCGTCCTCGTAATCGAACTGCACCTGGAGGCCGTCGCGCGGCGGGAAGCCGGCGTAGGCGTGCGGGTCGTCGAAGCCCTGGGTCGGGGCGTGCACCTTGTTCAGGTCGATCGAACGGATCTCGGCGATGACGGCCAAGGCCAGCTCGAGCTCGCTCTGCGCGTCCGCCCGCAGGCGCCGGCGGTCCGCTTCGTGCGTGGCGATGGAGAGTTCGAGCGAGTTGTCCTCCATGAACCGCGCCAGCAGCAGCGAGGCCAGCGTGATGAGCACGAGGACGACGATGATGACGGAGCCGCGACGACGCTTCATGGGGCGGTGGCGCCGGAGCGCTTGATGGGGAGGTCGAGGACCTTGGTGGCCTTGAGCGAACCGCGCTCGAAGACGAGGTGCACGCGCGCGGGCTTCCGCCAGGCGGTGCTCGCGGCCTCCTGCACGGGTTCGTCCTCGATGGTCCACTCCTTGAGCTCGGGGTCGTAGTATTCGAACTTCAGGCCGGTCACGAAGGGGCTGATCACGGTCTCATGCCGGTCGGTGATGTCGCGCTCGAGCTCGAGGCGCGACTGCCATTGGAAGACGAGTCCGCGGCCTTCCTCGACGTACATCGTGAAGTCCACGTCGGGCAGCGGCGCTTCGGGCCAGTCCGCCAGGCGGCCGGCGTCCGGCAGCAGGAAGCCGAGGCGCGGTTCGGTCGTGCCGGCGCCGTTGTCCACGTCCTTGAGCGCGACGCCCGAGGCGCCCGGTCCGAGCGTCGCTTCCGCGAAGGCCCGGCGCACGAGCGCGGTCGCCGCCCGCGAGTGCTGGTCGAAGAGCCGTTGGTCGCGCCCGCCGCCCCATAGTTCGCTCATCGAGAACAGGAAGGTGTTGAGCGTGACCATCAGGATCCCGAGCAAGGCGAGCGAGACGAGCATCTCGAGCAGCGAGAAGCCGCGATGGAGTCGGGCGCGGCTCATTGGGCGGGACGCGGCGCGGCCGCCGGGGCCGGCGCCCGGGAGGGCGGGGCGCCTTTGCCGGGCGCGCCGCCCTTGCCGGGTGAGTCGCCTCGGCCGCCGTTGTTCTTGCCGCCGGGCGCGGTCGAGGCCGGCGGCCGCGCGGCGGCTCCCTTGGCGCCGGGGTTGGAGGGGACGAGTTTCTTGCCGCGCGTGGGCGCGCTGATGAACGCGGAGTTGCCGTCGGCTTCCTTGTAGCCGCGCTCCTGCTCGAGCCGTTGCCGGGCTTCGTCGCGGATCTTCTGGCGGTCCGCGGGGATCGACCAGGTGGGACGCAGGAGCATGCGCGTCTCGGTGAATTCTTCGGCTTCGCCGCCGTCCGGCGGTTCGATCTCGGCCGTCAGCTGCACGGCGAAGAGGTCGCTGACGGAGGTCGCTTCGATCTTGCCCTGCCAGCGCGCGGTGCGTCCGCCCGGCAGGTGGATCTCGCCGCCGGTCTCGACGTCGTCGAAGCCCGGGGTCTCGAGCAGCGCCGCGCGGCAGCGGGCCTGGTCGTCGAGCCGTTGTTCGTCCTGCTTGAGCGCGAGGCGGCTCATGAGGACGTTCGAATACGCGGCGCCCAGGCTCACGGCCGCCAGCGCGAAGATCGCGAGGCTCATGAGCACTTCGATGAGGGTGAAGCCGCGGCGTCTCATTTGGCGTCGATGGCCGGCAAGGGCGCGCAGGTGAGGGGGTCGATGGGCACGAGGCGGCGTTCCTCGTTGCGGCGGATGTCCAGGCGCACGCGGTCGCACGTGCCGTCCGGGTAGAAGCGCAGGCGCGCGAGGGGCTCTTCCGACGCCACGCCGCCGAGCAGGATCGCCCCGATGGTCTCGGGCGCGAGGATCTTCACGGACACGCCTTCGACCTTCGGGAGTTTCTCCTCGTGCGGCGCGGCGTCTTCCGGCGCGTTCTCGAACGACCAGGTGAAATCCGGGCCGTCCTCGTCGGACGATTCTCCGGGGAAGAGCTCGAGGATCTGGCCGCGCTCGACGGCCTGCCGGCGCAAGGTCTGCAGCATCGCCATGAGCGCGTCTTCCGGGTCCGAGCGCGCGGTTCCCTTGAGGAGCTGGGCCGAGCCGCCCACGAGCACGGCCGCCAGCATGCTGATCAGGCCGAGGACGAGCAGCGTCTCCAGCAAGGTGAAGCCGCGGCGCTCCGGCTGGCCGGATCGATGCTGCGCGTCCGGCTTCACCAGTTGCCGATGTCGTCTTCGGTGTCCGGCTTCTTGTCGCGGCCCATCGAGAACAGGTCGTAGCTCTCGGTGTTCTTGGTGCCCGGGTAGCGGTACTGGTATTCCTGGTTCCACGGGTCGAGCGGCGAGCGCCCGCCCTTGGCTTCCATGTAAGGTCCGCGCCACTTGTCCGACTTGCCTTCCGGCGCGCTGATCAGGGCCTTGATGCCTTCTTCGGTCGACGGGTAGTCGCCGTTGTCGATGCGGTAACGCACGAGGGAGGTCTTGAGCGACTCGTTGACGAAGAGCTTGGCGACGCCTTCCTGGCTCTGGCCGAGGATCTTGTCGGTGTTCGTGACGGCGAGGCCGACGAGCATGCCGACGATCGCGACGGCGATCAGGATCTCGAGCAGGGTGAAGCCCTTGCGCAGACGGCGGGCGGTGGTTTTCTGGACGGTGGTCATGGAGGGAAGTTCAGCGGACCTTGGGGGTCTTGGGCGTCTTGCTGGAATTGGTCGGGGCGACGGGCACGGCGTTCTTGTTCGACTTGCTGCTGGTGCTGACGTCCGGGCCGCGGCTGCGGCCGTCGCTGCCGCGGCCGTCGCTGCCGCCGTCGGGCCCGCGGCCCTTGCTGAAGCGGTCGCGCATCTGCTGGCGGAAGGCTTCGACCTGCTCAGGCGTGAGGTTCTGCGGCATTCCGCCCATGGGCGCGCCGATGCTGGTCTGCGGAGCGGTCGCTGCCGCCGAGACGGCCGCGAGCTGCGCCGGACTCGGCCCTTTGTAAGTCACGATGACGGCCTGGTGCAGCGCCATCTGCTGCGGCTGCCCGCCGTTGTCGACGTCCAGGGTCTCGTTCACGGGGTCGAAGCCCTTGACGACCACGGGGACGTTCGTGGAAGGCGCTTCGCCTTCGGCCACCCAGCTCGACTGTTTGGTCTGGGTGTTGTAGATGCTGTAGTAATTGACGCCGTCTTCGCGGTACATGCCGCGGAACTCCAAGGAGCTCGGGGCCGCGCCAGGTCCGGTCGCCGCGCCCGTGCCGCCGAACGGCGAGTTCTTGCTGAGGCCTTCGAGGTCCAAGGCGAAGGCCGGGAGGCCGCCCAAGATCGCCGTCATGAGCAGGGCGGAGGTGGGTCGAGTAAGGTGACGCATCTTATTAAGGGGGAAGGGGGTAACTCTGAAACACCAAGCCGAGGCTTAGGTTGCCGATTTAGTACCCCATCTTGGGGGGTCGTGGCCCCAGAATCGAGGTATTATCGGCTTTCATGAGGGTTTTTGCTCCTTCGGTCGGCCGAAATCTCGCGAAATCCCCGATTTTTATTCATAAACCAATGATATGGAGTGATTTAAGAATTTTACATTCTTTTGACAGTTTTTTGACGGATGAGGCCTTTGGTTTGCAACCTTACCTAGAGGGTTTTGTCTGTTGGCTAGATGCTGCTCTCGGTCCGACAGTTGGTTCGGCCTTCCCCGTTCGTCGCCATTTTCGGGTTGGTGGCCTGCGTCTGGTCCGCCGCCGCCTCCGCCCAGGACTTCCAGAAGGACGTCGTGCCGTTCCTCGGCAAGTATTGCTACGACTGCCACGACGCCGAACTCGAGAAGGGCCACCTCAACCTCGAGGCCTTCAAGGACGACTCCCGCTTCTTCCGCGATCAGCGCGTCTGGCGCGAGGTGGTCAACCAGGTCACCTCCGGCGAGATGCCCCCGGCGAAGAAGAAGACGCGCCCGACGCCGGCCGAGATCGAAGGCTTCCAGACCTCCATCCAAAAGCTCCTGGCCGCCGCCATCGCCAAGGCGAAGCCCGACCCGGGCGACGTGACCATCCGTCGCCTCAACCGCGTGGAGTATAATCAGACCATCCGCGACCTCTGCTTCCTCGACGAGAATTTCTCCGCCGACTTCCCGGCCGACGACACGGGTTACGGCTTCGACAACATCGGGGACGTGCTGACGTTCTCGCCGGTCCATCTGGAGCGGTTCCTCGACGTCGGCCAGGCGATCGCCGCCAAGGCGATACCCGACAAGGCCGGCGAGATGGAAGGCACGGGCCTCGCGATGGTCGAGATGCAGCCCAAGGGCAAGCGCGAGAGCCAGCAGCGCTACTTCGACCCCGCCCCGACGCTCACGGGCCCGATGACGGCCTCGCGCGACGGCGACTACGTCATCTCGGTCAGCCTCCGCTCGACGGGCTCCGCCGGCGATCCGCCCCCGAAGGTCGCCTTCCTCGTCGACGGCCGCGAGGTCGGGACCTACCAGTTCAAGCAGGTGAAGAAGACCGAGGTGGCCGAGGCGAAGGTCACCCTCACGGAAGGCGAGCATGAGTTCACGCTCAAGTGGCTCAACCCGCCGGCCAAGATCACCGGCAACGCGCGCACGCTCTCCGGCCTCCGCCTGCGCCTGCTCGGCCCGAAGGACACGCGCACGGAACTCCAGCGCCGCCTGGCCTTGGTCATCGGCACGAAGATCGGCGCGGCCCGCGCCCAGGCGGTCGTGAATTCCTTCGTCAGCCGCGCCTTCCGCCGCCCGGCCACCAACGCCGAGCTCAACCGCTATACGAAGGTGTTCCTCGACGCCGAGCAGGCCCGCGGCAGCTGGGAAGCCGGCGCTCAGGCGATGATCGCCCTGGTGCTGGCCTCGCCGAAATTCATCTTCCGCGCCGAGCAGGATGAGCAGCCGACGGCCAAGGACGCGCATCCGATCAGCGAGTTCGCCCTGGCCTCGCGCTTGAGCTACTTCCTCTGGGGTTCGATGCCCGACGACGAGCTGTTCCAGCTGGCCTACGCGAAGAAACTTTCGGCCAACCTCGAGGCGCAGACCCAGCGCCTGCTGAAGGACCCGCGCTCCCGCTACCTGACCGAAGGCTTCGGGCTGCAGTGGCTCCAGCTGCGCCAGCTGTCCGCGGTCTCGCCCGACCCGGCCATGTTCCCGACGTTCAACGACGCGGTCCGCGCCTCGATGATCAAGGAGACGGAACTGTTCTTCGCCGAGATCGTCCGCGAAGACCGCAGCGTGCTCGACCTGATCGACGCCGATTTCACCTACATCGACCGCAACCTGGCGATGTTCTACGGCCTGACGGGCGAATTCTCGCGCGGCGGCGGCCTGATCACGCCGTCGATGTTCATCCGCGTGACGCTCCCGCCCGGCGAGCGCGGCGGCATCCTCACCCACGCGTCGATCCTCACGGCCACCTCCAACCCGACGCGCACTTCGCCGGTCAAGCGCGGGAAGTGGATCATGGAGCAGATCCTCGGTTCGCCGCCGCCCCCCGCGCCGCCTTCCGTCCCGACCCTCGAAGGTCAGGAGCTCAAGGGCAACCTGCGCCAGCGCATGGAACAGCATCGCACCGATCCGGCCTGCGCCTCCTGTCACACGCGGATGGACGCCATCGGCTTCGCGTTCGAGAAGTTCGACGCGGTGGGGCTGGTGCGCGCGACCGACGAGGGCGCCCCGATCGATCCGTCCGGCAAGCTGCCCGATGGCCGCGCCTTCGCCGGCGCGGGCGAACTGAAGAAGATCCTCAAGGCCGACCGCGAGAAGATCGTGCGCAATCTCGCCTCGAAGCTCCTCACTTTCGGCCTCGGCCGCGGACTCGACTACTACGACGGACCGGCGGTCGACAAGATCACGACCGCGGCCCTCGCCCAGGACGCCCGCTTCTCCGCCCTGGTCCTCGGGGTGGTGCAAAGCGACCCTTTCCGACTCCGCCGGGGAACTTCGCAGGTTGAATCCGGGTCCGAACCTCTTAAGAAATAATCACCCCCGTCATGAAGACCGAACTCCTTCCCCGCCGCACGGTCCTCAAAGGCCTCGGCGCCGTCATGGCCCTGCCGTGGCTCGAGGCGATGGGGCTCCAGACCTCCTGGGCCGCCGGCAACACGCCGACGAAGCAGGCCGCGCCGAACCGCATGGCGATCCTGTACGTCCCCAACGGGGTGAACATGGACGGCTGGCGCGTCGGCAACGAAGGGTCCTTGCCTTCCAAGCTGCCCGCGATCCTCGCGCCGCTCGCGGCCCACAAGTCAGATTTCTCGGTGCTCACCGGCCTCACGGCCGACAAGGCCCGCTCCCACGGCGACGGCGGCGGCGACCACGCGCGCGCGATGTCGGCCTTCCTCACGGGCGCGCAGCCCCGCAAGACCGACGGCGCCAACATCCGCGCGGGCGTCTCGGCCGACCAGCTCGCCGCCGCCCGCATCGGCGAACGCACGCGCCTGGCCTCCCTCGAGATCGGCACCGAAGCCAGCAAGCTCGCCGGCGGCTGCGACTCGGGCTACTCCTGCATCTACCAGTCCAACATCTCCTGGCGCTCGGCGACGCAGCCGATGCCCAAGGAAGTGAACCCGAAGCTGATCTTCGAGCGGCTCTTCGGCTCGGGCACCGACCTCGAGCGGCAGCGGCGCGACGCGCAGCGCAAGTCGGTCCTCGACGCGGTGCGCGAAGATTTCCGCGAACTCAACGTGCGCCTCGGCGCCGACGACCAGCGTAAGCTCGACGAATACTTCACGGCGGTGCGCGAGATGGAAGTGCGCATCCAGAAATCCGGCGTGGCCGGCCAGCCCAAGCTGCCCGTCGGCGCCCTCAGGCCCCGGGGCATCCCGGAAAGCTATGAGGAGCACCTGCGCCTCCTGGCCGACCTCATGGTCCTCGCGTTCCAGACCGACACGACCCGCGTGGCGACGTTCGTCCTGGCCAACGAAGGCTCCAACCGTTCGTACCCGTTCATCGGCGTGCGCGACGGCCACCACAGCATCTCCCACCACGGCCACGATCCGGTGAAGCTGTCGAAGATCAAAGACATCAACGTCTTCCACGCCACCCAGCTGGCCTACCTCCTCGACCGCCTGAAGTCCGTCAAGGAAGGCGACGGCAACCTGCTCGACCACTCGATGCTCGTCTACGGCTCCGGCAACGGCGACGGCGACCGGCATAACCATGACGACCTGCCGATCCTGCTCGCCGGCAAGGGCTGCGGCACGCTCCGCCCCGGCCGCCACGTCGTCTACCCGAAGGAGACCCCGCTCAACAACCTCTGGGTCAGCATGCTCAACCGCATGGACATCCGCGACGTCCAGCTCGGCGACAGCACCGGCGAGTTGAAGAAGCTGAGCTGAGGTAGGGATGCGATGACATCGCATCCGCTGTCTCGAGGTAGGGGCAGCACCGCGTGCTGCCCTAGTGGGTAATTTCATTCTCAGGTCCCAGGTCTCGGCCCTCAGGTCTCTGGCACGGGTCTTCAGGTACAGGTGCAGGTGCCGGGCAATATTCAGGTCCTGAACCTGTACCCGAACCTGAACACCTGAACCTGGCTCCCGTCTGCCGAGACCCGAGACCTGAAAATACCCCCCCCCCCCGCCAACTATCCTGTCTCCGGCTCCCGCTTTGAGTCCTGCCTCTCTCTGGTCCACCGAGCCTCTGGGCCTCCGGACCTCCACGGTATACTTTTGGCCAACAGGCCAAGCGTTCAACTGATCAACAGTTGGCAGCGGCTTCCGCCGCGGAAGTCAGATCAACCCTGCCTCTTCGGCAATGGTATCGAGCTTGTACTCCAGGAGGTCCAGTTTGGCCTGCAGGTCCGTGACCTTCCTCGACAGCTCGGCGTTCTGGGCGACGAGCTGCTGGAGGAGGGCGAGGATCTGTTCGTTGGAAGTGTGGTTGTTCACGATGGTGATGCATGGTTGCGTGCGAAGCAGTCATTCC
>JBDKIN010000022.1:0-5992 GCA_039797095.1 Verrucomicrobiota bacterium
GGTCGGATGCGTGGCGAGCGAGCCGAGGAGCGTGACCTGCTGGGAACGGAGCGGCAGGCCGGCGACTACGGCGAGGGCCTGGGCGACCCGGGCGGGCTTGCGCTCGGCGAAGACGCAACGGAGCAACGCGGCGGGCAAGGTCTTCGCGTAAGCGGCGGGCTGCTTCAGCACGGCGGCGAAGACTTCCAGTTCTCGGCCGGCGAGACCGCTGAGGAGCGCATCCTGGATGGCGATGTGCTCGGCGGCGCGCTGGGCGAGCGCAGCGGCGGCGAGGTCGACGCTGAGCTCCTTGGCCTCACCCATGGTCAGGGCGAGCTGGACCTGCACTTCCGGCACGGCTTCGCTCGCGGCCAGTTCCGTCCAGCGGGCGATGACCTCGGCACGCTGCGGACCGGCGATCAGGCTTTCCGAGACGCGCAAGGCGGCGGCGCGCACGCGCGGGTCGGCGTCGGCCAGGCACCCGGAGACGAGCGTCCAGTCGGCGACGCCGAGTCCGTGCTGCGTCCAGAGGGCATGCACCCGTCCCATGGGGGACTTGGTCTCGCGACCAAAAGCGGTCAGGGCGGCGGCGAGGGACTTGTCTCCACTTTCGACGAGCAGACGCTGGGCGGTCTCGCGACGCCATTCGTTGCCGCTGCCGAGTTCGGTGATGAGGTCGGCGGGCTTGAGACCGGCGAGGCCGACGAGTTTCGCGCTCTGATGTCCTTCCGGCACCACGCGCCAGAGACGACCGAGGTGGAGCGGCGAGATCAGGCCACGGTCCTCACCCTGCTTACGCAGGTATGAGGTGAGCGAGATGCGGTGCTGGATCACGCCGTGATGCATGTCCACGAGATAGAGGGCGCCTTCCGGTCCGGTGAGGGCGTTGACCGGGCGGAAGCGCTCGTCGGTCGAGGCCACGAACTCCTGCTGGTCGTAGAACGCCGTTCCCTTCACGAGACCTTTGTCGGGATTGAGCACCAGGCGCTTCACGAGATTGCCGGCCGGCTCGCAGATGAACGCGTTACCGTAGGCGTCGGCCGGGAAGAGGTCGGAGCGATAGATCCACGGACCGCAAGCGGCGGTACACTCCTTGAGCTTGAAGTCGCGGAGCATCTCCGGGCGGTAGCCGCGGTTGATGCCAGGGTTCACGCGCGCGGGCCAGACGGTCTGCGCGACGGCGGCCTTGGTGTTGAGCCCGGTGTTCCGCAGGAGGTGCGGATTGCGCAACAAGTAGGACGAACTGACCACGTCGACGCGGAGGAGGTCGCTGTTGTTGTTGGAGTACAGCCGGCCGAAGTCGTCCTGCGCCAGGCCCCACTGACCGCGGAAGGTGCTGTTCTCGCGGACCCACTTGCCGTCGACGGACTTGAAGCGGGCCGTGTACGCGCCGGCGTAGAGCCAGCCGTCATGCCCCCAGAGGAGCGCGTTCGGGGCGCGTTCCGGGTTGGCGAGCTGCGGCCGGGACGGATCGACGCGCACGCCGAAATCCGTCGCGACCTCCGTCTTTTCGTCCGCCTTGCCGTCGCCGTCGGTGTCGCGGCAGAACCACAGGTGCGGCGGGGCGCCGACGAGCGCGCCGTCGCGGTGAAGCACGAGCGCGCGAGGCAGGATGATATTGTCGAGGAAGACCGTGCGCTTGTCCATGCGGCCGTCGCCGTCGGTATCGCTGAGCACCACCACCGAGCCTTTGGCCTGGGCCTCGGTCGTGCCGTCGAAGTCTTCCATGTAGCCCGTCATCTCGACGACCCAGAGGCGGCCGTCGGGGGCGAACTGCAGGACCGTCGGATGACGGACCAGCGGGGCCTCCGCGACGAGCTCGATGCGGTAGCCCGGGGCGACCTTGAAGCTGCGCAGGGCCTCTTCGGCGGAAAGCGCGGGCGACGGCGGGATGAGGTGCGCGGGCACGATCGGTACCTGCTGTACCCCGGCCTTGTCGGCCTTGTCGCCGATCTGGGCGCAGAGCGGCGCGGCGGCCAGGCAAAGGGCGGTGAGGAGATGACTGCGTCGGGGCATACGCATAAGGACAATATGAATGCCCCGAGGTTTCCGGGTCAACCGACCCCGCCGCTTTCCCCGGCCTTTATTCGACGGCTCGCGGACATATAGGCGCCCCATGGACGGCCCTGTGCATGGCTTCATGATAAAGTCCTCAGACTAGGCGGATTGTTTTGTCCGGAGCGTACCGCCATCTCCCCTGCGTCATGCTTCTGCCATCACGCCTAGGCCTGCTCGTCCTGCTTACGTGCCACCTCGTCGTCCCCACTCAGGCCGCTTTCCGGGCGAGCACCCCTGCGCCGGTCATACCCATCGAGGACAGCGATGACGACGGCTTGGATGATGAATTGGAAGACCAGCTGGGCACCGATCCGCTCGAGGCAGACACGGATGCCGATAAGTGGAACGACCTCGACGAGCTTATCCACGGGACGGACCCCTGTGACCCGACGGACTATCCACGGTTCGTGGAATCCGGTGTCGGACGAATCACCCCTGCCCTCCGCATGCACCGGTTACGAGCCATCGAACTTTCTGGCGGCCTTGCGAAGCCGACCTCTCGGCCGGCACCGGACACGCGCGAAGGCTCCTTCAGCCTTCGCTACTACTACCTCCCAGGATGGCTGCCCGACCTGGCGGCGGAGGTGAAGCGTTCCGACCTGGCCGAGGGCTCCTATTTCCTCCTCTGGAATCATGAGGTCAGCCAGAACCCCTTGGGACTACGGCAGCATTACGTGGTCACGATCCGCCGCGATGACGGCAAGATCATCGGCGAGTGGCGGACTCCTGCGGACGTGGACCAGCGTAGACGGACGGCCGGCGTGGCCTTCACCCTGACGGCGGAAGATCATCTTCGCCCTCTGACCATCTCCCTCCTGCCGGAAAGCGGGGCGAGGATGCAGTACAGCGTGAGAGATTTCGGCGTGGTGCCGGCCGGACTCGAAGTCGACGCGGACCGGGATGGCATCATCCTCGCCGGCGAACGCCCGCCCTCGGGCCGACCCCTCCGTCACTGGGTCAATGATGACGATGATGTCGGAGACTGGCAGGAGCAGGCCGACCTGCCCGGACTCATCGGAGCCCGGGCCGACCACGCCCAAGCAGGTGTCGACGGGCAGCGCGACCTCGTCGACTTCATCCCGCTTAATCTGGCCCTCGGCACGGCCGTGCGCCTGCTTCGTCCGGAGGATGGCTACAAATACGTCCTGAGACAGGCGGATCGGTGCGTCCAGGCCGTCCCCACCTCCCTCACTCGGGCGACGGTCGGCGCCCTCCATCGCAACGACGAACTAGCGGTCTTCGGGCCCTCGCTCGACGGGCCTTGCGCCGCCGCGGAAGTCCTCCAGCCGGACGCCCAGGGTGCGTTCGAGCTCCCGGCTGAATTCCTCCGGCACGTCTCCCGCAAAGAACACGGCGTCCTCTTGCTCGAGTGCACTCGCCCCTCGGTCCGCCCGTTGCGGTTCGAAATTCTTCAGGACGAGCGAGTCGTCGTCAGCCTGGAACTGCCGATGGCGATCAGTGCGGTCGAGTCGATGTACCGGCATGTCGAACTGACCGGCCTCGCCCGATCCTTCGAAGGCCAAGCCGTGCCTTCCAAGGAAGTGCCGCGCCCGACGTCGAGCGACGATCCGGCCGGCTTGCCGGATAAGGAGACCTCCACGCGCTGGGTCGTGATGCTCCACGGCTACAGCGTCTCGGCGCAAGCCGCCCGTGGCTGGCATGCGGAGACGTTCAAGCGGCTGCGCGCCTTGGGCAGCAACGCCCGTTTCGTCGGCGTGACCTGGAACGGTGACACCGGGCTGGACTATCACCAGGCCGTCTTCCAGGCCTTCCAGTCGGGCGATGGGCTTCCCCGCGCCCTCCGCTTCCTCGATGAAACCCGCACGACGCTGATCGCGCACAGCCTCGGCAACGTCGTGGCGTGCCAAGGCGTGCAAGCGGGCTTCAGCCCAGCGCATTTCTATCTGCTCAATGCCGCCCTGCCGCTCGAAGCGATCGCCGGCGAAGGTGTCACCCATGCCTATGCGGCCGACATGACGGAAGCATCCTGGCGCACATACCCTCGCAGGCTCTACGCCTCCGATTGGTCCAAAGTCCACGTCTATGGCCATCGCCGCCACGGCTATGCCTGGCCGAACTGCTTCTTCCGCGTGCGACAGCTTCGCGACGTCATCAACTGCTTCTCCGCCGGCGAAGACGTGACCAACTGCCCTCCGGCGATGACCTCGGCCTCCGTCTTGGCCACGCTTTGGGCCGGGCGCTCGATCGACTACGGGGTCTGGAAGACTCAGGAGCTCCTCAAGGGCGTCGGCTGGACACGTTCGCTCGGCGCCCTGCCGATGGAGCGCTCTCAGGGAGGCTGGGGATTCAACCCCGCCTGGCGTGGCCGGTTCATCCCGAGCGGGCCTGACAGGCTGCTCGGCGGCCGCTACGAACTCCTCTCACCCGCCGTCGCCGCCCGGATCACGGACGCTCAGTTGCGGATGCACCCGTTCTTCCGCCCGTTCGAACAGCGGTGGCTACACCTACGCCCGATCGCACCGGGCTCGCCGTTGGCCGACATGCCGAAGATGCGCTACGACCTGCTCGCCCGGGGTCTGCCCGCGCTGAGCCCCGCGGCCGGGTCGACGCCCTTCCCGCGCCTCGGCGGCAATTCCTCGGTCATGAACTACGATCTCGAGAACCAAGGTCGCCCGATCGGCGGAAGCTGGCCGGCGACGGGACATGGCTCACCGCTGACCCGTGACCGTTGGCTGCATAGCGATTTCAAGAATGTCGCCCTGCCCTATGTCTACCCATTATTCCAGACAATGATCAACCGAGGGTCCCTGCGATGAGGCGCCTCGTCTGCGGTTATCTCCTGCTGACTCTCGGCGGGCTTGCGGGCGAAAGAACCGTCATCATCAATGACGAAGCAGGCCGTCGCCTCGCCGGCGCCGAGATCGAAGCAGTCCTGACCCCGGCGGAAGATCCCCGGCTCTCCAGCGTGGTGGTCCGGGCCGGCGCAACCGACGCGGCCGGCCGCTTCCGTCTCGCAGCAGACGATGCGTTGATCCTGACCCGCGTCCGGGCCAGACACGCGGGGCACTTTTCCGCGGACGCCGATCATCGCCATGGACTCGGCCGCGCCGCGCAACCGGCCGAGCTTACGCTGACGTTGCCTCGGATGACGGAAGGCGTGCCGCTCCATTACCGCGAAATCCGCCTCACCGGATTACCCGCCGGCCGACGGATTGGCTTCGATGCGGAAGCCGCGGATGCGGTGGCGCCATGGGGAAAAGGACGCGTCAGTGATTTTGAGTTCATGATCGATAGCCAGCAGGTCGGCTGGACGGAGTCCCCGGAAATCCTGGCCGAGCTCCGGCGCTCTGCCGAAGGCAGGCGGATGGATGACCAAGAATGGGCTGAGAGCTATGGGCACTTCCGTGGCACCCTGCGCGTGTCTTTTCCTCGGAGCGGCGATGGTCTCCGTACGTCACCGGCTTTCTGGCCCTACTGTCGTCTCAAGATGCCAGCGTTGGCGCCGGCGGAGGGTTACGCGGGTGAGAGGACCTTAGCTTTCGATACGCTTCCTGGAGCCGAATCGGCGACGGCCATAACTGGCTACTATCTGCGACTCCGTAGTCAGCTCGGCGACGGCGACCAACCGATGTCCGCCCACTACGCCAAGATCCACGGGCGCATCGAGGCCGGACCAGGACGGGTGTCGTTCCGGTTTTATTATAATCCGCGGGCCGGCGATCGGCGGCTGGCCTTCGATCTGCGCAAGAACCTGCTCAGGCCTTCGTCCGGGGCGACGCCCGCCGAACAGGAACGCTTCCAGGCCTTCGAACCCTGACCTTCAGGGGGGCTTACGGCTTGCTCGTAGGCCCTTTTGATAAAGAATACTCACACCCCACCCAGCCTTCCCTCCCAACCTCCAACCGCTTACCGCTCTCACCTTACTCATGCGCCTCCTATCCCGCACCCTCCTCCTCGCCGCGTCCACCCTATCCGTGGCCGTAGCCTCTGCCGC
>JBDKIN010000023.1:0-5957 GCA_039797095.1 Verrucomicrobiota bacterium
CCACACTACCCCGCCGTCGAACCCGCCTCGGCTGTTTCGACCTGGAAAGTGAAGCCCGGCTTCAAGCTCCAGCTCGCCGCCCATGAACCGCAGGTCCGCGATCCGATCGCGGTCTGCTTCGACGAACGCGGCCGGATGTTCGTCTGCGAGATGATCGACTACTCGGAACGCCGCGACGAGATCCCGCACCTCGGCCGCGTCTCGGTCCTCGAAGACAAGGACGGCGACGGGTATTACGAGACGAGCCGTGTCTTCGCCGACAACCTGCCCTGGCCCACCGGACTGATCTGGGCCAACGGCGGTCTTTACGTCCTGGCGACGCCTGATCTCTGGCGCTTCGAAGACCGCGCGGGCAAAGGCGTGGCCGACCATCGCGAGAAGGTCTTCACGGGCTTCGGCACGGGTCTGAAGATCATCAACGTCCAAGGGATGGCCAACAGCCTGCAGTGGGGCCCCGACCAACGCGTCCATCTCCTCGCCGGCGGCGGCAACCGCGGCAAGGTGTCCTGCCTGCTCCGCCCCGAGCTCCCTGCGCTCGAACTTGGCGGCAATGATTTCTGGTTCGACCCGCTGACGCATGCGTTCGGCCTCGAAGCGGGCGGCGCCCAGTACGGGATGAGCTACGATGACTTCGGCCGGAAATTCGGCTGCTCGAACTCGGACCATCTCCAGTATTGGGTCCACGACCGGGCGGGGGCCACCCCGAATCCCTACCTTCCGCTACCCGCGCCTCGTCAGAGCATCGCCAAAGACGGCGGCGCCGCCGAGGTCTTCCGCATCAGTCCCGACGAACCCTGGCGTATCGTGCGTACGCGCTGGCGGGTCTCCGGCGCGGTCCCGGGCGCCGTCGAAGGCGGCGGCCGGGTCAGCGGTTACTTCACCGGGGCGACAGGCACGACGATCTATCGGGGCGACGCCTATGGCCCCGCCTTTAAGAACAATAGCTTCACGGGCGACGCCGGCGGTCAGCTCATCCACCGCAAGGTGATCACGCCGGCCGACGATGGCGTCAGCCTCTCCGGCGAACGTCCTTCCGACGAACGGGGCTTCGAGTTCGCGGCGAGCCGCGACACCTGGGTCCGCGTGGTCAATTTCGTCAACGCCCCCGACGGTTGCCTGCACGTCTGCGACATGTATCGCGAGGTGATCGAGCATCCGTGGTCCATTCCCGACGAGATCAAGCAGCACCTCGACCTGAACAACGGCAACGACCGCGGCCGCATCTATCGCCTGGTCCCTGACGATAAGGACTGGGTCCGCCGTCCCTCGGTCGATCTGGCCAAGGCCACGACATCCCAGCTCATCGAGACGCTCTCCCACGCCAACGGCTGGCACCGCGACACGGCCTCCCGCCTGCTCTATGAACGCCGCGATCCCGGCGCGCGCTCCCAGCTCGCGAGCCTGCTCCAGACCGCCCCGCACCCGCTCGCCCGCCTGCATGCGCTGAACCTTCTGGCGGCGACCAAGCAACTGCCGGAACCGCTCATGGTCGCCGCCCTAGGCGACGCCGACGCGGCCGTCCGCGAACGCGCCACCTTCCTGGCCGGTGACTTCTACCGCGATCATCCCCTGAGCCGTGGCGCGGTCACCGCCCTGATGCGTCATGCCGCCTCGGAGGATGCTCGTCTCCGCTTCCAGACGGCGCTCACGCTCGCGAGGGTGACGCCGGCCGACGACGCGACCGATCTTTCGGCCGCCTTGGTGAGCCTGGCCCGCCGCGACCACGCCCACGTTTGGATCGCCCCGGCCATCCTCAGCGCCCATCCGACGGTGCTTTCCCGGCGACTGCTCCCTGCACTGGCCGACGAAACCTTCGCCGCACAGGCCGAATCCTTCCTGTCCCAACTCATCCTGGTCCGCGCGATCTCCCAGCCCGCCGAAGACCGGCCCGCCCAGCTCGACCTGGTGCTCCGCCTCGGCGCCCGTCCGGCCAACTTGAATGCGCTCGCGAAAGGACTCGCCCGCGCGGGCTCCTCGCTGGAGAAAGCCGATTCTTCAGGGAAGCTGACACGTCTGTTCGCCGAGGCCGGCGCCGGCGTCAACGACCCCAAGCAGTCAGTCTCTCGTCGCGTCGACCACCTCGCTTTGCTGGCCGCCGCTCCCATCAATCTCAGCCGGCCCGTTCTCACGGCCTGTCTCTCCGCCGACCGTCCGGCCGAACTCCAGGCGGCGGCGCTGACTCAGTGGGGCGCCACGGCTGACCCTGGCTTCACCCTCACGATCGTCGAGCGATGGAAGGACCTCGACGCTTCGGTCCGCACCAAGGCGATGACCCAGCTCCTCCAACGTCCCGATCGCGTGAAGCCGCTCCTGAACGCCGTCGCGGCCAAGCAGCTGCCTGCCTCGGCCTTCGACGCCGGTCAGGTCCAGTCGCTGCTCAGACATAAGGACGCCCAAGTCGCCGCGCTGGCGCGTACGGCGCTCGCGGAGGTGATCCCGCCTTCCCGGGAAGTCGTCACGGCCAAGTATGCCGCCAGCGTGGACCTCGCCGGTGACGCCACCCGCGGCCTCGCGGTCTATCAACGCGCCTGCATGATCTGTCACCAGGCCGCCGGCCAAGGCATGGAAGTCGGACCTGACCTGCTCACGGTGAAGAACAAGGGCCGCCCCGCCCTGCTCACGGCGATCCTCGAACCGAACAAGGAGATCGCCGCCCGATACATGTCCTTCCTGGTGCAGACGCGCACCGGCGAATCCCACCTCGGCGTGATCGCCGAAGACACCGCCACGCAGCTGACCCTCCGGATGCCCGGCGGCGTCTCGAAGACGATCCTCCGCGCCGACGTGACCGGGAGTTCCTCCGACGGCCGTAGCCTGATGCCGGAAGGACTCGAAGGTGGTCTTACGACCCAGGACATGGCCGACCTGCTCACCTTCATCGAGACCCTGAAATAAGATGCGCTCCCTGTTCGCCTGCCTGCTCGCCCTCCCTCTCTTTGCCGACGCGCCGCCCGAGGGCTTCCGCTCTCTTTTCAACGGCAAGGACCTCTCCGGCTGGCACGGCAATAATCCGCACCAAGGCCTGAAGCTGATCGGCGACAAGAAAGCGGCCGACCTCGCCAAGCAACGCGCGGACTTCCGGCAGCACTGGCGGGTGGAGGATGGCGAGCTGGTCAACGCCGGCACGGGACCCTACGCGACGACGGACGAGGAGTACGGTGACATCGAGCTGCGACTCGAGTATAAGACCGTCGCCAAAGCCGATTCGGGCATCTACCTGCGAGGTACGCCACAGGTGCAGATCTGGGATCTTAATCAGGTCTTCGACCCGAAGAAGCCTGACCGTAAACCGCATCTCGGTTCGGGTGGTCTTTTCAATAACGCGCCCGGCACCCCCGGTCGCGACCCGCGCGTGGTCGCCGACAAGCCCTTCGGCGAATGGAACGCCTTCCGCATCATCCAGCAAGGCGATGTCACCACGGTCTGGCTCAACGGCCGGGTTGTCGTCGACCGCGCCAAGATGGAAAACTACTGGGACCGCGCCAAACCTCTGCCCGCCAAAGGTCCGATCATGCTCCAGACCCACGGCGGCGAGATCCGCTGGCGTAATCTCTTCGTGAAAACCCTCTGACCATGCGCACCCTCCTCCTGCTTCTCGCCGCCGTCGGCTTCGCCGAACCGGTCAAGGTCGCGACCTTCGACGTCGACGCCACGCCGCCCCTCGGTTCGGCGATGGCCTACGATCCGGTCAGGCGTCTCGATGACCTGACGCTGCGCTGCCGCGGCGTGGTGATCACAGGCTCGGGCGAACCGATCGTCCTCTGCGCAGTCGACTGGATCGGCATCGCCAACGAAGGCCATGACGCCTTCCGTGACGCCCTCGCCCGGGCGGCCGGGACCACGCCCGCCCGGGTCGCGGTCCACGCGCTGCACCAACACGATGCCCCGGGCTGCGATTTCACGGCGGAAAAGCTGATCAAGGATCTGGGCGTGCAGGGCTACTCCCGCTTCGACGGTGACTTCCACCGAGTGGTCATCGCCCGCACCGCCGAGGCGATCAAGCGCGCGCTACCCACCGCCCGGCTCGCCACCCATTGGGGCTGGGGCGAGGCCGTCGTGAAGGAAGTCGCCAGCCAGCGCCGCCTGCTCGGGCCCGACGGCAAGGTGAAGTTCACGCGCACGTCCTCGACCAAGAACGCCGCGATGCGCGCCGAACCGGAAGGGGTCATCGACCCGCTCGTCACTTCGCTGAGTTTCTGGGACAAGGCCGGCCCCATCGCTGTCCTCACCAGCTATGCCTGCCACCCGCAGAGCTACTACCGTCTGGGCTACCCGAGCCCGGACTTCCCCGGTATCGCCCGCTTCATCCGCAGCCAGTCCTGGCCGCACACGTTGCACGTCCATTTCAACGGCGCGGGCGGCAACGTCACGGCCGGTAAATACAACGACGGCGCCTGGGAGAACCGCATGGTCCTGGCCAACCGCCTGGCCGACGGGATGAAGGAGGCCCTCGATACGACGGTGAAGACGCCTCTGAGCTCGACGGATATCGGTTGGGCCTCGGTACCGGTGCGCCTGCCTCTGTCGACCCACCTGCAAGCCGATGAATTGGTGGCGAAACTGAAGGCCACGACCCCCAAGGGTTATATCTCCTACGGCGACCAGCTGGCCTGGCTGAAACGGCACGAATCCGGCCACGCGATCGACATCACCTGCCTGCGCGTCGGCTCCTCCCGGATGCTCCACCTGCCCGGTGAGTTGTTCGTGGAATACCAACTGGCGGCCAAGGCGATGCGTCCCGACCTCCACGTGGCGGTCGCGGCTTACGGCGATTACGGCCCCGGCTACATCGGCAGTACCTGCGCCTACGAGCAAGGGGGCTACGAAGTCGGCCCGACCTCTTCCAACGTCGCCCCACAGGTCGAACCGGTACTCATCGAGGCGATGAAGCAACTCCTCGAAGCCAAGGACACGCCGGCGCCCCTCGGCGGAACTAAGTAATCCCTGCGTCATCTTTCATCTGCCCTATGATAACCTCCCTTCTCGCCTCTTTAGCTCTCTTCGCGGCCGACGCCCCCGCCCTCCTCACGCCCACCAAGGCGGACGTGCCCTACGCCGGGACGACGGAGCTACGTCAGACGCTGAACGTCTACGCTCCTTCGACCAAACCGACCCAGCCCGCCCCGGTCATCTTCTGGATCCACGGCGGCGGCTGGCGCGGCGGCGAAAAGACCACCGTGCAGCTGAAGCCGAAGTTCTTCACCGATCTGGGCTATGTCTTCGTTTCGACGAATCATCGCTACGTCACCGCGGTCCCGATGAACGAGATCTTCGCCGATGTCGCGAAATCGCTCCGCTGGACGCATGACCACGCGGCCGAATTCGGCGGCGACCCGAAACGTATCGTGATCATGGGACACTCCTCGGGCGCCCAACTCGCCGCCTACCTGGCCATCGACGAACGTCCGCTGAAGGCCGTGGGCCTGTCTCTGGCGATGTTCAAAGGCTGCGTCCCGGTCGACGCTGATACGTTCGATATCCCGGCAGTCATCGCCTTGGCCACGGCCAATCGCCAGGCGGCCGGTAAGCCGGAACCAAAATACGGCCACCGGGAGATCTTCGGCGGTAAGCCCGAACTCTGGACCGACTACTCGGCGACCACCCATGTCGCCGCCGGCAAAGGCATCCCGCCCTTCCTCATCCTCTACGATGCGGCCGCCGCCCTCACGCCCGACCAGGCCAAACGCCTCGAGAAAGCGCTGACCTCAAAAAGCATCCCGGCCAAAGCCTACGGCGCCCAGAACACGAATCACAGCAAGATCAATGCCGACCTCGGCCTGCCCGATGATCCTTCCACTGCCGAGCTGCTCTCGTTCCTGAACACCATTCTAAAGTGACTGGGTAGGGACAGCACCACGTGCTGTCGTAGTTTTAATTGCCTTGGGTAGGACTGGGCATCGTTGGCCGGCCGTAGCCTCTCTGTGTTCCCAACCGCTAACCGCCAACCGCTTCCACCT
>JBDKIN010000024.1:0-2624 GCA_039797095.1 Verrucomicrobiota bacterium
TTCGTGGTCTGGTTGACGAGCACCAGCGGGATGCCCGCGGCCTTGATGCGATCGACGGCCGGGGTGCTGGCCTCGAGTTCGCAGGGATTGAGGATGATCGCGTCGACTTTCTGCGCGATGAAGTTCTCCACCTGGCTGAACTGCTTCTGGACGTCGGATTGGGCGTCGACCATGACCAGCTTCACGCCCGGCTTCGTCTTGGCGTAGTCAACGATGGCCTCGGAGAGCTTGGCGGTATATTCGGCGGAGAGGTCACGGGACGAAAAACCGATGAGCAGCTCACCCTCCTTGCGGGCTTCGGCTTTCTTGCAGCCGGAAAGGAAGGCGGCGGAAAGGGCGAGGGCACCGACGGCCAAGAAGGCCGCCGCGGCAGTGCGAGGGGTGAGGCGCATGCCTGACTTTTACGAACGGGCCTGACGTCGGTCGAGCCAAACCGCACCCACGATGATGACGCCTTTGATGACCGCTTGGTAATACGAAGAAACCCCCAGCAAATCCAAGCCGTTATTGATCACCCCGATGAGCAGGACACCGAGCAGGGTGCCCGTGATCGTACCGACCCCGCCGGCGAGGCTCGTGCCGCCGATGACCACGGCCGCGATGGCATCCAGTTCGTAGGCCTGACCGGCGTTGGGCTGGCCCGTGGTGATACGGGCCGCCAGGACGACCCCGGCGAGGCCGGTGAGGAGTCCACAGAGGCCGTAGGCGAAGAGCTTGACGCGTTCGACCGGTACGCCGGCGGCGCGGGCGGCGTGTTCGTTGCCGCCGACGGCGTAGATGTGACGGCCGAGGCGGAAGTTACGCAGGAAGAACCACGCGGCGAGCGCGACGCCTGCGAAACAGAGCACCGGAATCGGGATGCCGAGGAAGTCGCCGGCGAGGGCGGTCAGTTCATTCGACATGTTCGCGACGGGGCGGCCGCCGCTGACGATGAGCGCCAGGCCGCGGGCGATGGTCATCATCCCGAGCGTCACGATGAACGGAGCGACGCCCCCACGGGTCACCAGGACGCCGTTGACGAGTCCGCAGGCCGCGCCGGTGAGCAGGCCGACGGCGATCGGGACGATGACGGAATGATCTCCGGGGTGGGCGAAGGTCGCGCAGGCGACGCCGCTCAGGGCGACGACCGAACCCAGGGAGAGATCCACGCCGGCGGTGAGCAGGACGAAGGTCACGCCGACGGCCAGGATGCCGTTGATGGAGACCTGGCGGGCGACGTTGGTGAGGTTCGCGACGCTGAGGAAGGTATCGGTCGTGAGCGTCAGGCCGAGTCCGACCAGCAAGATGACGAACAAGAGTCCGAAACGATGAAGCAGATTACGGTCGAGGGTGGGCATGACGT
Organism: Verrucomicrobiota bacterium; assembly: GCA_039797095.1. Taxonomy (GTDB): domain Bacteria; phylum Verrucomicrobiota; class Verrucomicrobiia; order Opitutales; family UBA953; genus UBA953. The sequence continues at coordinate 1,343 of JBDKIN010000024.1, forward strand.
GATAAAGGCATGGCGTGTCGGAGCACGGTCTCTTGGTCGGTCTCGGAGGCTTCGAGCGTGGCAGCCACGCTGCCGCGGCGCAGGACGACGATGCGATGGGCCAGGGAAAGGACTTCCGGCAGTTCGGAGGAGACGAGCAACACGCCCTTGCCGGCACGGGCCAGTTTCTGGATCAGAGCGTAGATCTCGGCCTTCGCACCGATGTCGATGCCGCGGGTAGGTTCGTCGAGGATGATGAGGTCCGGATCGCCGAGCAGGCAGCGGGCGAGGAGGGCCTTCTGCTGGTTGCCACCGCTGAGCTGGGCGATGGGCTGGGAAGGACGGCAGGTCTTGACCGCGAATTCCTCGATCTTGGTCCCGACAATAGCGGCTTCGGCGCGGTGGTCGATGAGCTGACCGCGGCAGAGGGCGCGCAGGGACGTCAGGGTGATATTCTGGTCGACGCCTAGGGCCGGGATGAGCCCGAGCCCTTTACGGTCCTCGGTCACCATGCCGATGCCGGCGGCGAGCGCGTCCTGGGGCGACCTGACCACCAAGGGCCTGCCTTTGAAGGTCATGACACCGCCGGCGGCGGGTTGGAGTCCGTAGACGGCGCTGACCACTTCAGTGCGGCCGGCGCCCATCAGGCCGGCGAGGGCGACCACTTCGCCGCGGCGGACTTGGAAACTGACATCGCGGTAGGCCGGCTCACGGGTGAGGGCGGAAACCTCGAGCAAGATTTCCTCCGTGGGCAGGGAGCGCGTCGGGAAGACGTCAGCCATCTCGCGGCCGACCATGAGGGAGATCAATTTAGCCGGACTCAGATCGGACGCGGGGGCGGTGCCGACCAGGCGGCCATCGCGGAGGACCGAGATGCGGTCGGCCAGACGGAAGACTTCGTCCATCTTATGCGTCGTGTAGACGATCGCCACGCCACGGGCCTTCAGGCGGGCGATGGCCCGGAAGAGGGCGGCGACCTCGTGGTCGGAGAGGGCGGCCGTCGGTTCGTCCATCAGGATGACGTCGGCCTGACGGCCGAGCGCCTTGGCGATCTCGACGACCTGCGTCTGCGCCACCGTGAGCGTGCGCATCTGACGGGAGGCATCGATTTCAGATTCGAGTTCCTGCAAAAGTTCCTTGGCGCGACGCAGCTGGTCCGCGCGGTCGACTCGTCCGAAGCGTCCGCAGGGTTCGGCGCCCAGGGTGATGTTCTCCGCCACCGTCAGGTCGGGGATCGGCATCAGTTCCTGATGGATCATCGCGATGCCGGCGACCAAGGCGTCGTGTGGTGAACCGAAGCCTA
>JBDKIN010000025.1:0-7077 GCA_039797095.1 Verrucomicrobiota bacterium
TCCCGATCCAAGCGATGACAGGTGGCGCAGACAGCGTTAAAGACGGCACGCCCCTCCGACGGATTAGGCTTCAATACGAGCGCCTTGGAGGCCTCGGCCAAGGCCTCCGGCCGGGCTGAGACGGTCAGCAGCTTCTCAGCCTGGGCTTTGATGGCTGGATCCTTCGAGGCGAGCACCTGACGGCGACGAACCCCGGTGAAGACGCTCGCGGGAATCTGCTTGGCTTCGACGGCGGCGAGCACGGTCTTCAGGTGAAAAGGCACGCCGAGCAACGCGCCCAGCACGGCATCACGCCGGGCCGGCGTGTAACGCGTCCAACCGGCGAGCAAGGCGGTCGAGACTTCCGACTCAGGATAAGCGACGACGGACTTGAGCGCGGCGGCGGCGAGATCGGGCGAGGCATCGTCCAAGGCGAGCTTCAGCAAGGTTTCGCCGGATTGCTCCCAAGGCAGGCAGGCCATGAGCCTGACGGCGACCGCCCTATCCTGGGCCGTCTTGGCCTCATCCATGGCGACCTTCGGCGAGGCGTCGAGCAAGGCACGGAACGAAACCGGCAGGCCGGCGTCCTTGCGCGCGGAACCTCCGAGATAACCGGTCAGCAGGGCCAGCCGCACCGCCTCCGGCGCTCCGGTGGCGACCTCCAGGTCGGTCGGACCGGCGCAGGTGCCGCCCAGATATCCAAAGACGGCGGCCAGACCCGGACCGACCTTGCTCTCAGCGGGAAGCCGCTGGAGCAACGCCCTCAGGAAAGCCGGCTCTCTTCCGCCGACCCCGCTCAGCACGGCGTTGCGTAACCACTTGTCTTCCGAATGTGATAGCGCCGCCGCGGCCAGCCGCTGCGTCGCCGCGTCCGCGGGATTACCGCCGTCGAGCACGATGTTCATCATCGTCAGATCAGGCAACATTCCGCTGAGGGCCTCGGCCACGGCGAGCGGCTCCGGTGGCTCATCCGCACGGACGCGCCAGATGCGTCCCAGGTCCTTGCCGGTCTCGAAATCGGTGTGTTTACGCACTTCTGCCGGGAGGTAATCCGGATGCTCGATGACCTTGCGGTACATGTCCGCGACGTAAAGCGCGCCTTCCGGACCTCGGGCAAGGAAGACCGGACGGAACCAGTCATCCCGCGAGGCCAGCAACTCGCGTTCACGATACACCGGCTTGGCGACGAAAGTGGCACCCTTACGAATGAGCCGGTCGGCGTGGATGAGGTTGCCCGTCGGATCGCAAGAAAGCACGATGTTCAGGCATTCGGGAGTCAGGAGCGACTTACCCTGCCAGACCTTGATGCCGCAGGCGGCGCTGAAGGAGCCGGCATGCCCGTCAGCGGTGGTGATGTTCGAACTGATCGGATAAAGCCGCACCCCGTCGTGCCCGCCGTTGATCCCGTTATAGGCGTCGCGTTCGTTGCAGTCCTGGACGGTCTCGCTGAAGGCCAGCCGCGGATTACGCTTCAGCCATTCCGACTTCAGCACCACATGCTGGACCGGCAAGCGGTTCATGCAGATGAAGCGGTTGCCCGCCAGGTCGAAGCTCATGCCATACTGCGACTTTCCGTCGACCAGTTCGACCTGCAGCGTCTTCGGATGGAAACGGACGTCGGAGGTCATCCTGAGCGGCGCACGCTCCGGATGTTCGGGACAGGTGACCGTGCCGCCGCTCAGACCAGCAGCAAGGTAGATCCATCCGTCAGGGCCCAACGTCGGCGCGTTCACGCGCAGCTGCGTGCTGCCGGTAGTGGCGAAGCCGGTCAGCAGCACGCGACGTTCATCAGCCACGCCGTCTCCATCGGCATCTTTGAGGAACAGCACGTCCGGGGCGCAGGTGACGATCACACCGCCGTCCCAAGGGAGCACGCCGTTGGGGAACGTGAGGCCGTCGGCGAAGACGGTCCGCTTGTCCATCCGGCCGTCCTTGTCGGAATCCTCGAGCAAGGCGATGACGCCGGCAGGCTTCTCGCCTTCCTTGGGCCCAATCGGGTAACCGCGGTTCTCGGCGACGAAGAGTCGCCCCTTGGCGTCGAAGGCGATGGCGCACGGCGAAGCCACCAACGGCTCGGCGGCGACCAGCTCGACGCGCAAACCGGGAGCGGCTTCAAAAGCCTTCAGGGCGTCCACCGCCGAAAGCGGACTCGGCAGCGGCGCCGCGACGAGCGCGCCGGAGAAAAGGATGGCGGCGACGCGGATCATTTCAGCTGCGGAGGTTGGTCGCCGTAAGCCCACGGCTTGCCGGTGGGACCGTTCGGACGCTCCGGCAGTTTGGCGGGCTTCATCTTGGCGGCGAGCTCGAGTCCGACGTTCATGAACTGCGTGCCGGCCGTGATATCCAGATTACTGTAACTCGTCAGGCGCGTCTCGTAACCGCCGCCGTTCGGACCGAAGGCCTCCTCGTCTGGCACATAGCCCACGCAGCCGTTGGCGAGCTCGACCGGGAAGGTCATCGGGAAACCGCTGCGCTTCTTGAGCTGCAGGCCATAGGACACGAAATACTCCGCGGGGTTGGATAGACACACCACCGGGCCGACTTGGATGGCTTGGACCTCCACCTCGACATCACGCTTCTTGGCGATCAACGCGTCGAGCAGCAGGGTCTCCTTGGCCCAGACCCAGTCCTTATGGGTCACAGGTCCCTTGATGCGCTCGCGGGCCTCGGCGACACGCTCGGGCGCCGGGATACGTCGGCCGATCTCCCAGACCTTCTGGTCGGCCGCCAACGGCACGTCGGCGGTGCGGGTCTGGGACATGCTCAGCAGGACCTTGAGGGACTCCGCGCCCACGCGTCCACCGACGAACTGCGACCAGTCGTCTGAGGCCGGATTGGCCTTGGGGTCGAGGTTGTTGACCTGGGTCACGTCGCCACAGGCGCCCTGCAGGAAGACGACCTTGGTGTCGGCGCCATAATAACCGCGGATGACCTTCTCGGTGTAATAGATCCAATTGGCGCCGATCCCGTCGGAGTTCGTGGTGGCGTGGCAGGAGAAATTGACGATGCAGCCGGCCAGCGACCCATCGGGGCGCCAGACGCCGATCACGCCGACCTCATCGTCGGTCGGGTTGGCGAACGCGACCACGTCGGGGTTGTTCTTCCCCGGATGCGAGAAGGTCAGGCCGTTCTTCATGCGGAGGCGGCGATTGAACGCCACCTGGCTCTCATGGCCGACGCCGTAACCGACCGTCACCGCGGCCTTGGACTGATCGGCGGCGACAATGGCCTCGACCGTGGCGGAGATGGCCTTCTTCAGGTAACCCGCGTCGGCGCAGGAAGATTTCTTGTAGGCGAGTTCCTGGATCTCGGCCGAGGCATGATCGAACTCGCCCGGCAGGATCATCCCGATCGGCCCGGAGGAATGGGAATGCGAAGCACCGATCATCACGTCGGTGATGCCCGTGGCGGCCTTCACCAAGCTGCGGATCTCCTGCACCGTCTCGCGGCGGATCATCAAGGCATCGATGCCGACGAGCGCCACGCGCTTCTGGCCGTCGTCGAACACGCTCGCTCGCACCTTGCACGCATCATGGATCTTCTTCGAGTAGACCTTCCCGTAATTACCCGGGACCTCCATGCCGATATCAGGCGTGATATCGCGGTCGGCGAAGCCCACGCGGATGCCCGGCTTGGCCGGCGGCGCCCCGAAGAGCGTGACGCAGGCCAGGACCAGCATGGCATGGCGAAAACCGAGTCGGGGCGAACTCATGGGGATATGAGCAGATATATCGGGGGAAGGTTCCCGGGACAAGCCATACCCCCGCTTTCGTCTCAGGTGGCAGGTGGCAGCCCCAGGGTACGGGTGGCGGGGTAAAACATCCAGCCACCTGCCACCCGAAGCGGGTTATCTCATTCGTGAAACCTAATCCGCGGCTTGGGGCCGTCCTTGGCTTTCGGTAGGTTGGCCGGGTCGGAGAGCGAGGCGCCCGACTGAAGCTCGGCCTTCCCTTTCCACTCCCGCTCGAAGCCGGTGCTGGCGAGGCGCACGGCATCGCGGCCGAGCTTATGGTTCAAGGCATCGACGGCCTTCATGAGGCGGTCCTTATTGGGATCGATCTCTCCGCCCATGCCGGGCAAGGAAGGCTGCACGACGCCGGCGGGCGTCAGGCCCTGCAGCATCACGCCGGCTCGCTTATACATGTAGCCGTCGCGACGGACGCGGGCAAGCGCGCGGGCGGCAGCGCTGCAGATCGCACGGGCATCGTCGGTCGGAGGATCCAGCGGCTCCAGTTCGTCGCCCCGATACTGCGCCTGGTCGATGCGATGCTGGTTGGTGCGGATGAAGACGACGATCGAAGAAGCGAGCATGCCGTCTTCGCGCAGTTTCTCCGCGGCACGGGCGGCGTGCGCGGCGATGGCCTCGGAGAGTTCGAACGCGTCGGTGATCGGCCGTCCGAAGGAACGCGAGACGAGCACGCTCTTCCGCGGACCGGCGTCCTCGACGATATCGTGGCAGGAGATACCGCGCAGCTCGAGGGCGAGACGCTCGCCGACCACGCCGGCGATGCGGCGGATGAAACCCGGATCGGCTTCCGCGAGGTCGATAGCCGAGAGGATGCCATGCGAGCGCAGGCGGGCCGCCAGGCCGGGCCCGACACCCCAGACGTCCTCGGCTTCGACGCCGCGCAGGAAAGCCGTCCGGCCTTCGACCGAGGCCGGGACGACGATCACGCCCCCGCTCGTTTTGTCGGCCTTGGCCCGCTCGTTGGCCAGCTTGCAGAGCACCTTGGTCGGAGCCATCCCCAGCGAGATCGGGATGCCGGTGCGCTTCAGGACATCGGCGCGGATACGCAGGCCAAGGGCCTTGGCATCGGCGTCGGGCATGTCAGGGAAGCCCAGGAAAGCCTCGTCGACCGAATAGATCTCGAGGTCGCGCGCCTGCTCGCCGAGGGCGGCCATGACGCGTTCGGAGAAATCGCCGTAGACCGAGAAGTTGGACGAGAAGATGCGGACGCCATGGGCTTCGCAGGTACGACGCACTTCGAAATACGGCGCGCCCATCGGGATGCCCAGCGCCTTTGCTTCGGAGGAACGCGCGACCACGCAGCCGTCGTTGTTCGACAAGACCACGATCGGCACGCCGATCAACGAAGGGTCGAGGGCGCGCTCGCAGGACGCGTAGAAGTTATTGCAGTCGGCGAGGGCGCGGAGCATGGCGTCAGCAGCGGCGCACGACGGCGACCACTGTCCCCCAGATACGGCATTCGGGCGTGAAAGGCAACGACCAGCCCGGCCAACGTGGACTATCGGCCCGCAGAGTCCACGCGCCCGCGGCGTCGCGTTCGAGGTGCTTCACCGTGAACTCACCCCCGACCTCGGCGACCACGATGGTGCCGGCGCGAGGAGAGAGCGACTTGTCGACGACGATGAGGTCGCCGGTGAGGATGCCGGCGCCCGACATCGAATCGCCGTCGACGCGCAGGAAGAAGGTCGAGATCGGGTTGCGGATCAGGTGCTCGTTCAGGTCGAGACGCCGCTCCATATGGTCGTCGGCCGGCGACGGGAATCCGGCGACCGCCCGGGAGCCGAGCAGCGGCAAGGCCAACGGCCGCCGGGCCTCGAACCCCTGCAATGTACGCATATCCAGCATAGGTGAACGGATGTTCACTTTTAAGGGGAAGGATTCAAGGAGAAAGCATCAGGCCCTAGGGCAGCACGCGGTGCTGCCCCTACCTCGCCCCAACAAAAAGGCCTGCGTCTCGCGACGCAGGCCTTTTCGGGACGAGCCGTCGGCCCGGCTTACGACGCGGTGAGCGCGGTGACTTCGGCGCGGACCTTCTCGGCCAGGGCGGTCGAGAGGTAGCGCTCGCTCGGCGAGCAAGCGATTGTGACGATGCGCTTACCGGCATATTCCGGACGCTTGGCGAGCTGAAGGGCGGCCCAGATATTGGCGCCCGCAGAGATACCGACGGCGAGGCCTTCACGGATGGAGACTTCCTGGGCCATGGCGAAAGCATCTTCGTTGGTGACCAAGAGGACTTCGTCGATCAGGGAGACGTCGCAGTTCTTCGGGACGAAGCCGGCGCCGATACCCTGGATCTTATGGGGAGCCGGCTGGACCGGCTGGCCGGCCATGGTCTGGGTGATGACCGGAGAGGCGGCGGGCTCGACAGCGATGGCGCGGAACTTCGGGTTCTTACCCTTGATCACGGAAGCGATGCCCGTGATGGTGCCGCCCGTGCCGACGCCGGAAACAATGGCGTCGACCTTGCCTTCGGTGTCTTCCCAGATCTCGACGGCGGTGGTGCGACGATGCACTTCCGGGTTAGCCGGGTTGTCGAACTGCATCGGCATGAAGGCGTTCGCGCCGATCTCATCGCGGAGCTGCGTGGCGCGCTCGATGGCGCCGCGCATGCCCTTGGCACCGGGGGTCAGGACGATCTCGGCGCCGAGAAGGCGGAGGAGGACGCGACGCTCGATGGACATCGTTTCCGGCATCGTGAGGATGCAGCGGTAACCGCGGGCGGCGGCGACGAAGGCCAGGGCGATGCCGGTGTTACCGGAGGTCGGCTCGACGATGGTGCCACCCGGCTTCAGGCGGCCGTCGCGCTCGGCGGCGTCGACCATCGCGCGGCCGATGCGGTCCTTGACGCTCGAGAGCGGATTGAAGAACTCGAGCTTCACGAGGACTTCGGCGTGCAGGCCTTCGGTGACCTTGTTCAGACGGACGAGCGGGGTGTGACCGATGGTGTCGAGGACGCTGTTGTAGATGGCCATGGTGATTGAGGGGTTATTAAGTCAACATGACTGAATTAGCCCCCTCCCCTTCGCAATAAAAAACCCGGCATAACCGGGTCTTCAGGAGGCTTAGTAACGGCGCTTGGGCGGCGGCATCGCCGGACGCGGAGCGGTGTCGCGCAGACGGAAGATGATGCGGGCAGTCGTCAGGTCCGAAGGGGTCATCTCGACCTTCACGCGGTCACCCGGGTTGATGCGGATGAAGTTCTTGCGGAGGCGGCCGGAGATGCGTCCCAGCACCACGTGCTTGTTGGGGAGCTCGATCCGGAACATGGTGCCAGGAAGCACCTGCAGGATTTTGCCTTCGAGTTCGATAACGGGTTCTTCAGCCATGCCTTAGTGGGGGCAGTGCATCCC
>JBDKIN010000026.1:0-3856 GCA_039797095.1 Verrucomicrobiota bacterium
ACCGCCGGGTGCTTGCGCGCCTTGTTGATGAACTCATCCACCCCGAAATCAGCCACGATGAAGTCGCCATAGCGGAAGGAGGGGCACTTGGACTGACCGGTCAGGGCGACCAGCTGACGCATCTGATGCATGTCGGCGATGACGTCGCGGACGTCGAGTTTCACGCCTTGCTGGGCGAAGAACTCGAGGGCCTCGACGCACCAGGGGCAACCGGGCTTGGTGTAAAAGATAGGTAGCGGCTGCGGCATGACCAAAAACAAGCCAACTGCGGGCAGGTTAGCAAGCGGAGAGGCCAGGACGCCCGAGACGTTGACAGCCGGAGGCGGCCTGCTGGAAATAGGTCATCCCCTATGGAAACCATCCACGGCGCCCCGAGCTACACCCTGCAGACCGCCGAGGTCGAACTGGCCGTCACGCAGACCGCCGGTCACCTCGCCCCGGTGACCTTCCACTTCCCCGGCCTCAAGGCCTCGCCCTACTCGCTCTCGCCTTGGACGCCCACGCAGATCGACCAGAGCCTGCCGAACCTGCTCACCTATCTTCGCGGTGACTTCATGTGCCTGCCCTTCGGCGGCCAGCAGAAGGGACCGCCCCATGGCGACACAGCCAACGCGCCCTGGCAGCTGGCGTCGTCCTCCGCTACCTCCCTGAAGCTGACGCAGACCGGCACGGATACCGGCGCCACGGTGGTGAAGAACTTCACGCTCATCCCCGGCCACCATGCGATCTACTGGGAGCATATCATCACGCAGCTCGAGGGTCGCTGGAACTACGGCAACCATCCGGTGCTCGATCTTTCGAACGTCCCCGCCGGCGCCGCGCGTATCGCCACGAGCGCCTTCCGCTTCGGCTCCGTCTACGCCGGCGAGTTCTCCGACCCCGCCGCCGGCGAGTCCGGCGCACTGAAGCCGTTCGCCGAGTTCACGTCGCTGAAGTCCGTCCCGATGAAGGATGGCTCGAACACCGACCTGACGCATTACCCGGCCCGCGCCGGCAATGACGACCTGATCATGCTCGTCAACGTGCCCGCCACCGAAGCCCAGCCGTTCGCCTGGACGGCCGTCACCTTCCCGGGCTACGTCTGGTTCTCGCTCAAGAATGTCGCCGACTTCCCCTCCACCCTCTTCTGGCTGTCTAATGGCGGTCGCCCTGGCCACCCTTGGGAGAAGCGCCACTTAGGTCGCCTCGGCCTCGAAGAGGTCTGCTCCCACTTCTGCGACGGCGTCGATGTCGCCCGCGAGGACCGACTGGCCGCCAAGGGCATCCCGACCAGCCGCCTGTTCCGCAAGGACGAGCGCGTCCGCCTCCCCCTGATCCAGGCCGCCGCCGCCGTGCCCGCCGCTTTCGGCCAAGTCCAGAGCATCGTCCCCGCCGGCCCGGAGTCCGTCCGGATCACGGGCGAAAACGGCCAGTCCGTTACCTGCCCTATTAATTGGCAGTTTTTGAAGTCGTAAGTCGGCTTACTCAATTCTTGTCCCTGTCCAAGGAGTCGCCTAAATCCGACCTCCCCGACCCTCCTTTCACCCATACCATGTCCTCCCCCAAGATTGTCCAAGATCTCTCCACCAAGAAGAGCGGTGTCGCCTCTCTCGTGGAGAAGGAACTCGCCAAGACCGGCGGCCTGCTGCGCCTCGCCCCGTGCTGGGTGCCGCGCTCCTTCCTCCAGCCCGGCAAGCGCCTCAAGCTCCACCCGGATGACCTCTACGCCTTCGGCCTGAGCCGCGGAGGCATCGACGAGCGCTGGTTCGCTTCCACGACCGAAGCCGCCAACGACAATCGCACGGTCGACGAAGGCCTGTCCTACGTCGTCATCGGCAACACCCGCTTCACCCTCCAGCAGGCCGTCAAGGAATGCGGCTCCGCCCTCATCGGCTCGAAGATCTGGAACAAGTACAAGAAGTGGCCGGTGTACTCCAAGTTCTTCGACAACATGGGCCCGATCCCGCACCACATGCACCAGAACGCCAAGCAGGCCAAGCTGCTCGGTCTCGAAGGCAAGCCGGAGTCCTACTACTTCCCGCCCCAGCACAACAACGTCGGCAACAACTTCCCTTACACGTTCATGGGCTTCGAGCCCGGCACGACCAAGGCCCAGGTCCGCGAGTGCATCGCCAACTGGGACAAGGGTGACAACAAGATCCTCGCCCTCTCCAAGGCCTATAAGCTCGAGCCCGGCACCGGCTGGCTCATCGACCCTTGCATCCTCCACGCCCCGGGCTCGCTCTGCACCTATGAGCCGCAGTGGGGTTCCGACGTGTTCGGCATGTACCAGAACCTCGTCGAAGGCCGCGAAGTACCGTGGGCCCTCCTCGTCAAGGACATGCCGAAGTCCAAGCACAAGGACGTCGACTTCATCGTGGACCAGCTCGACTGGGACAAGAACGTCGACCCGAACTTCAAGGACAACCACTACCTCGAGCCGGTCGTCTCCGTCCAGGGCAAGGGCTACGTGGACAAGTGGATCGTCTACGGCAAAGTCGACAAGTTCCAGTATTTCACCGCGAAGGAACTGACCGTCGAACCGGGCGCCGAGTGCGTCATCACCGACAAGGGCGCCTACGGCCTCATCTGCGTCCAGGGCTCCGGCACGATCAACGGCCAGGTCCTCAACAGCCCGAAGCTCATCCGCTTCAACGAGCTGACCGAAGACGAATACTTCTGCACCGAAGCCGGCGCCAAGAAGGGCGTGACCTTCCGCAACACCTCCACCACCGAACCGCTGGTCTGCCTGCGCTACTTCGGCCCGGAAGTGAACCCGGACGCTCCGGCCATGGGCGCCTACAAGAAGGCCAAGAAGAAGTAAGCCATCCCCTACCCCCACCCCTACCCCAACCCCCACGCTCATGAAACTGCACAACGCGATGTGGCCCGGCCTCGTCGGCAAGGAGCCCAACACCGATCACCCTCCGATCGCCCTCGAGCACATGCTCGACATGACCGTCGCCGCCAACGTCGACGGCCACAAGTTCGACGGCGTCGACCTGTTCCTGTTCCACCCGCACACCGACCCCGACATTTCCGAGGACAACCTCAAGAAGATGGCGGACCTCATCGCCTCCAAGGGCCTGAAGGTCGGCTCGCTCGTGGCGCCGGTCTGGGGTGGCACGGTGGGTGACTCCGCGATGGGCACCGACGAACAGCAGCAGAAGTTCCTCCTCGCGATCGAGAAGGCCTGCCGCATCGCCAAGCTCCTCAACCAGCACGGCGTCCGCCAGTACGGCGTCATCCGCGTGGACTCCGCCGAGTTCGGCGTGCAGAAGTGGCGCGAGAACCCGAAGGCCAACACGGCCCGCATCGTCGACACCTTCAAGAAGGCCGCGAAGATCGCCGAAGGCCATGGCGAACGCATCGCCGCCGAAGGCGAGATCTGCTGGGCCGGCATGCACTCCTGGAAGGCGATGCTCGACACCCTCGAAGGCGTCGGCATGCCGAAGACCTTCGGCTTCCAGGCCGACCTCGCCCACACCTACCTCTACCTGATGGGTTACAACGAACCCGAAGCCGCCCTCCTCAAGGAAGGCTACACTTCGGAACAGTTCTGGCCCGCCTACCGCGAGATGGTCGGCAAGCTCCGCCCCTGGACCCTCGACTTCCACGTGGCCCAGAACGACGGCACCGTGCATGGCACCGGCTCCCACGAGAAGACCGGCCGTCACTGCCAGGCCGACGACGCCAACGGCAAGCTCGACATCACGGCCTGCTCCAAGGTCTGGCTCGAAGGCGCCGCCGATCGCGGCATGAAGCACATCTGCTGGGATGGCTGCATGTTCCCGAACGCGACGCTCGAGAACCCGAAGACCTGGAACACCATCCTCTCCGCGATGGTCAAGGTGAAGCAGGCCCTCTGAGCACCTGA
>JBDKIN010000027.1:0-3364 GCA_039797095.1 Verrucomicrobiota bacterium
TCTCGGTGAGGACGTTCAGGACGTTGTAGACCGACTGGCGCGAGATGGTGCCGATTTCGCCGCGCACGCTCTCCGCGAGGTCATCCGCGGTGGCGTGGGGGTGCTGAGAGACCGCCCGGAGCACGGCGAGACGCTGCGCCGTAACGGGCAGGTCATGCTGGCGAAGGGTGGCTTCCGGGTCGCGCATGTGGCCTCACGAAGACCGAGATTTGGACTTTGTCAAAAAGAATGGCCAGAACTTACCGACGGGCAAGGGGGGCCGGCCTTTGCCGGATTGGCCTGGTACCTAGGCTAGGGTTTCAAAGCCGTTTCACGCTCTCGCCCGTGCAGTGGAAGATCTCGCTGTGGCGACCGCGCACGTCGACCTTGATACGGCTCTGCTCCAAGGGTACTTCCACGTTGGAAATGGCGTCTTCGGCTTGCCAAGGGTTGACGGCCAAGATGACCCATTCATCGGCGCTGACACGCAATCGTCGTATAAGGGGACGCTTGGCCTTCCAGAGGACGTGCGCGGGCTCGTCGGGCATGAGCTTGGCCGCCGCGATCTTGGCGGACAGGTCGGAGATCCGGCCGAGGCTCTTCGCGAATACCGGGAGCGTTTGGTAGTATTGCCCCTGACGCTTGGGCTCGGAACCCCAGAGCGCTACGCCGCGGGCGCCGCAGAAGTAAGGCAGCACGGCCATGGCTTCGGCGAGCCAGGGGGCGACTTCTTGTCCGGCGAGTTTCTTATTGGATTCGTGGTAGCGGAGCCACTCGTAGGCGTAGAGCGGCTTATTGCCGAAGCGCCGGGTACGTTCGACGTTCTCCTCGACGTTGGCCGCCATGTAATAGACGGAGTCGGGCTTGTCGTAGAAGACATAGATGCTGGCGATGTAGTAATCGACAGAGGGGTCGATGTGCTGCCATAGCTCGGCGTCGCTGTGGTGGGTGCCGTCGATCTGCTGCGCGGACTTGCCTGAGATACCAAAGTAGTCGCGACGGAACGGCTGCGGGCCGTAGATGCCGATGGGTGTACCCGGGAAGCGTTCCTTCGTCCATTGGCAGGGCAGCGTGAACCAAGTAGCCCATTCGCGCAGATAAGCGTCGGCGAACTGCTCGCGGGACGTGGCTTTCGACGCGGCCCGGACCGTCGGATCAGCCCACGCTATATCGATGTCCTCCTCGAAGGTGAACTCGATATCATGGACAAAGATAGCGTTCTGGTTGCCACGTTGCTCGATGTTGCGTCTGATGATGCGTTCGAAGAACTCCGGCTTCTGCCAAGGGTTGTTCTTATTGGCATCGAGCGTCTTGCGGATGTTCTCCTTCTGCCTACCGGGGTAGTCGGCATAGGTGTTCAGAAGGTCCACCATCTCGAAGCCGTGCGCGGCGGCCTCCCGATAGTTCGTCGGATTATCACCTCCCGCCACATTCCAAAAGGCCCGCAAGCCGCCGCTCATCGGTACCGGGCGGATCTGCTCCCAAGAAGGCGGCCTCGCGGCGCCGCTCTCTTTGGTCGAGGGGCTCTCCTGTGCGTTCAGGAGGGCGGGAGAAGAGAGCAATAATGAGGCGAGTAGGATGCGAACGGACATGGCGCTGGTCGGATAGGTCAGGGTTATCAGCTTCACCTAGGTTGTCTGGGACAATCTGGCCTCAGTGCATCTCGACCGCGCAGGAGCCAAGGCCGCCGCGGAAATAATTGAACTGCACGTTCGGGTGGTCGGCCAGGAGGGACATCGGTACGGCCGCGTCGGCGATCCGCTTGGAAATCATCAGCGCGGTCAGGCGCTGGCCCAGCGGGTTGTCATGGGCGCCGGCGTGCCAGATCGAGACTTTCTCGGCGAGCCACGTCTCCTGCGGACCGACGGTGATGGCCATCTTGGGGACCATGGTGATGTTGCCGCCGCCGGAGGTGCGGGCGTTCTGGCTGAGCGTGACGGGGTGGAGTTCGACGATGCGCGTGCCGAGCTTGCGGTATTCCGCGGGCGAGGGCGGGGCGTCCTTATATTTGCCGGTGCGCTTGAGCGGGTCGTTGAAGGCCCAGTGCTTGATGTCGCCCTGGCCGCCCTGCATCACGGCGCAGCGCACGCCGGCGTGCCAGGTCTGCGCGTAGTCGGCGACCTTGGCCTTGGGGAAGTGGAGGTTGGCTTCGGGCATCGCCAGCTTCTTCTGGATGCGATCGAAGCAGAGTTCGCGGTCGGCGCGCTCGAACGAGAGCGGGTGCGTCACCGGTACTTCCTTCTTGGTCTTGTCGTCGTACCACTCGTCCATGCCCCAGAAGTGCGCATGCTTGAGCGAAAGGCCGAGTTCGTTGACGAGGCGGGCGACGAGCGGGAGCTGTTCGGTCGGGCCGATCGGCCCGCAGATGCCGACGGGGTTGTCAGCCGTGGCCTGCTTCCAGGCCGCGATATACTCGAGGGCTTCGGCGAGATAGAAGTCTTCGAGCGTGTCATACATCACCACCTTGAAGCCCGGTCGCGAGAGCTGGCGCAGGTCCCGCTCCGTAAGCTTCGCCGCGTCGTTGATGAGCGACGACTCGAGCGTGGTGTAATCCCACCAGTCGGGGGCGATGTGGCTGAGGGGGCGGGGCATGGGGAGTGAAGACGGAGGATGGACGATGAAGGATGGATGATGGCCGATGAAGGATGTCGGATGGAGGATTAACGATGAGCGATGAATGCAATTTTTTATCTATATCTTTTATCATCCATCATTCATCCTTCATCGCCTGTCTTTTCCCGGAAGAGGGCGACGAAGAGCGGGATGAGCGCGGCGCTCATGAGGGCGGGGACGAGCCAGATGGCCTTCCAGTCGTGGACGTTCTGGGCGTCCGTGTAGTGCTGCGCGACGACGCCGGAGAGCCAGGAGCCGACGAACATGCCCGCTCCGAGCGTGAAGACGGCGTGGAGGCCTTGCGCCGAGGCGCGGAGGCCGTCGCCGGCCGCTTTGTCGACGTACATGCGTCCCATCACGAAGATGAAGTCATAGCACATGCCGTGCAGGAGGATGCCGCCGAGGACCATCCACGTGGCGGTCGGCTGCTCATGGAAGTAGGCGAAGAGCCCGAAGCGGACGGCCCAGGCGGCCATGCCGAGGATCATGATGCGCTTGGCGCCGAGGATCGGGAGGAGCAGGGGCAGGAGGAGCAGGAAGCCGACTTCGGAGACCTGGCCGAGCGTCATCTTCGAAGCGTAGTTGGCGACATTCATCTCGCTGAGGAACGCGCCGGTCCAGGTGAAGTAGAAGCTCAGCGGGATGCAGATCAGGAAGGAGCAGAACATGAACACCGCGAACGAGCGGTCCTTGAACAGCTTCAAGGCGTCGAGACCGAGGAGCTTCCCGGCCGAGACCGGACCGGCGTCGCCCTTGGGCGGAGTGTCCGGCA
>JBDKIN010000028.1:0-8781 GCA_039797095.1 Verrucomicrobiota bacterium
CGTACGCGAACTTACCTTTCAGGTCGGGGAGCGTGCCGAGCGACGTGTAGCCCGTCCCGCCGCCGTCCGCGAAGAGGAAGATCCCGAAATAATCCGTAAGCTTCGGGCTGTCGCTCAGGCGTAGCATGCCGTCGATGGCGTGCGCACCGTTGCTGAAGCCGGCGATGATCGAGCGCGAGCGGTCGAGGTTGGGGATGACCTTCGCGATCTCCTCGAGCATGAAGCGATGGTAGTCCCAGACCTTGCCGTAGTCGCCGACCATGTTCGCCTGCGCAGGGTTGTTCGCGCCCTTAGGGTAGGGCAGGCCGACGAGGATGAAGTCGTCCGCGGGCAGGAAAGCGCCGCTAGGCTGGTTGCCACCTTCGCCTCCGCCCAGCCAGACGACGAGCGGGTATTTTTTCGCCGTATCATAGCCGGCCGGGACTTTCAGGTGACAAGCCGCGAGCGCGCCTTTGCGGTCCACGGTCAGTTCCGGGAAATCAAATCGCAACGTGGCGCCCGGCGCGACGAGCGCCTTGAGCTCCGTCCGCGGGATAGTGACGACGTCCGGCTTCAACTCGGCCTTGTCCGCCGCGGCCAAGGCCACGCAGCAGGCGAGCAGGGCGAAGATGACCGAACGCATAGCGTGTTTTTAGTCTGTGGCCTCTTGCAGGGACAGAGCAAAGTAAGGGGTCAGACCGCTTCTGAGCGATAACTGTCAGAAGCGGTCTGACCCCTTACCGGAAAGACTTCTTCCGCCAGGCGGCGTCGGCTTCTCGGTCGGTGCGGAATTCGATGACGCGCACGCCCTTGCCGCGGACCTCGAGGAGTCGGCGCAGGTCGTTCCAGCCGTCCGCGAGGTCGTGACGTACCTTGTGGGCGGCGCAGAGCTTGCCGAGATCGGTCGCCTGCGGGGTGCCCCAGAGTTGTTCGAAACGGGCGCTCTGCGCGACGGCGAGATGATTGAAGATGCCGCCGCCCTGGTTGTTGATCACGACGACCGTGAGGTCGCCGCGATGGCCGTAAGCGGAGAGCAGGGCGTTGCTGTCGTGCAGGAAAGTCAGGTCGCCGCAGAGGAGTACCGTGCGCTTGCCGTCGAGCGAAGCGCCGAGCGCCGTCGAGACCGTGCCGTCGATGCCGTTGGCGCCGCGGTTGGTCAGGACCTCCGGGCCCGGGCCGGGCGGATGGTAGAACCACTCCATGTCGCGGATCGGCATGCTGCTGCCGACGAACAGGCGATCATCCGGTCCGAGGGCTTCGTCGAGGAGCGACACGACGCGGCCTTCGAAGGGCCAGTCGACGTTCACGATACGCGTGAGCTTCTTGGCGGCGGCTTTCTGGGCCGTCTGCCAGGCCTTGCCGTAAGCGGAGGCCTTCGCCGCAACCTTGTCGCCCGAAGGCACAAGCTGTCCGTCGAGGCGGCTCCAGCGCGAATGCGTCGGGTCGGTGTTCTCGCCGGCGCGGCCGAGCTGGATGACGGTGAGGTCGCCTTCCTTCAGCCAGGCGCGCAGGACCTTGCTGGTCGGGAGCGGGCCGACGAAGACCGCGGCCTGCGGACGGAGTGCCTTGGCGGCTTTGACGTCGCGCAGGATGAGGTCATAGCCCGAGACGAATATCGCGTCGCCGGCGAGGTCGCCGCGGAGCGTGCCCGCGCCGTCGGCGAGGACCGGCCAGCCGGTGAGGTGCGAAAGCTCGCGGAGGGCGGCGGCGCTCTCGTCGCGATCCTCGAAGGCATGCGGTCCGACCACGATGACACCGCGCTCGGTCTTCGGGAGCAGGCTGGCGACCGTGGCGGGGGTGAGGGTCGGTCGGACCACGCCGCAGGGCGGGACGGCCGTGAACGCCTCGAGATTGAGGCCTGCGGGCGCCTTGAAGCCCTTTTCGGGGTCCGAGGGGGCCAGAGGGTCGCGGAAGGGCAGATTGAGGTGCACCGGGCCGGCCAGAGGGCCTTGCGAACGCTGCCAGGCGTCGACCAGCAGCTGCCGCCAATGACGGAGCAGGGTGAGGTCGGTGCCGGGCACGGCGGCCTCGGCGGCCCAGACGGGATAGCCGGCGAGGATGCCGTTCTGGGCGATTGTCTGACCGGAGTGGCACTCGCGCAGCTCCGGCGGTCGGTCGGCGGTCAGGACGAGCAGGGGCGTGGCCGACAGGCGGGCTTCGACGACGGCGGGCAGGTAATTGGCGGCAGCGGTGCCGGAGGTGCAGAGCAGGGCGGCGGGCTGGCCAGTAGCCTTGGCGAGGCCGAGGGCGATGAAGCCGGCCGAGCGTTCGTCGAGCGCGACCGTCACGTGCAGGCCAGCGGCTTCGGCGAAGGCATGGGCGAGCGGCGTCGAGCGCGAGCCTGGCGAGATCACCACGTGCGTGAGGCCGAGGCGGCGGAGCGTGCGCACGCCCACGTCGGCCCAGAGGGCGTTCGTGTTCAGGTGCCGGGTCGCGCGAGCCATGCCGACAGGCAATCCCGACAGGGCGGGGCTGTCCAGCGTGGGGTTGGTTTTGGGTTTAAGCGGGGCCGATAAGGGCTATATTTCTGATTCCCATGGAGGTCTTCCTCTATCTCCTCCCGCTGATTCTGGCCTTGGTCTTCCCGCTCGTGCTCGTCCACGCCATCTTCTGGGGCATGACGTTCACCGTCGATGCCGGGCACCTGCGGGTGCGTTTTTACGGCATCACCGCGCGCAAGGTCGCGCTGAGCGACATCGAGTGGGCCGCGCACGACTGGGTGTTCTGGAACGAGCATTGGACGAACACCGTGAATCCCAAGAAACTGATCCTGCTCCGCCGCCGTACCGGCTGGTTCAAGAATTTCGTCATCAGCCCGCCGTCGCCTCCGGACTTCCTCCGTGAGCTGGCCGCGCACGGCGTGACCGTCCGTTGAATCTCATGCGTTCCCTCCTCGCTTATCTTTGTGCCTGCGTCGCGCTCACCGCCGCGGAGCCGCCGGCGTTCTTCGCCATGGACACCGCCGCGCGGCTCGAGCCTGCCGAATGCGCGCAAGTGCTGGCCGAGCTTGGCTACGCGGGACTCGGCGGCCGGCCCGCGACGGCCAAGGCCCACGCCGAAGCGCTGAAGGCCAAGGGGCTCGCCTTCTTCAACGGCTATCACGTCGCCGACTTCCCGTCTGGGCAGAATCAGTTGCCCGCCGAGCTCACCCAGGCGGTCGACGGACTCGCCGGCACCGGTGGCACTTTGTGGCTGGGAATCAATAAGGTGGATCTCCCCTTGGGTCTCAGGATGCCGCCGGAATACGGCGACACCGTGGTCGTGCCGCAGCTGCGTCAGCTGGTCGCCTATGCCCGGACCAAGGACGTGAAGATCTCGCTCTATCCGCACGCCGGCTTCTGGGCCGCGCGGTTCGAAACCTGCATGCGCGTCGCCAGCAAGGTCGACGACCCTAACCTGGGCGTGACCTTCAATCTCTGCCACTGGCTCAAGGTCGAAGGCTCGGAGCGCGACCCGCTGCCGCTCATCAAGGAAGCCCTCCCGCGCTTGAACTTCATCACCATCAATGGCGCCGACACCGGCGACACCCAGAATCTCGGCTGGGACAAGCTCATCCAGCCGCTCGGTCGGGGTACGTATGACGTCGCATCGTTCGTGGCCAAGGCCCGCGCCGCCGGTTACCGCGGCCCCTTCGGCTTCCAGGGCTATGGCATCAAGATGGAGCCCAAGGAATTGCTGAAGGAGACGATGGAGGGATGGAAGAGGGTCGTTAAGTGAGGGTTTAGCGGCAAGCGTTTGGCGGTAAGCGGTTGGCGGAACGAGAGGCACAGAGGCTCGGTTGAACAGACGATGCAGTTTGCTGGCGATCGGTTGATTCGCTGGGTAGGGTCTGGACCGCGTCACGACATAGCTTGTTGCTTCCGTCATGTCGTGTATCAGGTTTCCGGTCCCCTTTTCTGTTATCGTTACCGCCAACCGCTGTCACCTGTCATTGGTAGGGGCACGATTTATCGTGCACTCCTCTGCGGAGGGCGCGGCGTAGCCACGCCCCTACCTTCTGGCCACCATGCGGCGGCCAAGTAGGATTATTTTTCCTAACCGCCAACCTCTAGCCGCTAACCGCTGTTAACTTGAAACAAAAAACCCCGGTCACCCGGGGTTTTTCTTTTCATCGGCCTTACTTGCCGGCCGAGTGTTCCTTCGCGTGTTCGCGCAGCGGGTCGTAGGCGAAGTCCTTCTTCAGGTCGCGCCACGAGGCGTGCACGTGGTTGGCGCCGCCCTGGAAGTTGGCCATCTCGAAGAGGAAGGTCGGACCCTGGATGCTGTAGTAGTGGGGTTCGCCGACTTCGAGGCCGCCGTTCCAGGCGAACACGAGGGAGTCCTTCACGGCGTCGATCGCCTTGAGTTCGCGGGCGGCGAAGTCGGGGCGGGTGCGGCTGACGTATTCGAAGACGATCTTGCCGAGCAGCTGCTTCTGTTCGGCGTTGAGCGCCGTGGCGGCGATGCCCTGGTGCTTGATGAGGCCGTCGGCCTTCTGCTTGTTGCCGGTCACGATGTCCTTGAACGGGTCCTGATTGAGGAAGCCCTGCTTGCGCTGTTCGGCGGTGAGGGACTTGGCGAGCTGGCGGCCGAGGTCGTCCTCGTACTTCAGGAGTTCGAAGCCCACGGGGCCGGGCTGGTCATCCTTGATCTTGCCCGGGTTGCTGGCGAAGAAGGAAGGCGTCGAGCTGACGAGCTCGCCGTCGACGAGCGTGAAGTTGAGGGAGAGGTGGTGGCCTTCCCAGCGGAAGCCCCAGGTGCCCTTGAGATCCGGCTTGCCGAAGATCGACACGAAATAGTTCTCGGCGTCGCGCTTCGGGCCCGAGCCTTTCTCGATCTCGAGAAGGAGTTGTTCGAGGGCCATGATCTGCTCGGCCTTCATGTGACCGCGGCCGCTGAGGGCGACGGAGAGGATGGCCTGGGCGAAGTGGCGCTGGCCGGGGTTCATTTCCTTCAGCGGGAGACCCTTGCGGGCGGCCGGCACGAAGATCCAGTTGGTGCGCTCGGCGTCGTCGAAGCCAAAAGTCGCCTTGGCCTTCTGCTCCGCGTTGAGCGAGCCGAGGAAAGCGGAGGCGGCGGAGGACAGCTCTTCGCCGGCGGTATGGCCGAAGGCGGGGACGGCGGCGGCCAGGAGGCCGAGCGCGCACAGGAGGCGGGTGAGGGAACGCATGGGGGTGTCAGGTGAGGACAGGGGTGTAAGGGAAGGGTTCCCCGAGAGCCAGACAGGAATGGCGTCGGGGCTGTCGCCCCGAGGGGGCACGTGGGCACGAGTATCGAGTATAGGGGGACGCAAAGGACTCCGGAATGAGGGGCGCTGGGCTTTGGCCGCTACCTGAATCCTCCCCGATACTCGATACTCGTGCCCACTCTACCCTGCTGAGGGAACGTTTACGTTCCCTCAGCCTCGCTCAGCTTCTGCGCGGCCTGTTCCCAGGCGGCGGTGGCGGACTGGAGGGCGTTGATCGTATCGCGGAGCTGGGCGTTGAGCTGCTGGACGTTCGCGCCGCCGGCATAGGTGGCCGGGTCGGCGAGTTCGGCGGTGAGCTTGGCCTGCTTGGCTTCGAGGTCGGCGACCTGCTGTTCGCACTTCGTGACTTCGGACTTCAGCTTGCGGATGTCCGCCGCGGAGGGCTTGGCCGGCGCCTTGGGTTTTTCGGCCTTCGCGGCTTCGACCTGCTTGGGGCGGGCGTCGGTGAAGCCGGCGGTCAGCGCGGCGCGTTCGTTGCCGGCCTTCGATTTCTCGAGATAGTAGGCGTAGTCGCCCGCGTATTGCGTCAGGCGGCCGGAGTGCACGTGCAGGACGGTCTTGGCGATCTCGCGGATGAAGTGCACGTCGTGGCTGACGAAGTAGAGGGTGCCTTCGTAGGTCTTCAGGGCGGCGATGAGCGCGTCGATCGACATGATGTCGAGGTGCGTCGTCGGCTCGTCCATGAGCAGGAAGTTCGGCGGGTTGATCAGCAGCTTCACCAGCGCGAGGCGGGACTTCTCGCCACCGGAAAGCACCGAGACCTTCTTGTGGACGTCGTCCTTGCGGAAGAGGAACGTGCCGAGCATGCCGCGGGCCTGCTGTTCGGTGAGGCCGTTCTCCGTGGTGCGGAGCTCCATCACGTTCTCGAGGACGGTCAGCTTCGGGTTGAGGTTGTCGACGCGGTTCTGGGCGAAGTAGCCCGTGATGACGTTGCCGCCTTCCTCGCGGAGGCCGCCGTTGATCGGGATGACGCCGGCGAGGATCTTGAGGAGGGTCGACTTGCCGGCGCCGTTGGGGCCGACGAGCACCGTACGTTGGCCGCGTTCGCATTCGAAGTTGAGGTCCTGGTAGACGACGTGTTCGCCGTAGGCCTGCTGGACGTGCTCGAGCTTCATCACCTTGAGGCCGGAGCGCGGCGGCTGAGGGAAGCGGAACTGGATCTTCTTCAGGTCGTCCTCGGGCTCGTCGATCGCGACCTCTTCGAGGCGGGCGATCTGCTTCTCCTTGGACTTGGCGCGGGAGGCCATCGAGGCCTTGGCGCCGAAGCGGTCGACGAACGTCTGCAGGTGCGCGATCTCGCGCTGCTGGTTCTTGAACATCGCCTGCTGGCGTTCCTTGCGGGCCACGCGCTCGGCGATGAAGTCGTCGTAGTTGCCGTTGTAGCAATGGAGACGCTGGCCGCGGAGCTCGATCATGCCCGTGCAGAGCGCGTTGAGGAAGGCACGGTCGTGCGAGATGACGACGAGGCCGCCCGGGTAGCGGGTCAGGTAGTCCTGGAACCAGAGCAGCGCCTCGAGGTCGAGGTGATTGGTCGGTTCGTCGAGGAGGAGGAGCGTGGGCTCGCTGACGAGCAGGCGGGCGAGGTGCGCGCGCATGACCCAGCCGCCGGAGAACGTCTTGGCGAGTTTGTCGTGGTCGGATTCGCGGAAGCCCAGGCCGGCGAGGATCTTCTTCGCGCGCGGTTCGAGCGTGTAGTCGATGTCCCAGTCGTCGTCGTTCTCAGGCTCGAGCTTACCGCCGCTGGTGGCGATCTGGAGGATCGTCTCGTCGCCGACAGGGGCGCTTTCCTGCGGGAGGAAGCCGAAGTTCGCCCCGCGTTCCCACTCGATCAGGCCGTCATCCGGCTTGTCCTTGCCGAGGATGATATTGAAGAGGGTGGACTTACCGGCGCCGTTGGCGCCGACGAGGCCGAGGCGGTCTGTCCGGGCGATGTTCAGCGAGACCTCCGCGAACAAAGTGCGGGGTCCGTAGGACTTGGAGACATTGGCGATCGTCAGCATCGAAGGGGCGATAAAGGGCAGGCGGGCCCGGAGGTCAATGAGGTTAGGGCGCAAGGGGCCCGCGACGCCCTTTCTCCGCCTGTCCGACGGCCGCCTGCGGCATCTTCGCCTTTTCCTGCCTCAGCTCAGGCGTTCACGTACCTTGTGCCAAGCCTTGGCTAGGGGGAATACCACCGGTAGCGCGTAGATTCGGCTCAGCCGCGGGACCTCGAAGCCGTGCGCCAGCATGAACTCCAGGAACTCGACGCCTATTTCCTCTTCGTCCCGGAGGAGCTCGGCGACCTGCAGGGCGCGCAGGCGGCGATGCTTGCGCAGGTCGAAGACCTTGCCGAAACATTCGAGTTTCCCGATCGCGTCCAAGCCCAGCTGCGCCCGCAGGCATTTCGTGCAGTCCGAACAGTTGATCCGCCCACGGGCGTTCCACGGTTTCATGCAGAGGTCCAGCAATTCGTAGGTGATCGGCGCTTCCGTCGCCATCCGGAGCTTCTCGGTGCGCTGATACCGCGAGCCGGAGGGCTTGATCGCGAATGACTCCGTCGCGATCAATGGCAGGGCCATTTCATCGATGCGGGAAAGGTCCCTGCTGTCGTCGAACTGCTGCCTCGTGCGGTGGTAGGTCGAAGAGTATTCATAGGTCGCCACGCGACGCTGGAGCGTGAGGATGGCGGCGGCGTTCCGGGCCGAGGTCGTGGCGACGAAGTCGGTCTTCCGGTCGTAGAAATCCGCCAGGTTGGAATCTATGCCGATGAGGGGGAGGCCCAGCCGTCCTGCGGCCGTCCGGGCCCGTCCCAGCCGATCCAGGAAGACTTCCCTTGCCCGGGCCCCTCCGCCATGCGAGCCCACGTTGTTGTGCGCCAAGGTGCTGATCGGAGGTTCGGCGTTCGTGCGCGGCCGCAGCAAGGTGGCGAAGCAATCGAGTCCGCCGGAGTACCCCGTGATGACCTCACGGGCCTCCGGATAGGCTTCTTCCGTCGCTTTCTCCGCCGTGATCGGGATCACCTGCAGGACGGGAAGGACCTTCCGGAGCAATCCTTGGTACGCGTCGCGCAGATTGCCGAGCAGCCGTCCGGAGACCCGCCCCTCCAGGTGCAACGGTTCGCCTGCGGCCATCGCCGGTACCAGCAGCCCGAGCATCGCCGCGTCGGCCTTGTCGCACAGATGGCCCTCGAATTCCGCCGGAATCTCGAACCAGAGCGTCGTGGGCAGGTTCCGCCGCGTTTTCCGGACCCGGACGGCATAACGCAATCCGCCGGCCGTGCGGGTGATTTCAGGAGCGCTGACGATCATCGGGCACAGGGTTGAAACCAATTCCGGCCTAGGCAAGCAGTCTCGTGGCCGACGCCGGCGCAGCCCGGCGTAAGCAACTCCCGGCCCGGCCCCTGCGGTGGATCCGTCAGCTCCACTTCAGCTTACTCCTGAGCACGTCGAAATGCGTGAGCGATTTCGGACGCAGGAGGGCGAGCTGGACCTTGGCGGTGCGGATGACGAGGGGGAGGCGGCGCTGGGCTTCGAGGGTCTCGCGGCCGTCGACCGAGAGGCCGAGCAGGGCGCTGTCTTCGCTGCGGATCTCGAGTT
>JBDKIN010000029.1:0-9146 GCA_039797095.1 Verrucomicrobiota bacterium
TAAGGTAGCCTTGCTTCGCGAGATGGGAGTTGAGGAGCTTGTCCTCGCTGATTCCCGGACGCCAGTTCTGGCTGTTCTCGTAGCAGCCGGTGCTGCTCGGACGCAGGCCCGACATGAGCGACGCCCGCGAAGGATTGCAGGAAGGCGCGGTGCAATAAGCGCGGGTGAAGCCGACGCCCATCTTCGCCAGGCGGTCGATGTTCGGCGTCTTAGTCTGCGGATTACGACCGAGGAAACCGACCCAGTGGTTCAGGTCATCGATCGGAATGAACAGGATGTTCGGCTTCTTGGCCGGTTCGGCGGCGAGCAGGCCGGCCAGCGAGAGCAACAAAGCGCACAGGGGTCTCATGCGCCCAGCCTGCCGACGGCGCCCGGCATGTAAAGCCGCCGCTGCAGGCGAAGATTGCGTCCGGCGCTCCTTCCGCCAGCATAGCCCCATGCGAACCACCGCGCTGCTCCTCACCCTGCTGGCCTGGCTCCCGCTGCCCGCCGCCCAGCCGAACATCCTGCTCATCATGGTCGACGATATGGGCTGGGCCGACCTCGGCTGCTACGGCAGCGAGATCCCCACCCCGAACCTCGATGCGCTCGCGCAGAAAGGCGTGCGCTTCACCCAATTCTACAACACGGCCCGCTGCAGCACGACCCGCGCCTCCCTCCTCACGGGTCTCTACCCTCATCAGGCCGGCATGGGACACCTCGACGGCATGCGCTTACCGGAATCGCTCGGTACCCACGGCCGCCTGCACGACCGCGCGGTCACGATCGCCCAGGTCCTCGGGTCCGCCGGCTACCACACCTCGATGGTCGGCAAATGGCACCTCGGCCAACAATCCGGCACGACGCCTTGGAACAAGGGGTTCCAACGGTCGACGACGACGCGCTTCGGTGAGTTATATTTCCCGAACGAGAAACACAAGCCGGGCACGGAATTCGTCTACCTCGACGGACAGGAGACGCCGGCGGCATCCCCCAAGGTCGGCCCGGGCGAATGGTACTCGACCTTCATGTTCACGGACTGGGCCCTGAAGTTCGTCGACGACGCGAAGCAGCAGCAGAAGCCGTTCTTCCTCTACTTCGCCCACGGCGCCCCCCACTTCCCATTGAAGGCTCCGGCCGAGGTGATCGCGAAATACCGCGGCAAATACAAGGCCGGCTGGGACAAGCTCCGCGTCGCCCGCCATGCGAAGCAGCTCGAGATGGGCCTGGTCGACCCGAAGTGGCCCCTCTCACCCCGCCCCGCGGAAGTCGCCGCCTGGGATTCCCTTTCGCCGGAAGATCAGGATCGTTTCGACCACATGATGGCGACCTACGCGGCGATGCTCGACTGCGTCGACCAGAGCGTGGGGCGCATGGTCGCCGGCCTCAAGGAACGCGGGATGCTCGACGACACGCTCATCCTCTTCCTGAGCGACAACGGCGGCAACGCCGAGGGCGGCCCTCGCGGCATCACCCAAGGCGGCGAGATCGGCTCGGCCGATTCATCCGTCTTCCTGGGCATGAGCTGGGCCACGCTCAACAACACGCCGTTCCGACGCTACAAGCACTTCACGCACGAGGGAGGCATCAGCTCGCCGCTCATCGCCCACTGGCCGAAGGGCATCCCGGCCGAACGCCACGGCAAGCTGGAGCCGCAGCCGGCCCACCTGATCGACGTGATGGCCACGGCGGTCGACCTCTCCGACGCGACCTATCCGGCGACTTTCGCCGGCCATCGCATCCTGCCGATGGAAGGGATCAGCCTGCGTCCGGCCTTCGCCGGGAACCCGCTACACCGCGTGAAGCCGATCTTCTGGGAACACGAAGGGAATCGCGCGGTGCGCAGCGGGCCTTGGAAAGCGGTCATGAAGCTCAAGGGCGAGTGGGAACTCTACAATCTCGATGAAGATCGCACCGAGCAGCACGACCTGATCGGCATCAACAAGGCGGTCGCCGGCCTGCTCATCCGGCAGTGGAACGACTGGGCGGCCACGAGCTTCGTCGACCCCTGGACCGGCCCCGCCCGCAACAACTGGGGCGAGGAACCGCGTCCGGGCAAGAAGGCGAAGAAGTAGGCTTACTTGACCGCCGGCAGTTCGACCACGTGCGCGTAGAAGGCGATCTGGTCGTATTCCTTCTTATGATTGCCGAAGCCCCGGCGTAACGTCGTCCGCAGGGCGTTGGTCCCGCCGGCCTGCATGATGTCGGGGCCTTCCGCCGCCAGCACCTCGGCGGACTTCACGCCGGGCCGGACGACCGCGATGTGCCCCGGGCGCGTGGCGTCCGGATTCTTGAGCGAAGCCAACACGAGCCGACCGTCGTTGGCCGCCGACTGCGCCGCGGCGCCATCGACGAGACGGACCCAACCGGCCTTCTTGCCGGCATCGGACGCCAACCAATCGGACTGGGCGTTGGCGAGGAGCACGACGCCGTGCTCCGGCGGACGGAGCAACGGGATCGTCAGTCGATCCGCGACGGCGGCCACGAACTGACTGCAATGGGTGTGCTTGCTCTTGGCGTCCTTGATGGGCTGTCCGGTCGGGAGTCCGGTCTTCCAATCGACGATCGCGCCCGGCAGCCAAAGTTTGTCGACCTCCATGGCTTCGAGTCGCTTCCAGAGTTCCTCGGTCGGGCCCTTGCTCCGGGCGGTCCAGCGCGCCGCTTTCTCGACCAAATGTTCCAAGCCCACGGTCTGCTCGGGATGCGGACTCGAAACGAAGACCCGGCCAAGCCCGTAAGCAGCCCGTACCATGGCGGGCGAGTTCACCATGACGCCGACCGGGGTGCCGTTCTCCGCCAGCTCGGTGCGAAAAGAGACCAAGGTCTCGAAGCCCGGCAGCTCCTTGCGTACGTCGGCTTTGATGATCGGACCGTTGGCGTAGCGCACCCCGCGATCGGTCAGCTTCTCGCCGAAGGCCTCGCCCTCGACCTTCACCTCGCCCTGACCCCGCCGCCACTTGGACGAGACGGTCTTGGCGTTCAGGACGCCGACGCCCCACTCGAAACCGCTGCAGGCGAGATAAGCCCCGGCGCAGATACCGACATACCCTCCGCCGTTACGCACGAAATCCCGGACCTCCTCCCGCCCCTTCTCGCCGAGGCCGGCCGCCTCGGCGCTGCCGCTGCCGCCGGTGAACATGACGAGGTCATAGCCCTTCAACCCACCCGCCGCGATGTCCGCCCCCTTGAGCCGGGTGAGCTTGATGTCGGCTGTCCTGCTCATGATCTCCGTGACGCACGGGATACCCTTCCCGGTCGCGCCTTTGTCGTCGTAGACGGCGACCTTGATGACCGGAAGTTCCGCGGCGCCGAGGCCGAGGGTAAGCAGCAGAATCGCGAGAGGGTTACGCATGAGGTTCATTGTAAGGGATGGGCCCGGCCGGCAAGGGGCAGCGCGACCTTCTTGCCGTCCGCGACGAACGAAGCGAAGACGGCTAAGGTCAGCTCGACGGTCTCCCGCCCGGCTTCCGGACCGCAGAGCGGCTCACGCTTCTCCGCGATGGCGGCCAGCAGGTCACGCACGGCACCATGATGGCCGCCGTTGACTTGCCTGATGTCCTTGATGGGTTCGGGCTTCCCGATGCCGGCGGTGGTGATGGGAGTCTTCTGACCGTCACGCTCCAGGATGGCCAGCGGCTCTTCGTCGATCTGGAGGGAGATGACTCCTTTGGTGCCGATCAGACGGGTCCCGAAGGGCGTACCCTTGGCCGGCGTGCCTTTCTTCGAATCGAAATACAAAGGGATACCGCTCCTGGTCTCGTAGCGCGCATGGATCTCGTCCCCCACGATGAGGCCGACGCCTTCGTCGCCAGGACGGATATCGGCCTTGGTCGCCGGTCGGCCTTCGACGAGGATGGTCGCTTCGCAGGAGATGGCCGAACCAGTGAAGAGGGTCGCGAGGTTGAAACCGTGACCGCCCAGGACCCAGAGGTCGAGCCCGCCGCCCCGGTGGTCCTGCTTGCCGCGTACGCGTACTTCCTTGAGTTCGCCGATCTCACCGGACGCGACGAGCTGCTTCACGACCTCGACGACGGGGTGATAGCGGTTCCGATGCGCGATGGCGAGCCGCACGCCTTTTTCGGCGCAGAGCTTCACGATCTCATCGGCTTCGGCCAAGGTGCGGACGAATGGTTTCTCGATGTAGATGCCCTTCACGCCGGCTCCGACGGCGGCGACGATCATGTCCCGATGCTCATGGATATGTCGGGCACAGATGGCCGCGATGTCGGGCTTGGCCTCCGCCAACATGACCTTGTAGTCGGCATAGGCCTTCACGCCGCCGAGCCGCTGTGCCGCGTCCGCCAGGCCCTTGGGGTCGGCGTCCGCCACCGCCACGACCTTCGTCTGGGGAATCTTGAGCCAGACGGTATCTTCGCCATGACCATAGTTGCCCTGACCGGTGTGTCCGATGACGCCGACGGTCAGGGGACGCTCGGCCGCCTGAGCCGCCAGCGTGACGACCGATAGGACGAAGGCGAAAAGACCGAGGCTGCGTTTCATATTATTTGGGGGAGCGAGGATTCTTGAGGAAATAGAATTTGCCGTCCTCGGCGCCGCCGAGGAAATCCGGCACGCCGTCCGCATCGAAGTCCACGGTGGTCGGGCTGACGTCATGGCCCTCGATGTTCTGCTTCACGAGCGGGCCTTCGTCCTTGAACAGCCACTTGCCGTCCTTGGTCCCGACCTGACGAAGCAGGTTGGCGCTGGAAGAATTGAGCAGGAAGTCCATCTGGCCGTCGCCATCCCAGTCGGTGACACAGAGCTTACGGCGTCCGCTGCGTCCGGCGACGCCTTTGGTCAGCTGCAGAGGCTGGCCGCTCTCGTCACAGAAAACCCGCCGGGGTGACTTGACCACCAGTTTACCGTCGACCTTGGCTCGCTCGAAAAACGCGAGGTAACCCTCCTGATCCAGCATGACGAGATCCATGAGGCCGTCCTTATTCCAATCGACGGCGACCGGCGTGGTGCGCCATTGGGTCAGCAAGGCCTTGCCTTGCGGCTTCACCCAACCCCAGGCGAGCGCGGGCTGGGCGCCCTCCCACTCGACCTCGATCGGCGCGGCCGCGGCGAGCTTCGGCGCCGGACGGGTGCCGACGTTCCGATACCAGACGACTTTGCCGAGGATGGAATTGACGAGGAGGTCCGGCAGTCCATCGCCGTCCCAGTCGGCCACGGTCTGCGTGGTGTATCCCCACTTGGCCTCCGCCGGACCCTGGATGCTGCCATTGCGACCCGCCATGATGCGCAGGGTCTTGCCGTCCGCCTGCAGGAGCCGGGGCGCGGCGAACTTGGGCGAAGCCACACCCTTCCCGCTCAGGTTTTCAAAGAAGGCCACATAGCCCGCCGTATTGCCGGAGATGATGTCGATGTCGCCGTCGCCATCCCAATCGAAGCCGACCGGTGTGGCGAGGGCGCCGAACTTGATCTCGTCCGCCTGCTGCTTGAAATACTTCGGCGGCAGGAACAGGGGCGTATGGTCGTCGGTAAATTTGCCGGTGTTCTCGATATAAGCCACGCGGCCGTCTTCGTCGCCGACGATGAGGTCGAGCTTGCCGTCCTTGTTCCAATCGAAGGCGACGGGGGTGATCATCTCGAGGTCCATGGTCAGCGGACGCGGCGAACCCGGCAGCGCTTTGGCTTCGAGCGAAGCCTTCCACGCCGCCGAACGCGCCCCGGTGGTCACGCTAGCGGGCAAGGTCAGCCGGCGTCCGGCCGCATACTTCGGCTCGGCCCGCGCCCCGATGTTCTCGAAATAGGTGAAGCCATCCAGGAACTCGCCGCAAAGGAGGTCGAGATCCCCGTCGCCATCGAAGTCCGCGAAATTGGGCGAGGGCCAGCCGAAGACCTCGAGGTCCTTGCCGACTGACTGCACGCGCACGGCATCAAGATACTTTGGCTTATCATCATTACCGACATTGCGCAGGACATAGACGAAGCCTCGCAGCGGTCCTTTGATCCAGACGCCCTGGGCGTCGTAGGCATTGTCCCAGCCATAGTCGGTCCAATCACCGACGCCGACGATGACGTCGGTCTTCCCGTCGCCGTCATAGTCGACGTATTTCCACATGTTCGCCCTCACCTTGTTGGGATGGACGTTCGTCGGGAGGGGCAGCTTCTTGCCGGACTCGAGCCCAGACTTGGCGAAATCCGGATACTCGACCGCCGGGGACAGGACCCTTGGCTTGCCGTCAGCGCCCCAGCTGAGCTCGACGTTCTGCATGCCTTTGCTGATGCGGACGCCAGGCTTGAAGACGGGCAAAGGACGCTTTGCCGTGTCCGCATCGGCCCGGAAAAGATACACGCCGTTCGAAGGCTTGTCGGGACAGTTGACGACGAGCTCGAACTTGCCGTCACCATCGACGTCCATGGGCAACGGCCAGGCCCAGAGGCCGACGCCAAGATCCACGACGAGTCCGGGATTGTTATACTTCAGACGCTCCAAGCCGGCCTGCCCGCCCTGCGCTTCGGCGGCCTTCGGCCAAGCCATGCCATCCATGGGCCTGGACACGATCTTCGTAGGGTCCACGACGACATGCTTGGCGAGCTTACGTTTCCACGTGTAGGTGATGTGGACGAGTCCGTCCGCCGATTGGATGATGGCAGGATAACTGAACTCGGCCTTAGGCTCGTCTTCCAAGAGCATCGCGGCCTCCCAAGTGATCCCATCCTTGCTCACGGCGACATTGAGCGGACTACGACCCTTGGCGGTGTGGTTATAGATCAGGAGATGACGTCCGTCCTTGAGCGTGACGGCATCGGTCCCGGAATTAGGATTGGGCAGGTCCGTCAGCTCGACCTTCGACCACGTCGAGCCTTGGTCACGGGAGACGGTGCTGAAGACCTTGGCGTTACGGGTTCGGCCAACCGACATGAGGCCTCCGTCGTTCAGGAAAAGGATGCTGGGCTGAATCGACGCGGGACTACCCTGCCCTTGTTCGACCGAGACCTTCTCCCAAGTCAGCCCATTGTCGCGGCTACGCTCGAAATGGATCTGCCAGCTCGGCCCGACCTTCAATCCTTCGGCACTGCTGCCCGAAAGGATGGCGCCGTCTTTCAGCTGCACCGGCTTGTTCTTGATGGGGCCCAGGATGCCATCCGGCAGACGACGTGCTTCACCCCAGGTCTTGCCGTTGTCATCGCTGAGGCGCAGCAGGCCCCACCATGCGACCGGATTCGGGCCGACCTTGTAGTATAACTGCATCGGGCCTTCCTTGGGCTGGAATAAAACGGGATTCCAACAAGGGAAGCGCTTGCCGTCCGACTGCGTACCTTCGGCGACCTTGACCGGCGCCGACCACTTACCGTCCACGAAACGAGCCGTCCAGATCGAGACGTCTGGCTTGCCTTCGGCTTCGCCGGCGAACCACGCCGCGACCAGCGTACCGTCCTTCGCCTCGACGATCGTCGTCGCATGACAGCTCGGCACGGGGTTGGCCTCGAAGATGAACTCCGAACGGACCACGCCAGGCTCGGCCGCGATCAGTCCAGCGGTCGTAAGCAATAGGCAGAGTAGGCTTTTCATGGTCACTTCTTCTTGTTCTGCTTCTTGCCGTTGCCGGCCTGCCAGACGGGCTGCCAATCCGTGGACTCGGTGCGCGCGGTGCTCAGGTATTCGCCGAGTCGCTTGGCGATCTCGGGATGCTCGGTGGCGACGTCCTTCTGCTCGGCTACGTCGTTCTTCAAGTCATGCAGCCGGACGGTTCGATCAGGACCTCCGGTGCGGATACCTTTCCATCGGCCCTCCAACAAAGCGGCCTGGCGGAAGCCACCTTCATGGAACTCCCAATAGAGGAATTCATGCGCAACCTGATTTCCTTGTTCGGTCAACGCCGGGACGAAACTGACCGAGTCCAGTCCGACGGGGGCCGGCCGGCCGGCAAGCTGTGAAGCCGTGGCGAAGAAGTCACCGGCGTAGGCGACATGGCCGGTCTCGCGACCAGGCTTGATCCGTCCCGGCCACCAGGCGATGAAGGGCACCCGGATGCCGCCGTCCGTCAGGGAGCGCTTGATGCCGCTGAAGGGACCGCTGGGATTGAAGCGCGTCAGGTCGTGGCGGGCTTCGTCATGCGGACCATTGTCGCTGGTGAAGACGACCAAGGTGTCCTTCTCCAGGCCGAGCTCCTTGAGCTTGGCCAGCATGCGTCCGACATAGCCATCGAGCCGGGTGATCATGGACGCCTGCCCCTTGTCCTGCTTTGGCCAGGCGTTCTCGGCGTACGGTCCGTAATCAGGGACGTCTGCACCGTCACCCAAGGCGACCGCACGCTCATTGTTGGCGTGCGGTACGACCATCGACCAATACAGGAAGAACGGCCGATCCTGGTTACGCTCGACGAAGCGCAGGCTTTCCTCGGCGAAGAGGTCGTCAGCGAACTTCTCCATCTTGGTGGCGTAACCCGCGCCGGTGTCGCCCACGGGCGTCACGACGTTCGGCAAGGCTTCCTTGGACTCATTGCGCCAGAGGAAATCGGGGTAGTGGTTGTGGGCGTGGTGCTGGTTGAGGAAGCCGTAGAACTCGTCGAAGCCCTGCTTACGGGGCAGGCCGGATTCGGCCGCACCGACGTCGCCGAGGCCCCACTTGCCGATCAAGGCGGTCTTGTAGCCAGCGGACTGCAGGTGCTTGGCGACCGTCAGGTCGCCTTCGCGGAGAGCCTGCGCGGCGGGATTCTTCTGGCCGGCGTTGCCCCGCACCCGCGTATGGCCGTGGTGCATCCCGGTCATGAGCACGCTGCGCGAGGGGGCGCAGACGGTCGCGCCGGCATAGAACTGCGTGAACCGCAGCCCTTCCTTGGCCATGCGATCGAGCTCAGGGGTCTGGATGACCTTCTGACCGTAGCATCCGAGGTCCCCGTAGCCGAGGTCATCCGCCAGGATGTAGATGATGTTGGGCTGGCGATCGGCGGCGCTGACCGCGAGGGCGCAGAGCAAAAGCAGGAGACGGCTCATGGGGGTGAGCCCAACATCAGGCCAAACCGGCTCGGAAACAAGCCTGCTTAGGGCTGTCCGCCGCCTAAGCGCGACACGTTGACCTCACGGGTCTTCCGCTGGATGGAATACAGTTCCTGCGGTCGGCTCGGATCCCAGGCGAAGGCCTGCCCCCGCGAGACGAAACCGACCGTCCCGACCCAGCTGGCCTGCCCCCCGCTCGGCGGCAGTTCGAGGACATA
>JBDKIN010000030.1:0-10425 GCA_039797095.1 Verrucomicrobiota bacterium
TCGCCGTCCGGCCCGCGCGCATCGGTCATGGTGCGGAACTTGACCATGCGGAACGGCCTTGCGCGAAGCCCGGGGCGCTCCTGGATGAAGAGCACGGGCGAGCCGAGCTTGAGGCGCACGAGGAGGGCGACGACGAGCAGGAGCGGGCTGAAGATAATCAGCCAGCCCAGCGAGAAACCGATATCGAACGCACGCTTCAACATCAGCGGGCCGCGGCGGCAGGCAGGTCGAACAGCTGCACGGAGGCTTCCTGCGGGAAGGCGCCACCGGTGAAGGTGAGCTCATACTCGAGTCCGGTGGCCCACGCCGGCACGACGGCCGGGACAATCGTCTGGCGCGACTGGCAGACCTGACGGATTTCGGAACGGGCGTTCGGGCCGGTGAACCGTAGGGTCACGACGAGCTGGTTCTCGACGACCGGCAGCTCGGCCGTCCAGGTCCACAACTGCAGGCGCACGAGCTGTCCTGCCTTGAGCGCGACCGGTGCGGCGATGGGGCCGATCTTGCCTCCGGGCGCGACGATCCGCAGGCCGGAGCGAAGGACGTCCTGTCGGTTGAAGGAGGCCGGGGCGAGGTCGGTCGGGGTCTCGGCTTCGGCGAAGTCATGGCGATGCGCGACCGGTGCCGTCGTACCCTGCTGCGCGACGCGATAGGCCAGCCAACCCTTGGGCTGATCGGTGGCGGCCCACTGGGCGAGCGCGGCGTCCGCGCCTTCGACGAGGAAGCGTTCGGACCACTGGGCGCGGGGATTCTCACCCGAGAAGAGGTTCCACTTCACCGGCTGACCATAGGCGCCCCAGCGGCGATTGAAGGTGGCTTCCTTCGTGGAGTAAGCGGACTCGGCGGCGGTGAGGCGACGCAGCGCGGAGAGGCGGGCTTCGGCGGACGGGATGACCTTGCGGGACTGGACGAGTTCACGGAAGCCGAGGTATAGGTCCCACGCTTCGGTGAACTGGCCGAGGCGCCAGGCCTGACGGCGGCGCGCGGCGGCGTCGCTGGTCGGATCGCGGAGGATCTGCTGAGCGGCGAGGAGGTGCTGGCTGATCGCGGCGATCTCACCGGCGGAGAGGACGAGGGCGCCACGCTGATCTTGGAAGTGGCGGAGGAACTGGTCCTTGCCGCCGACGATGGCGTCGCGTTTCCACGCGGCTTCGATCTGCGCGTAGGCGGCGATCATCTCGTCGGCCGCCGGACCATAGGCGCGGTCGAACCAGGTCCGACGCAGGGTCTCCGTATTGGCCATGCGGTCCTCGAGCAACTTGGCCGCGATCCAGAGCTTGGGCGCGTCGAAGGCCCAGAGCGGGTAGGCTTCGGCATACCAGCCGCGGGCGCCGGCGGCGTAGGTGGCATGGATGGACTGGATGAGCGCGGTGAGGTTGACGCGTGGTGAGGCGACCTCGGCACCGTAGAGATAATCATAGACGCCGAGGCGACGGACGCCCGACTTGGCCCAGGCGGCGAGGTTGGCTCGGTCCTGCGCGGCGAAGGCCGGGTCGCCGTAAGCGGTCCGGTCGGCGCACACCCAGGGGAAGATCGCCGGGCGAAGCTTGATGGTCGGAGCACGGAGCGTCTGCAGGTAAGCCAGCACGCCGATGGCATGACGCTCGCCCTTCAGGTCGCCGTCGGGCGTCCAGCCCGAATCGGCGACGGCGTTATAGAAACTGCAGACGTAGTCGGTGCGCACCGGACGTTCACGATACCAGCCCTCGGACTCCGCGGAGTCGTCGTACTTGAGCGTATCGTTGACGCCGAGAGGGACGGAGAAGGCGTCGGGGTTCTGACGGAAGAAACTGCGGGCGTATTGGGCGCCGATTTCCGGGGCGCGCGGGTTATCGAGGTGCGGGTTCGGATCATGCGCGTCGCCCTTGGGTTCGACCGCCTTGCCGCCGATCATCGGGAAGAGCATCGGCTCCTGCTTCCAGAGCTTCTGATCGAAGGCACGATAAAGCCCGTGCGAGAAGCCCGGCGTCCGGCCGTAGCCGACGGAGAAGGCCCAGTCTTCGGAGAGTTCGTTGAGTCCGCTCAGCTGGCGCCAGCGGAAATCGGGCCGGAACTCGTCAGCACCCGGGAAGCCAAGCTGATAGCGCGGACGCCAGTCGGCGCCGAGTTCGCCGGGAAAAGCGAAGAAGACGCCGAGATGCTGTTCGCAGAAACGTCCGACCGCGATGCGCGTGGCGGCCGGATTGTTGCCGACGAGGAAGACGGACTGGCCGACGACCGCGCGTCGGGCGGTATCGCCTTCTTCGGCCAGAGCCTTGATCCCGGCGGAGCGGGCGGCGGCGGTCTTGCCGACATAGATCGCCAAGGCGGGGCTACGCACGCCCTTGGCTTCATAACGGGTCTCCGGACGCACGCCGGTCACGCGCTCGCACCAATCGGCGAGGGAGCGGGCGGCGGCGAGCTCGTCGATCTCCGGCTCGGACGGCAGGATGATGGGCGCCCAGGCACCGGCGTCGAAAAGGCCGCCCGCACGGGCGGTGATGGCGAGCAGCAGAAGGCAGGTCAGGGCCAGGATGCGGGGCATGGGGTTCGCCGATTTATCGGCGAACCCAGAGTATCGAGTATAGAGTGTCGAGTATAGGGGAAAATCATGGCTTAACCGGAGGCTCGGAGGCAGGGTCGGGGCCGCGTCACGACATAGCTCTATCCAGGTAGGGACAGCACCACGTGATGTCCTAGTGAATTACATTCTCGGGTGGCGGGTGGCAGCCCCGGGTGGCTGGTGGCGGAATCTGTGTTCCCAACCGCTAACCGCCAACCGCCACTACCTTGAATGGGCACAAAAAAGCCGCGCTTGAGGCGCGGCTTGAAAGAGCAGTCATGAGGAGCTAAGGCTTCAACCGATCAGGGATAGCTATCACCATCGCATGGTAACCTTTCGGCGGCCCATCGAGGATCTCGACCTCCATGGTCTCACCGCAAATCAGGCGACCAAGGAAGGCGAACGCCGCACGCAAGAAGGTCGGCAGTCCGGCGGGCGCGCGCGGGTGGCGGCGAATCACCGCGAAGGCGCGATAACCGTAAGACTTGAGCAACGTGACCGTCGCGGACTCCCCCTCCGCGGCATCCTCGGCGAGCTGCTCGAAGAGGATGATGGGCTGATGAGAGCGGATGGTTTCTTTCGCGCCGACCAAGGCGGCGTAATCATGCCCTTCGACGTCGACCTTGATGAGCCTGATGTCAGCGAGGCCGCGGGTGACGGCATCCAATGTGGTCAGCGTGACCTCGGAAGTGCCCGGCGCCGCGGAAGCGACGACCCGGGAAGAGCCGATGTTGGCAGGGTTGACCCGGAAGTGCGCCGTGCCCGCCTTGTCGCTGAGGCCGACCTGATGGCAGGTCACGTTACCCACGAGCTCCGCGTTCAGCGCCAGGACCTTGAAGGTCCGCTCGTTGGGCTCGAAGGCCTGCACCTGCTTGAAATGATCAGCGAAGAACAGGCTATGGTTCCCGATGTTCGCGCCGAGGTCCAAGGCGGTCGCCTCGCGGAAAAGCCCGGGCTGAACGGACTCGACCCAGGCGAAGAATGTCTCCAGTTCCTGCCGCTCGTAGGCGCCGTGGGCATTGATCTGCAGCGCGACGTCGTCGAACGCGAAGACCGCCAGCTGCCGGCGCGTGCGGAGATGGATTGCGGCCATCTTCGCGAGCCGCCGCTGCGAGGGATAGAGCATCAGCTGCCTCCAGGCGGAAAGGCGTCCGTATGGCTTGGAGAATATCGTCTTACCGGCAGGCATGGGTCAGGGGTAGAGTTGCAGGATGAGGGCGCGGGCCACGACACGTGCATCGAATTGAGTCCGCGCCAGTTCGGCGGCGCGCGCACCCATCCCGGCCAATTCCTGGTCGGAGGCGGCGAGCACGGCGCGCAGCGCTTCGGAAGGGTCGGCCGGGTCGCGGATGACGAAGCCAGTGTTCGGCAGTTCGACGACTTCGCGGATGTTGCCGGCGGCGGCCGACATCACGATGGGCAGGCCCGCGGCGGAGGCCTCGATGGCCGAGAGCGGATTGGAATCACGGCGCGTGTTGAGGACGAAGGCGTCGGCCGACCAAAGCGCGTCGCGGACTCCGTCCGGCGCAAGCTGGCCCAACAGGCGCAAGGTCCCGGACGAGCTTTCGGAGAGCGCGCGCAGTTCGGCTTCGGCCGGACCGGATCCGGCCAGCGCAAGGATGGTCTCGCGGCGTACTTCGCCCGGCAAAGCCAGGAAGGCTCGCGCCAATTCGGGAGCGCCTTTGGCGGAGGCCAGCAGCCCGACCTGCAGCAGCACCCTGCCCTCCCGTGGCAGGCCGAAGCGCGCGCGGGCCTCGGCCTTAGCCGCAAGGGAAGGTCGGCGGTAATGGCCGGACTCGACGGCATTAGGGACCAGGAAGCACGGCTTCGCGGCGCCGCCCTGCGCGCGCGCCCATTCCGCGCTCTTGGCGTTCGGTACGGCGAAGCCGTCGAAGGTGCGGTAGACCCGTCGACGCGCCCAAGCGATGAGGCCTTTCTGCTTCAAGACCGAACCGGCGTGGCCTTCGCTCCAGAAGAAACGACGGGGATGCGGGGAATAGATGTTCAGCCCGGCGACGAGCATGGTCGGGGTGTTCCAGGCGCCGGCGATGAGCAGCGTGTCCGGCTTCAGGCGATTCAACTCGGCCAGCACGCCCGGATTAAGGTGCGCATGGACGCCAGCCAAGGAAGGGTGGAAGCCGCGAAGCACCGTATGCGCGTGCTTCATCCTGGAAGGATCATAGGGCCAATGCCGGCCGGGCTCTGTCTTCGCACAGTAAAGCACGTGGCAGCGCCGGCCCGCCTGCGCCGCCGCCTCCGCCAAGGCGTCGAAGAACGCCGTGCGGTACGGGGTCGGGATATTGGTCAGGACGACGAGGCTCATCGCTTCGAACTAAGGACCTTGGTCCACAGCGGCTGGATGACGTCTTCGGAAAGACGGGCGAGGATCGCCGGACAGTTCTCGGCCAGCTGGCGGCGGGCGGGCTCGTCTTCGGCCAGTCGCAGCATGGTCGCCGAGAAAGCAGCCTCGTCGCCGACCGGAACCAGGACGCCGTCCACGCCATCGCGGATGATCTCAGAAGGGCCGACCTTGCAGTCATAAGAGATGCAAGGCAGCCCGCAGGCCATCGCTTCCGCGAGCACGAGGGCGAAGCCTTCCGAGACAGACGGGAATACGAAGATATCAGCCGAACGATACACGGACTCCATGTCTGCCACCCAGCCCGGGAACTTCACCCGGTCGCCGAGATTTGCCCGGGAGGCTTGAGCCTTCAGCAGCTGATGATCTTCGCCGTCGCCGACGATCACCAGGTCCCAATCCGGGAGACGGTCCTTTAATCCGTCAAACATCGCGATGAGGCGGGAGAAACCCTTGAGCTTGTCGAAGCGTCCGCAGGCAAGGAAAGTCCTGCGCCCGGGACGTCCGATGGCCGCGCCGGCCGATCCGTCGCCCTTCGGCAGGGGCCACGTGAGCCAGTTCGGGATGCCTTGCGTGCGGGCACCCGGATACTTCTGCGCCAGATGATCCGCGGCTTCGCGCGTAGGAGTGACGATGCCGTCGAGTTCCGGATAGGCGCGGCGACGGAACCATTCCTTGTAAAAGGGCAGCGGGAAGTGAGCCGGATAACTATGCTCCGAGCCGACCCGGACGACATGCGCAGGGAGATCCGCTTGGGCGAGGTGCACGTTGGCCACTGCGGAAACCGCCAGGACAGCCTCGAGCTGCTCCGCCCTGACGACCCGCCCCAGGGCTCGGACATGCCGCCAGTTATCCCAGGCTCCGAAAACGCCCCGACGCTTGGGGCGCCTGGCGAGCGCATGGGTCTTCACTTCAGACGGGACCGGGAAGGCGGACCCCTCGCCGCTGACGACGAGGAGATGGACCGCCCAGCCGCGTTTGATCCATCCGTGGCAAAGATTCGAGACCACGCGCTGTGCGCCACCGCGGAGGTCCATCCGGTCGATGTAGATGCCGACCTTCATCGGTCGCCCTCCTTGGAACCGGCTCCGGCTAAGGCCTTGAAGTAGAGGAGCGCGCAGACGAGGACGGCTATCGCCGTCGGGACGATGCCCCAATAGACGCTGTCGGCCGCAGAAACCGCCAACTTGGCGACGGCCAAGGCGACCGCGCAGATCACGATCCAGGCAACCGTGCTTGGGCTGATCCATCGGCCGGAGTTATGTCGCAGCAGGATCACCAACGTCAGCGCGTAGATCACGGCATTGCCGAAATAGGCGATGGCGGCGCCGCGGACGCCGAGCAACGGCACCAAGAACACGCCTAAGACCAAACCCGAGAGGCCGAGGACGGACTGGGATAAAGCTACGATCCGCTTCGGGTGGCGCGCCATGACCCAGAGCCCCAGCGGCCAGCCGATCAGAAAGGCGAAGATGGCCCAGACGAACCAGTCAAGGAGAGGAGCCGCCGGCTCGAAGCCTTCGGCATACAGAAGCCGGACCGCGACCGAACCCATGGTCAGCAGCCCCGTCAAGACGGGCATGGCCAGCAACAACGAGGCCTTGATCTGCGTCTCGGTCACATGGGCGGCTTCGGCCTCGTCCTTGGCGGCCGCGACCCGGGGATAGAAGTCGGAGCTCGTCGCGCTGAAGATCACGCCGGGCAGGCTCCCGGTGACGGCAAAGGCGGCCTGATAGAAGCCCGCATCAACCAGGCCCGCGGAGAGGTCGTCGCCGTGGCTGCGCACGATCAGCACCCGGACCAGATAGGTGGAAACGGCGCCGAGGATGGCGCCGATCT
This sequence comes from Verrucomicrobiota bacterium, assembly GCA_039797095.1. Taxonomy (GTDB): domain Bacteria; phylum Verrucomicrobiota; class Verrucomicrobiia; order Opitutales; family UBA953; genus UBA953. The sequence goes on from JBDKIN010000030.1 coordinate 6,741, forward strand.
GGAGCGCGACGCCGAGATGGACGAGCTCGCGGAGGTCGCCCGGCGACGGCTCAGCCGACGTCGCGGGACAAAGCTTCGTCGCGGCGCGCCAGGTGACGATGGCCGTCGCCGAAGCCGCCAAGAGGATGCTGAGCGCGATGCCGACGGAGCCGAAGAGACAGATGAACGGCAGGCCCAGCAACAGGCCGACGAGGGAGGAGGCCATCTGGGTCCTCGCCATGCTGCCGATATGCCCGCCGGCCTGCAGCAAGGCCGTCCACATGCCGGTCGCGACGACGCAGGGCACCGCAAGTCCGGCAATCAGCAGTTCGAGCGCGAAGTCATGGCTCTTGAACGTCAGGTAGCTTACGGGGAGCACCAGCAGCAGGACGCCGAAGAAGCCGGCCCACGCCAGACGACGGCCGAATAGTCGGACCGCCGCGACCTTGCGATCGAGCTCGGTCTCGGCGGCTCCTGCGACGGTGCGTACGGCCGATGTGCCGAGCCCCCACCCGGCAATGGTGGAAAGGTTCGCGTTGAAAGCGTTGAACACGCCCATGAGCCCGATGCCGGAAGGCCCGATGAGCACCGCGATCAGCTTGGAGCGCAGGAAGGCCGTCGCCAAAGTCACGGCCTGGGCTCCGCCCATGAGGGCGCTGGAGCGGAGGATGCGGGCGAAGGGCATGGGGGCGTGAATCGGGGGCCTGCTGGCGCGGCGAACTGCGGCGAAGCAGAGACCACGAAAGCAGAAGGAGGTCAGGCGGGGGCCGAGGCGGAGTATGCGGCGAAGAAATTGCGGCGGTAGGCGGCCCAGGTGTGTCGCTCGGCTTCGTGCCGTGCGGCTTGGCCCATCTGGAAGAGTTCGTCGCGATGCGCGAGCGCCCAAACGAGCTCCTGCTCGATCGCGGCTGTGCTTCCAGGCTCGATAAGCAAGCCGTTCTGCCGATGGACGACAAAGTCCGCCCCGCCGGTGCTGGTGGTGCAGAGGACAGGGACTCCGCAGGCCATGGCCTCAAGGATGACGAGTCCGAATCCTTCCGCGATCGAGGGCAACGCGACCAGGTCGCACTGCTTCAGGTCAGCGGATAAGGCGGCGTCGGACAGGCCGGCGCGAATCTCGAAGTCGACGTCTTCGAAGCCGCGGAGGAGGTCGCGGTCGACGGGCGCGCGCGTGTAGAGGACGAGCTTGGCGGAACCTTTCGGCAAGGCCGCCAGGGCGCCGAGGAGATAGCGGGCGCCCTTGCGCTGGGAAAGCGCGCCGACGAAACCGACGGTCAACGGCTTGGCGGCGGGCGCCGCCGTCCGGGCGGCGAACAGGTCGAGGTCGACGCCGTAGCCGACGACGTGAGCCGGAGCCTTCGAGCCGGCGGCGGCGAGCGAGCGCCGGGTGAACGAGCTGGCGCAGAGCACGGCGTCAGCCATCGCGAAGGTCTCGTCGTTGTGCGCGAAGAGCGGCGACATCTCGGTCTCTTCCATGAGCGAGGCCCTGGCTTCGGGGACTTTCTCGATCTCCTGCCGGAAGAGCTCCCGCAGGAACTTGCCGTTCGGGTGCACCTGGAAGAGGATCCGGGGCAGGCCCGAACCTGCCATCAGCCGGAAGGCCGCATCGGCGTAATAACTATAGGCGATGAGCGGAGCCCGACGAGCCAACGCGACCTGGCCGGCCTTCTCGCTGAGCAACCGGTCGGCGACGGCGAAGTGGGCGGAATCCTTCCGTCGGTCGAAACGCGCCTGCAGGGTGCGCACGAAGGCTCCGTAGGAACGGACCGCTTTCGTGGCGGGGATGTCCGCGTGATGACGGACCTTGGCGAAGCGGTGGAAATTCTTCCCGGCCAGTCCGGTCTCCGCCCAGAACTTCGAGAAATACGCTTCGGTGACCAAGGCCTCCAAGGCGTCGTTTTCCTGCAAGGCCAAGGCGGACTGATAACGGTCGCGAGGACCGGCGAAACAGATGACGGCTTTCCTGCTGCTCATTTCTTCAGGCCGAGGATGGCGACGTGCGGCGCCGAACCGCGCAGGTCCGCCCCCGCGTCCACGGTGTTGAACTGATGGATCGCGCGACACGCTTGGCGGATCTGCCGGTAGTCGTTGTAGACGGAATAAGAGTAGAAGAGGCCGTCGCCGGCGGAGACATGGTAGCCCTTGCCGCCGGTGCGGACATAATCGAAGGCGCGCCAAAGACCTAGCGTCGCAAGGACGCGCTTGACCGACCTCGCGATGACTCCGCCTTGCCCGAAGTTGTTGGCATCCGAGATGAAGATGCCCTTGCGCGCGACCCGAAGCATTTCGCCGACGGCCTTCGCCGGACGAGGGACGTGGTGCAGCACGGCGAATTCGCAGACGAGGTCGAATTCGCCGTCGCCGGCCTCCAAGGCGTTGACGTCGCCGTCTCTCAGTTCGTCCGGCGACAATCCGGCCGCATGGCCGACCTGGCGCAAGGCCTCGACCGGCTCGATTCCGACGAGGCGGACGCCCGGATGCCGGGCCTTCAGGTAGCGCAAGGCACGGCCGGTGCCGGAACCGACGTCGAGGACGGACCGGATGCCGTGGTGCTCGATCATGGCGGAGAGGACCGCCAGGGCGAACTGGTGCTCGTCCTGCGGCGAGATCTGCGTGGCGTCGTACGCGGCGGCGGTTTCCGCGTAGTATTTGCGCTGCATTTCTACTTCGTCTTGGGAGGCCATTTGGCGGGCGGCGATCGGGAGAATGGCGGGGGCGAGTCCGGGACGCAGGGCTCTCCCTACCGGTCGAAAGCCTTGGTGAAAGTCGCGATCACGCGACTACGGTCTGCTTCGTTCATGCCGGCGCCGGAAGGGAGGCAGAGGCCATGCTCGAAGAGTCGTTCGCTGACCTGGCCGCCGTGCGTCTCCGCGGAGGCGAAGACGGGCTGGAGGTGCATGGGCTTCCAGACGGGCCGGGCTTCGATGGCCTCGGCTTCGAGCGCGAGACGGACCTGCTCGCGGGTGACTTTGGCGATCGCAGGATCGATGGTGAGACAGGTGAGCCAGCGGGTCGACTGGCCCCATGGAGCTTCGGGCTGCATGGTCAGACCCGGGAGGCCCTTGAAGGCTTCGGCATAGGCCTTGAAGTGTCCGCGACGACGCGAGACCTTGCCGGACAGGCGCGTGAGCTGACCAAGGCCGATGCTGGCGGCGATGTTGCTGAGCCGATAGTTATAACCGATGGCGGAATGCTGGTAATGCGGGGCGGCGTCGCGGGCTTGCGTCGCCAGGAAGCGCGCCTGCTTCGCCAACTCGGCATCATCGGTGACGAGCATGCCGCCGCCGCCGGTGGTGACGATCTTGTTGCCGTTGAAGGAATGGACGCCGAAAAGACCGAAGGATCCGGGGGAGGCTTCGCCATACGTCGCCCCCAGTGCTTCGGCGGCGTCTTCGATGAGCTGGACGCCGTGCTTTTCACAACAGGCCTTGACGGGGGCGATGTCCGCCGACTGGCCATAGAGATGGACGAGGACGAGGGCCTTGGGCGGCTTGCCGGCCTTGGCCTTCTGTTCGATGACCGCGCACGCGAGCGCGGGATCCATGTTCCAGCTGCGTTCTTCGGAATCGATGAAGACAGGCTTGGCGCCGAGATAAGTGATAGGCGAAGCCGAGGCGATAAAGGTGAGCGAAGAGCACAGGACTTCGTCGCCAGGGCCCACGCCGGCGAGACGGAGGGCGAGATGCAGGGCGGCGGTGCCGGACGA
>JBDKIN010000031.1:0-3758 GCA_039797095.1 Verrucomicrobiota bacterium
GCGATCTTTTCCGCCGGCAGCGGCACGAGGCGCGTCAGCAGCGCGATCTCCCTTCCCTTCTCTTCCAACGGGATGTCCCTGAGCATGCAGGTCTGGAAACCGATATTGAAGTAGCTGGCGAACGCGTCGCCATGGAGTTCCAAGGTCTCCGCCGAGGTCAGGCCGAAGGTCCGCTCGAGGTTCTTGAGGTTATCCTTCTCCTCCGGCGCGAAGTAACGGTCCGAGAGATACGCTTCGACGGCCTGACGATACCAGGCCTTGAGCTCCTTGCGGCAACGTTTGCGGACCACGTAACCGACCTCGGCGTCGATCGCCGCCATGGTGGCGTCATCGACCAGGCATTCCCTCGGGGCGGAGGCGAGCTTGTCCCAGAGGCGGATCAGGCCGGCATGGGAGTCCTGTCGTCCGAGGATCCCATCGATGAAACCGGCTTCCTTTTCAAGGGGGCGAGGGAACGGCAGCTGACGCACCGGTCCGGGCAGTTCCGCCAGGGTCGCCCATGCGGCCATGCCGGGAGTCCAGTAGTGGTCCGTAGTCAGAAGATTTCCGTCAGCGAGACGGCGACGGACCTCTTCGAGCGGATGGACGCCGATTTCCTTGCCGGCGCGGGCGATACGGAGGGACGGGTTGCTCATGGCTCAACGAGCGAGCACGGAGAGGATCGACTCGCCGACCTTGGCGCCGAGGAAATCGTAGCCGGCGCCGGTGAAGTGGACGTCGAGCGGGGGCTGAAACTCCTTCAGCCGGGGCGTCATCGCGCCGAACAACTCATCAGTAGGGATGCCGTGCTTCGTCATGACCTCGGCCGCCAGGGCGTTCTTCTCGACGACCGACTGGGCGGTCTGCTTCTGGGCAGGGTTGTCCGGGATGGGCGTGGTGCTCGCCCAGATGAGCTTGGCCCCGGTCTTCTCGAGGCGGGTGACGATCTCTTCGAGTCGCTTCACGTAGTCAGCCGCGGGCGTGGCTCGGTCATGGATGCCGAAGTTGAAATGGATGACGTCCCACTTCCCTTCGCCCAGCCAGACTTCGAGGTTCTTCAGGCCGGAAGCGGTCGGACCGCAGTTGGCCGGGGCGCGGTGGACATTGGCCTTACCAGCGAGAGCCACCCGCGTCGGCTGAGTGTAACCGCGGGAAACCGAGTCACCGATGAGCAGCACGCGCGGAAGCTTGGGGTCATCCTTCACGAAGTCCCAGGCGTTCGACTTACCCGCGATCTTGTCGCGCTTGTGCAGGGGGAGGTAGAAGTTGCCGAGCTGCCCCTGAAGCACCTTCTCCCAGGCCTGCTCCTCGGGCGAGAGCTTCGCGACCAAAGCCTGGTAGCGATCATCGATGAACTTCTCCTGAGCGACCTTCTTGGCCGCGAGCTGTGCCGCCGCTTCGGCGGCGTTCGTCGGTTCGCCCTTCGGCGGTTCGGCGGCGATGAGGCCGACAGCCAGACAGGAAAAGAGGAGCAGACGCTTCATGGGGGTGAGCCGATGCAACCACCCCATCGCCAGCCTTCAAGCCGTCACTGCGGCCAAGGCCTGCGCGAGGAGCCTCCGACGATGGGCCTCGGTGCGCTGCGCCGCCGCGGGCGAAGCCGCCTGCAGACGGGCCACACCGTCGTCACCATTGGCCGCACGCACGAAATCCGCATCCTCCTCGGCCCAAAGGCATGCCGTCGGGCCGTCGATTTCCGGATGGAACTGCATGCCGAATGAACGGCCCAGACGGAACATCTGCACCGGACAGGCGGGCGTCGAAGCCAAGCGGATCGCCCCGACCGGCAGCTCGCAGGCGTCACCATGCCAATGCAGGACTTCGATGCTCGCGGGCAGCCCGCGGGTGGTGACGTCCGTCCCCACGAAATCGAGCCGACCCCAGCCGACCATACGTATCCGTGCGCCCTTCGCATCGGTCATCGGGGCGACCTTGGCTCCGGCCGCATGAGCCATGAGCTGCATGCCGAGGCAGACGCCGATGTTCGGCCAGTCCTTGGCGATACGGTAACGCAGAAGTTCAGCCACCGGGGCCAGCCAAGGCGTCTCGGGCTTACCGATGTCGGCGACGCCCATCGGTCCGCCCATGACGACAAGGATGTCGTCGCCGCCCAGATCAGACGGCAAGGCCACGCCGGCGAACGCCTCGATGACTTCGACCTGATAACCGGCGTCGCGCAGCAGCTCTCCCAGCATCCCGGGCCCTTCGTGGGCGACGTTCGTGAGGCAGACGGCGCGTGGCATCTTGGCCGCGAATGTTCGGTGCCGGCGAAAGCCTGGCAAGACCGCAGCCTCCGGCGACCGCTTTCTGATTAATTTACGGCATCCGCTCTGTTCACTGCTTCACGCCGCTAAGCGGGTGGCCGGTGACGGCCTTCCAAGCGATCTCCTGCAGCTGACGGTTCAGCTTCTCCGCCTCCGGCAGTTTGGCGAGCTGGCTGATCACGGGCAGGCCCACCGGGGAGCGGCGATAGATGACCGAGAAATGACAGTACCCCGTGAGCACGCGGATCTGCGGACCCGGATGACCGAGCACGTCGGTGAAGAGTTCGCCCTGCGTCCGTACGCCAGGTGCTTCGCCACGGATGACCTTCTCTCGCAACGCCATGACGGCCTCGCCGCAGGGCACGACCACGATGTTGGCTCCCGGAATACGCTGGTTGAGCTCCTTCACGTGGCCCTCGATCATCTCGAAATAGGGTTCATGCATCGCCCTCAGTTGGGCGAGGGTCTTGCCGTCGCGGTCCACCTGCTTCGGACGCTCGCGGCTCAGCCAGACGGACGGATCCTCATAAGGCACCCAGTTCTGCTGCAGCGTGAAACGGATTTTTGGATTATGCTCCAGGCCGAGCTTGGTGAAATTTTCGATGCCCGGATCGGGCAGGAAGGTCGGGGCCATCGTGAAGAGGTCGGCCTTGCCCGCCTCGAGGACCGGCTTGGCCTTGTTCTTCGCCGCAGGCAGGTCCCAGTGCTGGATGACCTTGGAGCCGCCGATGGAGGAGATCGCCAGCTGCTCGTGGCCTTGGATGCCGGCGGCCTTGGCCATCTCGGCGACGAGCGGCGGCATCCAGACATGGAAGCTATGTCCCGCCGAGAGCACCTTGAGGCCTTTGGGTGAGGCCTCCTGAGCCGTCAGCGAGACGGCTGCAAGGACGAGCAGGAGCAGACCACGAAGAAGGCTCATCGTAAGGCTTACTTGCTGGAACGATACGGACCGGCCGGCAGACCGTCGGGGCCGGCGGAATAGACGCTCACCTCGGGGAAGTTAGCCCAGGCGTAACGCACTTCCTTGGGGGCCTTGACGCCGGTGACGGTCACGGTCGCGCCGTCGGCCTTGGCCTGACCGAAGGCCCACTTGTCATCAGCACCGAGCAAAGCGAAGCCCTTGCCGTCGTTCTTAAGCACCACGGGACGATCGTAAGTGAGCACGAAGGCGTCGCCCTGGCGTTCGGCCTTCTTGACGCGGGGAGCCTCGCCGACCTCGCGGGCTTTGTAGACGCGCTGGAGGGCGACGTAGGCGAGGCGCTCGCCGACGGGTAGCTTGTCCTTCGGATGGATATCCTTCTCTTCGCCGAGGTCGATGTTCACGGACATCATCGCGCCCGGGACGTTGTCCGCGATCCACTCCATGGATTCGCGGATCTTCGGCCACTCGACATCTTCGACGGCGAGCTGCGGCTGACGGGCCTTGAAGCGCGGGAGCTGGACGATGATGAAGGGGAATTCCTGACCCCAGGCCTTGTGCCAGGACTTGATCATGGAACCGAGGACCCACTTGTA
>JBDKIN010000032.1:0-9040 GCA_039797095.1 Verrucomicrobiota bacterium
AGATGTCGGTCGCGCCGAGGAGCTTGAGGTCACGCGGGTCGGGCTTGGCTTCGGCGGACGGCACGGCGCTGAGGCCGAGGCCGAGGCCGGCGAGGGCGCCGAGTTTGAGGAAGTCGCGACGATTGGGGTTTTCGGGGAGGTTCATGGACGGGAAGGTTCTAGCGGTGGGCGGTTAGCGGTAGACGGTTGGGGAAGAAGACAGAGACGGGTGCAGGGGTTCAGGAGACGATGGGGAGGGGTTTGAGGGTCTTCCAGCCGCCGCGGGTGAAGTCGGGATAGGCGATGGGGATGCTGCCGTCACGCACGGAACGATCGGAGAGGTCGAGCAAGGCGGACCACGAAGCGGCGTCGTAAACGGTCATGTCCGGGGTGATGCCCTGGCGGACGCAGTCCAGGAAGCGGTAGTTCATCACGTGGTCCATACCGCCGTGGCCGCCGACTTTCTTGGCGTCGGCCTGCAGTTTGGTCAGCAGCGGATGGCGGTTGGCCTCCATGAACTTCTTCAGCTTCTCGCCTTCGTAAGACCAGGAGTGGCTGTTCCGTTTCTCCTTGGGGTCGAGCAGCGGGCTCGCGTTGTCGGCGTCGATGGCCAGCCGGTTCGGGTAACCGGCGAAGGTCGCCAGCGAGCCGCTGAGGAGGTTGATGCGCGAATACGGACGCGGACTGGTGTTGTCGTGCTGGACGACGATCGTGCGGCCGAGCTCGGTCTTCACGATCGTGGTGCTCATGTCGCCGGTGACGAAGGTTTCGTCCTTCGAGCGGTCGCGGTCGGGCTTCAGGCGTTCGCGCAGCTGGGTGAGGCCGAACTCCGGAGACGAGACCGAGACGGCGAACTTGAAGGCGTCGCCGCGGCCGACGCCCATGTATTGGGCGATGGTGCCGAGCCCATGGGTGGGGTAGAGGTTGCCCTTCAGGAGCGTCGAATAACGGCGGCGCCAGTCGCGGCCGGCATCGAGGAAACTCGCGCCAGGCTTGCCGCGCTGGTCATGGATGTAGGCGCATTCGCCGTGCTTAAGGTCGCCGAAGAAGCCCTGGCGCTGCAGGTTCAGGACGAAGAGCTCCTCTTCGCCGTAGCAGCAGTTCTCGAGGATCGGGCAGTGGCGCTGGTATTTTTCGGAGGCGTCGACGATATCCCAGCACTCGTCGACCGTCAGGCCGCAGTTCACTTCGACGAAGGCGTGTTTGCCGAGTTCCATCGCCCTTACGGCCATCGGCTTGTGCCATTCCCAAGGGGTGGCGACATACACGACGTCGAGGTCATCGCGCGCGACCAGTTTCTCCCAGGCGTCCTCGTCGCCGCTGTAGATCGCCGGCGTCCGTCCGGTCTTCTTCCGCACGATCTCGGCCTGCGCCTGCGCGCGTTCGTCGAGGAGATCGCAGAGCGCGACGACTTCGACGAAGGGCGTGGCGACGCAAGAGGCGACGTGGGCGCGGCCGCGATTGAGGCCGATGATGCCCACGCGGATTTTTTCCTGCGGCTTCGTCGTCAGGTCCCAGACGGGCTTGTTGCCGGCGGGACGTGGACGCGGCATGCCCATGTCGGCGGCGGCACGATGCGTCACCTGCGCCGGATCTGGCTTAGCCTCGGCTGACGCCGCCAGGCCCAGGCTCGCGAGGGCGCTCAGCTTCAGGAAGTCGCGACGATTCGTCTGTTCGGGGTGGCTCATGGGGCGTGAGCGGGGGTGACTCCAAGACAGCAAAGCCTTGGAGCGGTTGCAACGGATTTGCCCGACCCGACCCGTCAAATCACCCACTAATGAAGCCTTGCGCCGCTTTAATCCCGAAGACCGCCAGATTACGCACGGTATGGGCCATAAAACAGGGCAGCAGTGAGCGGTCCGGGTTCAGCGGATTGAAGCGCACGACGTAGAGCCAGAGCGAGGTGATGAACGCGAAGACGGCGTTCACTTTGCCTTCGGCGGTGCTGAGGTCGAAGTTATGGATGAGCGCGAAGACCAGCGATCCGATGATCATCAATGCGAGGAGCTTACGGCCCATCAGTTCGCCGGGAGCCACGAAGCCGCGGAACAAGGCTTCTTCGATCACCGAGGCGCCGAGCAACTGGAAGAGGAAGACCGCGGGAAGAATACTCTGCTGGTCGGTGAGGCCGGCGCGCTTCTCGACCGCGGCTTCGGCGATGGTGATCAGGATCGCGCCGGCGGCGGCGATATAATAAGCCGCGGCGGGCGCGTAGGTCGTGCCGGGCCAGAACTTCTCCGGCTCGCCGGTCAGGCGGCGCTTCCGGCGTTCGCGCGCCCAGGCGACGAGCACGAAGAGCCCGAGCAGGCAGTAGAGCAGTCCTTTGGCGGCGGTGAGGTCCATGAGATCAGCGGACGCCGAGCACCCACGCGCGATAGGCGGGCGAAGCGTGGTCGGCGGCGAAGGTCAGCCACTGCGGGACGGCGTAAGGGTGGCGGGCGTGGACCCAGGCTTCGAGGTCGGCGCCTTTGCGTGCGGCGAACTTGAACGTCACGCGGAACTCGTCCTCGCTCTCGACCTTGCCTTCCCAGACGTAGTGGGAGCGGATCGGGCCGTCGACCTGGGCGCACGCGGCGAGCCCGGCGGCGACCGCGTCGGCGGCGAGACGATCGGCCTCCTCGCGCGAGGGCAGGGTGGTCAGGGCGATGGCGACGGCCTCAGTCATGCCCTTCGTTGTCGCCCTTCAGGTAGCGGTCGGTGATGATCTCGATGAGCATGTCGCGGGCTTCCTTGACGGAGTCGACGTGCACGTAGAAGTTGCGGTCCTCAGGCGAGACCATGCCCCATTCCTGGAAGGTCTCCATGTTGACCACGTTCTTCCAGAAGGGAGAGCCGAAGAGGAGGATCGGGAACTGCTTCTTGGTCTTGCGCGTCTGGATGAGCGTGAGCATCTCGAAGAGTTCGTCGAAGGTGCCGAAACCGCCCGGGAAGGCCACGAGCGCCTTGGCCAGGTAGAGGAACCAGTATTTGCGGACGAAGAAGTAGTGGAACTCGAGGTCGAGCTCGGGCGTGACGTAAGGGTTATGCTCCTGTTCGAAGGGCAGGGCGATGCCGAGGCCGACGGAGCGTCCGCCAGCTTCGTGCGCGCCACGGTTAGCCGCTTCCATGATGCCGGGTCCCGCGCCGGAGCAGACCAGGAAGCGCTGCCACTCCGGGAGCTGCAGCGACCACTTCGTCATCTCGAAGGCCAGCTCTCGGCAGGCTTCGTAATAGGCGGAGCTGCGCAGGTCGATCTCGGCGACGCGTAGGCGGTGGGCGCATTCGGCGCCGTCGCACTGGCCGCTCGCGGCCATGGCCTTGGCTTCCTCGAGGCGCTTGCGCGCGACTTCCGGGGGCAGGGTGCGCGCCGAACCGAACATGACGACGGTGTTCCGCACGTTGTGTTTCTTGAACCGCACGTGCGGCTCGGTCATCTCGGTCAGGACACGGATGCTCCGGGCCTGGGGGCTGCCCATGAACTCGGGGTTGAGGTAGGCCTTGGGCGGGGTGGGCCTCAGTTTGCCTTTTTCCGGGGTCATTAGGCTATCCTCCCCCGCCGCCCCGCACCTGCAAGCCGGGAAGCGTGGGGCTTGACACCCTTGGGGGCGTCCCCTTGGCTGTCCCCTTTAAAGCCATGCATCCGACCTACCGTCCGTCTAAGATCTCCCGCGCCCGCAAGTGCGGTTTCCGCGCCCGTTCCAAGACCCCCGGTGGCCGTAAGGTCCTGGCCAAGCGCCGCGCCATCGGCCGCAAGCGCCTCGGCGCTTCCTGAGCCCCATGCGTCTCCCGCGGGAGCGTCGAATTCGCGCCTCGGCCGAGTTCAGCCGCCTCCGCCAAGAAGGCTCGCGACTCGATTGCGGGCCTTTTCTTTTGAACTTCCGGCCGTCAGGTGCCCCGGGTCCGGCCCGGTTCGCCGTGATCGCCGCCAAGAAGAACCTGCCGCTGGCCGTGGACCGTAACCGAGCCAAACGTCTGGCGCGGGAACTTTTCCGGACGGATGCCGCGGCCTTCCCGGCTGGCTGGGAGGTCGTGCTGGTCATCCGCTCGGGCATGCTGAAGCGCTCGCTGGCTGAGCTGCGTAAGGTCTATGCCGCCGCGGCCGTCCGTATCACGGCAGCTAAGGCCGGTCCGTCCGCATGAGTGAGCCGCGTCCTTCCTGGCTGGCATGGTTGGCCTTGGGCTTCGTCCGGTTCTACCAGCGTTTCCTTTCCAAGCCGCTCCACCTGATCCCCGGCTCGGGTTGTCGCTATCATCCGACCTGCTCTTGTTACACGGCCACGGCGCTCGGGCGCTTCGGCTTCTTCAAAGGCGGATGGATGGGCTTCCGACGCATCTGTCGCTGTCATCCTTGGGGAGGTTCCGGTGTCGACGAGGTGCCGGAGCGCTGAAGGCGCTTAATAGGCTCGCCCTCTCTCCGCATTCTGCTGTGTTTTCCTGACGTGAATTCGCTGTTCTTGAAGGTCCTTGGTTCGCGTCAGGGGGGTGCCCTGCTTCTCGCCGCCAGTTACGTCCTGCTGGGCTCGCTGCTCCGTCTTGGCCTGCTCATCGCCTCGTCCGGAGAGGTCTCCTGGGGTCTGGCGACCCTCGCGTCGCTGCTCGTCGGTCTGCTTTTCGACCTCGTGATGGCGTGGTTCCTCACCCTCCCGCTCGGCCTGCTCGGCGCGGTCTGGCCCTGGGACGGTGCGGCTTCCCGCTGGCTGCGCCTGCCTTTGCGCGCGGCCTGGCTCTTCGGGGCCTTCCTCTTCACGTTCTGGAAGATCTCGGAGATCCTCTTCTGGGAGGAGTTCGGCGTCCGCTTCAACTTCATCGCGGTCGACTACCTCGTCTACACGACGGAGGTCGTGAAGAACATCCGCGAGTCCTACAACCTGCCGCTGATCATCGGGGTGGTGCTCGCCGTCGCGACGGGCCTGTTCTTGCTCTGGCGTCGGCTCGGCTTCGTGCGTCGCTGGGAAGAGGGCGCCGCGGCCGATGCCTCGCCCCGCTGGCGTGATTTCGCTGCGCTGCTTTCGCCTTTGCTGATCTTCTTGCTGGTCGCCTATTTTGTGGGCCGACAAGACCTCAAGACCGCCAGCGCCGCGCGTTCTTCGGTCGCCGAACGGCTGACGGCCGGCCTCCGTCACATGGGTGACGTCCAGCCGGGCTGGGCGAACAGCTACGACGCCGAACTGGCCAAGAACGGCGAATACGCCTTCCTGGCGGCCTTCTGGGCCAATCAGCTCGAATGGCATCGCTTCTATCCGTCGCGTCCCGACGCCGTCGCGAAGCTCCGCGCGACCTTGCTCGCCCAAGGCGGCGAGGCCGCGAACGCGGGTGGGAATGATGATATTACCCGCCGCATCAAGCCGGCGACGCCCGCTCGCAAGTGGAACGTCGTCCAGATCACGATCGAGAGCCTGAGCGCGGAATACGTCGGTTGCTACGGTTCGCCGGAATATCAGCCCAAGAACCTGACGCCTAACCTCGACCGCCTCTCCCGCGAGTCCCTCTGGTTCTCGCGTTGTTACGCAGGCGGCACGCGTACGGTCCGCGGCATGGAAGCGCTGTCGCTGTCCATCCCGCCGATCCCGGGCCAGTCCGTCCTGCGCCGCGCGGGTTGTGAGAACCTCACGACCTTGGGCTCGGTCCTGCAGGCCAAGGGCTACGAGACGGCCTTCCTCTACGGCGGCGACGGGTTCTTCGACAACATGAACTACTTCTTCGAGGCCAACGGCTACGACATCGTCGACCTGCCGCGCCAGCTCGGCCGAGGCAAGCAGCCGACCTTCGCCAACGCCTGGGGCGCCTGCGATGAGGACGCTTTCGCGTGGTCGCTCGAAGAGGCCGACCGCGCCCACGCCGCGGGCAAGCCCTTCCATCACTTCGTGATGACCACTTCCAACCACCGTCCGTACACTTGGCCGGCCGGCAAGATCGACGCCGGGCTGGTCGGTCGCGAAGGTGGCGTCGCCTATACCGACTACGCCATCGGCGCCTTCCTGAAGGCCGCGCAGACGAAGCCGTGGTTCAAGGATACGGTCTTCGTCATCGTGGCCGACCACTGCGCCTCCGTCGCCGGCAAGCGCGAGCTCGAGGTGCGCAAGTACGAGATCCCGCTCTTCATCTGGTCGCCCGGCAATATCGCGCCCCGCAAGTTCGACACGATGATGAGCCAGATCGACGTCGCGCCCACCGTGCTCGGCCTGCTGGGCGTCGATTATCTCTCCCGCTTCGTCGGCGCCGACGCGCTCGCGCCTTCCTATCGTCCGCGCGCCTTCATCAGCAACTACCAGAAGGTCGCCCTGCTGCGTCCCGACGGACTCCTGACGGTCCTCAAGCCGGTGCGGCAGGCGGTCCAATATCAGGCCGATCTCGCCACGGGCGCCCTGACGCCGGTGACCACGCCTGATATGGCGGCGGTCGAGGAGACGATCCACTATTACCAAGGCACCGATGAGCTCTTCAACCATGGCGGACTCCAGAACCCCGCGAAACCTCGCGCCCGTTGAGCCGCGCTCGCTGCTCGCGCCGGCCCTCCTCCTCGCCGGCATCGTCGGCTTCTTCGGCTTTGCCGGCACGGGCGGCGACGCCCTCGACCACTGGTTCCAGGGGTTCTTCTGGGACGGCAAGGCCTGGCTGATCCCGCACGGCCACGCGCTCGGCGATGCCTTGGCCTACCGCGGCCCTAAGGCGCTCATCATCATCTGGGCGGTCCTGCTGATCCTCGCCGCGATCTTCGCCCGCCGCGTACGCATGCGCGCCTTGTTCTTCCTGGCCTGTCTCGCGGTGGTGCCGATCGTCTCCACCCAGCTGCGCGCCGTCACGAACATGGCCACGCCGCTGGAGCTCAAGACTTACGGGGGCATCTACGAGCATCTCCTGCTGTTCGACCCCAAGCCGGCGGGGTATCCGAGCCATGCGTTTCCCGCGGGCCACGCCAGCGGCGGCTTCGCCTTGATGGGGCTGTATTGGATCCTTGGCACGCGCCGTTGGCGCGGCTTGGCCCTCGGGCTCTTCGTAGGATCCTGGATGGGCTTCTATCAGATCGCCCGGGGCGAGCACTTCCTGTCCCATACGCTGGCCACGGTGGCGCTAGCCTGGCTGCTGTGCGCCGGCCTGGCCTTGGCGATGAAGCGCCCGCTGGCCCGTGAGGTCAGTTCGCCCAGTTGACGATATTGTCCGCGCGGAAAGGTCCGGTGGAGCCGCTTTCGTCGAAGTAGGTCGGGGGCACGATGCCGGAGCGTTCCATGGTGGAACCGCCGGACGGAGCCGGATCCCAGTACTCGCCGGCCAGCGGCGGTTCGCCTTGGACCGTGGATTCGTTGAAATTGACGGAGCAGGAGACGAGGAGGTAGTTGGGGGATTTCCACTCGCCGAAACGGGCGGGCGTCAGCACGCGATAGCGGTAATCGTAAGGATTGCCCCAGGCGTCGACGAATTCACGGCAGGCGGCGTTGTCGCCGCGCCAGTCGTTGGCGGTGAGCTGGGAGTCGTCATTGGTCATGACATCGCCTTGGCTGAGGAAGCTGCGCATCTGACGGTTCGCCCCGCCCGGTAGGCTGGCGCTATCGAAGGCGAGCAGGGTCGGCGTGGAGCCCGGGGTAGTCACGCGCAACACGCGACGCCCGACGAGCTGGTCGAGCAGGTCGCGCCGGTATCTTTCAGTTTGGCCGCTCAAGCAGGCCGGGAAGTCGCCGTAGGTCTTGCGGTAGCTCTGGGCGGCCATCGCGATGGCCTGGACTTCGCCTTTGGACTTGGACTTGTTGCGGCCGTCGTTGGCGGCTTTGAACAGGCCGAAGCTGATGGTGGCCAGGATCGCGATGACGGCGATGACGACCAGGAGTTCGACGAGGGTGAAGCCGTGGCGGCGGGCGGAGGGGCGGGGCATGGGGGTAGGGGTCAGATATGGCGGGAGTCGTTCTCGTCCTTCTTGACGTAGCCGGAGTCCTGTCGCTGATGGTTCACGGCGTTCTTCTTCAGGTAGGCCTGGTAGACGTCCTCCGCGGACATGCCAAGGACCTGGGCGATGGAGATCAGGAAGTGGAAGAGGTCGATGACCTCGACGCGGGCGTTCTGCTCGTCGAACTTCTGGTACTTGGCCCACCACTTCCAGGGCACGGAGTCGGTCAGCTCGGCCATCTCCTGCTGCATGGCGCGGAGGTAGTTGAGCACCCATTTGATCTTTTCCTCCTCGGTCATGCCGGCGGTTTCGACGCCGATGCGCTTGTTGAGCGCCTGCTGCATCTGGAAGATTTCTTCGAGCTTGTCGGACATGGGTTCGATTAGGGCGGGAAGGCCGCCCCGGGGCAATCCCGGAAGCGCCTTCCGGGCGGTCCGGGGCCTGAATTGCTCTTTGCAGGGAAGGGCGGACTGTGCCTACCTGTCCACGTGTCCGCCACCAGCCTCCTCTCCTCCCTTCGTAAGCCCGAAGTCCTCGCCCCGGCCGGCGAATGGGACTGCGTCCGCGCGGCGGTCGAGAACGGCGCCGACGCGGTGTTCTTCGGCATCGGCCGCTTCAACGCCCGCGTCCGGGCCAAGAACTTCGAAGAGGCCGACCTGCCTGAACTCATGGCTTACCTGCACGGCCGCGGGGTCAAGGGCTACGTGACCTTCAATACGCTGATCTTCCCTGACGAACTGGCCGAAGCCGCGCGTACGCTCCGCTCGATCGTCGCGGCCGGCGTCGATGCCGCCATCGTCCAGGATCCCGGCATCTGCCGCCTCATCCGCCGGATCTCCCCTGATTTCCCGATCCACGCTTCGACGCAGATGACGGTGACGAGCGCGGCGGGCGTCGATTACGCCCGCGGCCTCGGCGCTTCGTTGGCGGTGCTGGGCCGCGAGGTCTCGATTCCGGAGATGCAGAAGATGCAGGCGGAACAGGCCGCCCAGGGCGAGCCGCTCGACCTCGAGGTCTTCGTGCACGGGGCCCTCTGCGTCGCCTACTCCGGCCAGTGCCTGACGAGCGAATCGCTCGGCGGCCGCTCGGCCAACCGCGGCGAATGCGCCCAGGCCTGCCGCCTGCCTTACGAACTCGTGGTCGACGGCGTGGTCCGTGACCTGGGTGACAAGGCCTATCTCCTCTCCCCGCAGGACCTCGCCG
>JBDKIN010000033.1:0-4235 GCA_039797095.1 Verrucomicrobiota bacterium
GAAGTCTTTGCCGATGAACGGCGCGTAGGCCTTGGGGTCCTGCGGGTCGGCGCCAGCCGGGAAGATGCCGTGGCCGGGTGCGCCGTCGGGGCCGTTGTCGAGCGGCACCTTCTTGCCGTCATCCTGGATGAAGGGAGGGTAGTGGCTGTGCGCGACCCACTGGCTGGTCACGCCGAGGAAGCGATCGAAGCCCTGCTTCAGAGGACTGCCGGTGGACTCGAAACTGCCCATGCCCCATTTGCCGAACGCGGCGGTCGCATAGCCGGCTTGCTTGAGCGTGCCGGGCAGGGTGGCGATGCCGGTGGGAAGGGGGAACTGCTCGCGGTCGCCGACGTCGCCGTTGTCGCGGGCCGTGGCGTGGCCGGGGTTGCGACCGGTCATGAGCACCGTGCGCGAGGGGGCGCAGACCGCGTTGCCGCAGTAGTGTCGGGTGAGGATCATGCCTTCGCGGGCGAGGCGGTCGACGTTCGGGGTGCGGATGATCTTCTGGCCGTTGTAGCCGACTTCGCCGTAACCGAGGTCGTCGGCCAGGATGAAGACGATGTTCGGACGGGTCTCCGCGCCGAGGGCGGCAGCCAAGAGGGCAAGCAGGAGCAGGGGGGTGCGGCTCATGCGGTATTCCTAGGGTTAGCCCATGGTTATGTCGAGAAACCACGGGCTTGGGTTTGTCGGATTGACATCCCCGCCGGGCTGGGGCTTAACCCAATCTTTCCTCTCTCGGGCTGTAGCGTAGTCTGGTAGCGCGCTTGCATGGGGTGCAAGAGGTCGTGAGTTCGAATCTCACCAGCCCGACCAGAGGAAAAGTCACCGAAACCCCACCAGATGGGGTTAGGGCCTATTTCTTCGCCTTCTTGGAAGGGGGCTTGCCGCCTTTGGGGCTCTGGAAGAGCGGGGCGACCAGTTCCTTGTCCCAGGCCGACAGGTCGGCGGAGAGTTTGGCGACGACTTCGGGTCGGGCGGAGGCCAGGTCCTTCGCTTCGCCGATGTCCGTCGACAGGTCGTAGAGTTCGTCGGGTTGCTTGCCGTTGCGGACCAGTTTCCAGTCGCCGGAGCGGACGGCGTAGCTTTGTCCGCCGCCGGTACGCCAGTAGAGGTTCGTGTGCGGCGCGGTCTGGGTCTCGCCTCGCAGGAAGGGGATGAGGTTGACGCCGTCGAGCCTGCGCTCGGAGGGGAAGGTGACGCCGGCCAGCGACAACGCCGTGGCCGTGACGTCGAGGGAGGAGACCGGGCGGTCGTAGGTCGAGCCCGCCTTGAGCCGGGCCGGCCAGCTGATGACGAACGGGACGCGGACGCCGCCTTCGTAGACCGTACCTTTGTTGGCGCGCAGCGGCGTGTTGTCGGCGCCGAGCGAGGGCGGCGTGCCGCCGTTGTCGCTGAAGAAGAAGATCAGCGTGTCCTGGGTCTGTCCGCTGGCCGCGAGCGCCCGGGTGACCTCGCCGATGGCGTCGTCCAGCAGGCTGATCTGCGCGAGGCACTTGCGGCGGGTGGGGTCTTTCACGTCGGCGAACTGCTTCTCCCGCTCAGCCGTGGGCATGTGCGGGGTGTGCGGGGCGTTGAACGCCAGGTAAAGCATCCAAGGTGCGCCGGCGTTGCGGGTCACGAAGCCGGCGGCTTCCTTACCGAAGGCCTCGGTCAGGTGGGCGGGGACTTCCGCCGTGACCTTGCCGTCGCGGGTCAGCGGGACGTTGTATTCTTTCTTCACGTCGATCGCCCAGGCGGAGAAGGAATGGCCGCCGCCGATGAAGCCGTAGGTCTGTTCGAAGCCGCGGGCCCAGGGTGTGTGCGCCGGCGTCGCGCCGAGGTGCCACTTGCCGATCCAACCCGTCCGGTAGCCGGCTTCCTGGAGGAACTGTGGCAGGAGTTTCTCCGTAAGCGGCAGGCCCGCCACGGCGTCGGTCGGATTATAAGCGGGGTTGTTCTCGTGTCCGAAGCGTTGCTGGTAGCGGCCCGTGAGCAGGCCCGCGCGGGTCGGCGAGCAGAAGGGATGGGAGACATAGCCGTTGGTGCAGCGTACGCCGGAAGCGGCCAGCGCGTCCAAGTGGGGGGTCGGCACGGCTTTGCCGCCGTTGAAGCCGACATCGGCGTAGCCATGGTCGTCGCTGACGATGACAAGGATGTTGGGCTTACGGTCGGCGGCGAGGGCCAGGGCGCAGGCGCAGGTGGCGAAGAGCAGTCGGAGGGAGTTCATGGCAAAGTTATTTTGAGATTTCGGTCACGGCGCCGGTCTGGCCAGGCGTCGCGCCGAGGCTCCAGTCAGCGGGCTGGCCTCGGCGTTGGCGGGAAAGCCAGAGCACGCCGGCCGAGGATTCGGATTCATGACCGCCTTCGAAGACCGTGACGCGGGCGTTGCCGGAACTGCGGCGGAAGAGGGTCGCCTTCTGGCGTTCGGGGTCGACTTGGGTCTCGGCGGCGAGGGCGCCGGGGATCTTCTGTTCGCGGACCATGAAGTCTATGTCTGCGGCGGACACCTGCTTGTCGGGTGCGGCCAGCACGTTGAAGGCGCGGAGCGAATGGCTCACCGGCACAGAGCCGGTGTGGCCGTCGTGGATGCCGGTGTTGATGTCGAGCGGCACGCCCTTGGCGGCGGCGAGGTGGAAGAGGGGAGAGCGGTGGCGGTATGCGGCCTCGGTCGCCGGGCCGGGGGCGCCGCCGCAGGACCGCTCGAGCATCTTGGCGTAGTTGTTCTTGCGGGCCTTGCTTTCGGCGTGCCAGGCCGCGAGGTCGGAGATCGGCACCCAAGCGCTCACGCCGGCCCAAAGGTCGGGCGCTCGGGCGGCCATGACGAGGGACATGTGGCCGCCGCCGGAGCCGCCGATCAGGTAGATACGGGAAGCATCGATGCGTGCGTCGCGACGGGCGTAGGCCACGGCGTCGAGGATGTCCTGCGAGGCCAGGTCGGAGGCGCAGGCCTCGGGACGGCTATTGGGGCCTCGGAAATCAGGGGCGACGAGCACCCAGCCCATCTTCTTGGCCTGGTCGATCCACGGCGGGCCCTGTTCGAAGCCGCCGCTCCAGGAGTGCAGGAAGACGATGAGCGGTACCGCGGGGCCGGTGGCGTCACGCGCGGCAGACTCCGGCCGCCAATAGATCACCTTCTGCAGGGAGCCGTCTTTCGAACTCGGGATGTCGATAGCCAGCTTCATCGCGGCCGCGCGGGTCTCGGCGGAGGACGGACGTTTCGCCGTGACCTTGGGTTCGGCGGCGAAGGCGAGGGCGGAGAAGAGGAGCGCGCAGACCCTCACTTTAGTTCAGGGCGCAGGTGGGCCTTGATGAAATCCATGTCCGTGGCGTGGACGACGTTCGCGGCGCCGGGGTAGACGAGTTCGCAGCGGACCTGGTTGGCGTCGCAGTGTTCCTTGAGCTTCACGCCGAAGTTCGCCGTATGGGTCGGGTCCTTCTCGTCTTTGCCGAGGTTCGGGGCGGCGGAGTAGAACAGGCCGACGGGAGGGTCGTCGCGGGTGACGAGTTCGTAGGGCGAGTATTGCTTGATCCAGGGCAGGATGCGTTCGCGCTCGGTCAGGAAGACGTCGAAGGTGGAGGTCTTCTTCTTGGGGTCCCAGGTGATGCCGAAGGCGTGGGCGCCGTATTTGCTGTTGGGTGTCCACTCGCGCATCTGCTTGGGATCGAGCGTGGTCTGGGCGCCGCCGACCGCGGCGCAGGTCACGCGGGTGGATTCGCGGGAGACAGGGTCGGCGCTCCGCGGGTCGGCGAGGTCGTCATGGAAGGCGAGCCAGAGGCTCGTGCACGCGCCGGCCGAACCGCCGGCCAGGGCGACCTTGGTCTTATCGAGATTCCATTCCTTGGCTTTGCTGCGGGTGAACTGGAGGGCGCGGGCGCAGTCGAACATCGGGCCCTTGACCGGGGGGACGAGCCCGTCCGCCGTGGAGTCTTTGATCGTGCGGTATTCCACCGAGACCACGGAGATACCGGCGTCGAGGGCGGGCTTGAGCATGCTACGGACCACCGAGCGGTCGCCGCCGGACCAGCCGCCGCCGTGGATGTAGAAGAGCAGGGGCGTGGGCTTCTCGGACTTCGCGCGCCAGAAGTAGATCCGCTGCATGCGGTGAGGGCCATAGGAGACGTTCTCGTCGGGCTCGATCGGGATAGGGTATTTGCGGAACTCCGGGTCGCCGGCTTTGGGCGCGGCGGAGGCTTGGGTGGCCGGGTCGGCCGCGAAAAGGGAGGCGACGCCCAAGGACAGGGCGACGACGGAAGCGAGCAGGGGGTTCATGCTG
>JBDKIN010000034.1:0-12883 GCA_039797095.1 Verrucomicrobiota bacterium
CCACCCCTGCCCCTACCCCTATTCCATTGCCCTTCCCTGCCCGATTGCCCAACTTACGGCCCATGTCCGCGCCCAAGGCCCGCTTCACCCTCGAATTCGAAAAGCCCCTCCGGGAGCTCGAGGACAAGATCAACTCCCTCCGCGCCTCCTCCGAGACCGCCGGGATGGACGTTTCCAAGGAAATCAAGTCCCTGGAGACCAAGATGGAGCAGACCCGCCGCGAGGTCTACGGCAACCTGAACCCCTGGCAGCGCGTCCAGCTGGCCCGCCACCCCCGGCGCCCCTACTCCCTGGATTACATCGGCATGCTCTTCGACGACTTCCAGGAGCTGCACGGCGACCGCCTCTATATGGACGACGAGTCCACCGTCGGCGGCACGGCGTTCTTCGAAGGCCGCCCGGTCATGGTCATCGGCCAGCAGAAGGGACGCGACACCAAGGAGAACCTCCGCCGTAACTTCGGCTGCCCGAATCCCGAAGGCTACCGCAAGGCCCTTCGCCTGATGAAGATGGCCCACACCTTCGGCCTCCCGATCATCACCCTCGTCGACACCCCCGGCGCCTTCCCCGGCATCGGCTCCGAAGAACGCCACGTCGCCGAAGCCATCGCCGTCAACCTGCGCGAGATGAGCCAGTTCGGCGTGCCGATCATCACCTTCGTCATCGGCGAAGGCGGTTCCGGCGGCGCCCTCGGCATCGCGGTCTCGAACAAGGTCTACATCCTCGAGAACGCCTACTACTCCGTCATCTCTCCGGAAGGCTGCGCCGCGATCCTCTTCAAGGACCGCGCCCACGCCCCGAAGGCCGCCGAAGCCCTGCGCCTCGACGCCCCCAATCTCCTCAAGCTCGGCGTCGTCGACGGCGTCGTGAAGGAACCGCTCGGCGGCGCCCAGGAAGACCCGGCCGCCACGGGCTCCGCCATCCGCAAGACCTTGCGAGACTCGCTCGCCGACCTCTCGAAGGCCTCGCCCGAGAAACTCATCGCGATGCGCTACGCCAAGTTCCGCGCGATGGGCGTCTTCTCGGAATAAGCCCGCAACTATGGTCGGACAAAAAAAAGGGGCGCCAGATGGCGCCCCTTTTTCATCACGCGGATACCCGGCCGCTCAGCCGCCGTTGGACAGCACCCGGATATAGCGGGTGTAGTTGCGTCCGTGCTGGTAGACGATCCGCTTGAAGTCGGTGTCCGGGATCTTCTGGTTGTCGTTCACCATCTGCAGGGAACGCAGCTCCTTGGAGCCTTCCGGCGTCAGGATCGTGACCGAGACCTCGACCGCCTTGAGCGAGTAAGGGAGATAAGGGATCGCGGTCGTCGACGACATCCGGAGCGGGAGATTGTCGGGATAGATACGATCGGCGAAGACGCGGAGCCGGGTGCTGTAGTAGTCGTAGGGATGGATGTTCGGCCAGGAAGCCGGCATCGGCATCGGCACCGCCGGAGCCGCGGCCGGCGCGAAGCGGAGGGCGACGTCGGAGGCAGGCGGCGGCTGCGTCAGGACGCGAGGGACGCCCTGTCCGGCCCTGTACATCGCAAGGTAACCGCCTTGGCTCGCCGGCATGGCAGACTTGTCATCGCCTCGGCCGACCAAGACCACCGGGCGCAAGGACTGGGGCTGGCGACCCAGGGGATCCTTGAGGAAACTGCTGTTGGCGGCCTGCGCCGCGTCCCCGGCGGTGGCGGGCAGCATCGAGCTGCACCAGAAGACCATGTTCATCGCGACGACGTTCGAAGCGATGAAGTTGTTCTCGTCCATCGTCCAGCACGGGGTCGTGCTGGAGACGTTGGCGTCGATCAGCGCGCGGGTCTCGTAATCGGGATTCGGGAGGCGCGAATAATTCGCGAAGCGACGGGCGCCGGACCAGTAGTCCCACGGATAGCGGGGCTGATCCATGGTCGAGCTCAGGATGAGGGGCATCGCCTCGGCGAACGTGCTCTCGGAGTCGATCAGGGTGCGGTAGACGCCGTACACCTGCTGGATCTTCTCGCCCGGCGCGTCGAACGGCGAGCGCTGGCCGATGCGGTAGGCGACGGCGGAGACGTCGCCGCGCAGGGCGCGACGATTGGCGCCCGGAGTCCAGCGCGGACGGTCCGGCGGCGCGGCGAACAGCATGACGATGGGATGATCGGTCGGCTGCAGGTTGCCGACCGGGCCGGGCGCGCCGGCGACGTCGGCGCTGCCGGGGACGACGATCTCCATCCAGCAACGTCCGTCGGCCCGCAGCACGGCGGTCGAGAAATCATTGTCCATCGCGTCCAGGACGCCGCGCGCCTCGGATTGCGTGGAGAGGTCCGCGACCGCGCGGTCATAGACGCGCAAGGTATCGGAGGCGATGGAGACCACGGTGAGGACGATCACCACCATGATGGCGGTGGACACCATCACTTCGAGCAAGGTGAAGCCGGCGCGGACGGAGCGGAGCACGTTTCTCATCGGCTGATGACGATGTTCTGGACGACGAGGGGCGTCTCGGTACGGGTGCTGAATTCGCTGAACGCACTGTAGTCGTGCGTGAAGAATTCGGCGACGACGGGGAGGTAAGCCAGGGCGTAGGCGGACGGCTGAGGCGGCACGGGCGATGCCGCCCACGGCGGCGCAGGCACGGGAGTGAGGCGCGGCTCCAGGTTGGTGGAATCGATCTCCGCGCGCTGGCCGACGAGCAGCTTGGAAAGCGAAAGGCGGACGCGCATCGGAGCGCCGATGATGTTACGGCCGGCGGCGGCGGCCTGCGACAGGTTGTTCCCGTTGCAGAAGGCGACTTCGATCATCGAAGGATTGGAGAACAAGGCGTAGGTGGCGTCACCGGTCTTGTCGTTCTCCGTCGCGACGATCTTGCGCTCGTAGACGTAGAGCCAGACGGCGTTGTTGCCGTTGTCCCGGGCCCGCTGCAGCAGACGGTAGGCGATGTCGAAGTTCGAAGCCGAAGGATTGCCGCCGTCGAGGTTCAGGCCGGCCTCCATGATGTAGCGGCTGTTGTTGGGGACCGTCTCCCCGGTGGCGTCGACGAAGACGATGGAACGAGGATTATCCAGCGCGCCGACCAGACGGCTGACGCCGGCGAGCGCCCGGTTCGTCTGCATGATGTCGTCGACCTGCTGGAAGGTCGAACCGAGGATGCCGACCAACGAGAGGATGGCCACGCCGACGATGCCGATGGCGAGGGTCACCTCGATCAGCGAGAAACCCGGACGGGAGGAAGGAGTCGTGCTTGCAGGAGTCATCGGGGAAGGGAAATTAGCGGGCCTTGTCCATCTCATCGGCGTCAAGCGTCATCGAGACGTCGCCGTTGGGGCGCAGGGAAATGGCGGCGAACTGGTTCTCGGAACCGACGTCGATGGCGGCCCGGCCGACGCCGGTGTTACGCACGACGCCCTTGGCCAGGACGAGGAGCACCCGGCCGAGATGGTTCGAGGAACCCGAACCTTGGAGTTCGACGTAATACCAGCGCTTGGGATTGAACTCCGCGGTCATCTCCGAGAGGGCCATCGGCTGGGTCGTCGGAGCGTACTCCATCCAAGGCGGCGAACTGGCGGGCGAATCCTTAGCATTGGAACCGATCTGGTCGGCGAGCTGGCCGATCAGGCTGCGCCGGGTGTTAGCCGCCACGGCGAGTTCCATCGTGGTGCTGGTGTCGGAAGCCGGCGGCACGAAGACGACCCCGGTGGGCAGGAGCTGAGGCGGCTCCGGCGAGAACCAGCGGTAAGGAGCGACCGAAGTGTTGTTGATCGTGGCCGGATCGGCGCCACCGAGGGCCGGGTCGGCCGAGCCGACGCCGCCGACGGCGATGACGAACTGGCGAAGGTGGTTGGCCTCGTCGTTAGGGTCGTTGAGGATGAGGAGGCGGTAACGGCCGTTGTAAGTCACGCCGGTGGTGCCCGGACCGCGGTTCATCAAGGCCATCGCGCGGGCCGTGCGGATGGAGGAAGCCAGGAAGCGCTGTCCGGCCGGCAGACCGCCGCCGTCACCCGTCGACAGCCCGAGGAACAGGGTCGAGATCAGCAGGATGATCGTGATGACCAGCAGGAGCTCCACCAAGGTGAAGCCCTTCCGGACGGCTTTGCGCACGGAAGTCATTGGATGGCGATGACCTGAGCGAAGTCTTCGGCGCCGAGGCTGTCGTCGTAGTTACCGAAGTCAGGGGCGATGTCGGTGGTGTAGATGATGACGCGTGCCGGGATGCCGGTCGCGAGCGTGATCGCACGGATGTCCGCCGGGACCGAAAGGGCGCCGCCGGGTACGCCGCTGACATTACGGATGCTCGTGTTGCTGTCGGTGTCGAAGATCACGCGGATCTTACGGTTAGCGAAACGGTCGACGAGCATGCTGGTGTCGGTGAAGCCGTCCTGGCTTTCGAAGTCATCCTTACCGAAGGCGCAGAACTCCTCGGCGTTCTTGTTCAGGGCCTTGCGATTCTCGGGGGAGAGCGCGGTGCCGGTCGGCATGCGGCCGGAGATGGCCATGACGAAGCGCTGGTTCACGGACTGCGCCTCGAGCAGATGCAGGCTGTCGGTGCTGGTCTGGTAATTCTGGCCGATATTGGGGTAGAATCCATAGACCTGCTTGTACCGGGTGATGCCGCCGGCCCATTGGGTGAAGGCGGTCTGGGCAGAGGCCTGACGGGCCCGCTTCCGGATGCCCCCGATGGCGGGGAACAAGGCGGCGGCCAAGACACCGATGATGGCGATCACGGTGAGAAGTTCGACAAGGGTGAAACCGGAGCGACGACGGGGAGTCATAGGGAAAGGAAAACTGAGGGGAGATGTCATTCTACGGGCCACCCCGCTGCCTTGAACAGCCAAAAACCCTCGGTCAGCGGATGACCACGAAGCAGGCCACGGCGACCGCGGTGGGCAGCAAAGCCCAAAGAAGGAGCCGAAATGGGGAGACCCCGGGTCCGAAATGGGGGGCTAGGATGGACTGCCCGGCGGGATTGGGGGCGTTGGCGATGACGGTCAGACCCCCGCCGGCGAGGGCCCCAGCCACCACGGCGTGCCTGAGAGCTTCGGCTTCAGCCCCATGTGCCGCCAAGGCCGGGACCTGCGCAGCCAGGTAGGTAATCGCGGCATTATCGTTGAAAGAGGTCAGGAAGGTCGAGACCGCCATGAGCGCACCTTCATTCAGACGCATGATGACCGGGGAGATCCACCAGCCCTGCAGCCCGCCGAGGACGACCAATCCGGCCAGGAAGAAGCCGACGAGGAGCGGCCCCCGCAGGCGTACGGGGTCCTGCCACTGCGGCGTGGCGACCGTGAACGCCAGAAAGACGAGCAATCCGCCGGTCATGAGGATCGGACGATGCCCTGCGAGCATGGCGACCGTCCAGACCATCAGCAGGAGATGGACCGCCGTCACCCAGGCCGGAATCGCTTCCCGGCGCGGCGCGGCTGACTCGTCCGCCTTGAGCCGCGTAAGCTCACCGCGGAAGACCAACAGGTAAGTCAGATTGGAGACGAGGATGGCGGCGACCGCGGCCCAGCCGTAGTGCGCGAAGACATCCGCCGTCGACCAGCTCCACTTGGAGGCGACCATCACGATGGGCGGCGCGGCGAAGTTCGTCAGGGCGCCGCCGACGGAGATGTTCACGAAGAGCAGCGCCAAGGTGGCGTACTTGAGA
Organism: Verrucomicrobiota bacterium; assembly: GCA_039797095.1. Classification (GTDB taxonomy): domain Bacteria; phylum Verrucomicrobiota; class Verrucomicrobiia; order Opitutales; family UBA953; genus UBA953. The sequence continues at coordinate 5,614 of JBDKIN010000034.1, forward strand.
CGGTCGCTGGGCCGCAGGACGAAGAACTGCGAGGAGAGCAGCAACGCCCCGATGGTCATGGCCGCGGGCTCCGTGATCAGCGAACCGAACAAAGGGGCCAAGGTCAGGATCACGAACCAACGCGCCGCGGTGCCGTCGCCGAGCAGCCAGGCCACGCCCCCGAGCAGCCGCGCCGCCAAGGCCATCACGGGCCGCGCGGCGGCGAGCGTCATGATGATGAAGACGAACAGGGGCTCGACGAACTTGGACGGGCCGGCGGGCGGCGCCCCGGCGAGCACGGCGGCGTAATCCCCGCTTTCGACGTAACGGCAGGCGAAATCCCAGCCCTTGCCCGGCCAGGCGATGAGGAGGCCGAAGAGCACGAAGGTCCAGATGCCGAAGACGGCTTCGACCTCGCCGAGCAGGTGCATGACGGCGGCCCGCAGGGAAGAAGATTCCCCGCGCTCGTTGACCGGCGCCCTGCCCTCGCGGACGGCCTCACGGTGGGCCTCCTCCAACTTATGCGCAGCCCGGGCGAAAAGCGGCGCGGAAAAAGCATGCAGGATGGCGAGCCCGAACACGATGCTGGCGGCCAGCAGGAATCCGTCCTGCCGGACGGCCTCCGCGAGTTGCGTCCAGAGATCGGGCGTCGTGGGCATGTCCCGACCCAAAGCAGTGCCCGGCCCGTTGGCAATCTCCTCTGCCGACTAACGCTTCGCCGGCTCGTCCGGCCGGGCGCCACCCAAGGCACGGATGAGGTCCACCTGGGCCGTGATCCGCTCGAGGCGGACCTCCGCCACCGCGGCCAGCGATTCGGCCTGGTCGCGTCGGGCCAACAGGAGCTCGGCAGGACCGGCCTGGCCAGCGCCTTGACGGGCTTCGGCGACGCGGAAGGCTTCCCGGGCCGCGCGGGCCCGTCGTTCGGCGGCGCTGGCCGCCGCGGCGGTCTCGCGGACGTCGACCAAGGCGTCGCGGACTTCGCGGCAAGCATTCAGGACGGCTTGTTCGTAGGCCGCCGCCGCCTGGTTCCGGACGGCGACCGCGGCATCGACGCGCGCGGCCCCGCGGCCGGCGTCGAACAACGGCAGCTGCATCCCGAGCCCGAGGGCCGAGGTGCTGTTGCGCGGACCGAAGAGCGACTCGAGGTCCGGGCTTTCGGTGCCGAGCGCGGCGGTCAGGGAGAAGGTCGGGAAACGGGCGGCCTTCACGAAACCGATGCGGGCGTTGGCGGCGACGAGCGCCTGCTCCGCGGCGAGCACGTCCGGACGACGACGCAGCAGGTCCGACGGCAAGCCCGCCGCCACGGGGGCGGGCACGCGCAAGGCGTCTCCGGCACGCGGCGCGATGACGAGGGCGGGCTGACCGGTCAGCGCGCCGAGGAGATGCTCGGCCTGCGCGCGGGCCCGGCGAGCCGAGGAACGACGCGCGACGGCTTCCGCCCGGGCGACTTCCGCGGCGGCGACCTCGGCCGGACCGGCGGCGCCGACGGCCACTCGGCGGGCGACGAGGGATGACTCGGCCTCCCGTGCGGCGAGGATCTCGGCGGCCGCCGCGGCCCGGACCTCGGCGGCGCGCAGCTGGGCGTAGGCACGGACGACGGCGGCGCCGACGGCCAGGCCGACGACGCGGCGGCCTTCTTCGGCCGCAAGGAGACGGGCCCGCGCGCCTTCCTCGGCGCGACGGAGCCGACCCCAGAAATCGAGTTCGAAGGCGGTGGAGAGCGCCGCGCGCTGGTTCGTGCGCACGCGTCCGTTCAGCGCGAGGTTGGGGTTGAAACCTCCTTCGCTGATCTTGATCTGCTGGGAGACGGCGGTGGCGTCCACCTGCGGCAAGGAGGCGCCCTCGACTTCACTGAGCACGGCGGAGGCCTCCTCGACCCTCGCGACGGCCTGGCGGAGATCGGTATTCGCGGCGAAAGCGCGCGCGACCAGCGCGTCGAGCTCGGGATCGTCGAAGGATTTCCACCACTCGGCGCGGACGGCGACGCCGCCCTGCCCGGCCTCAGGATAAGCTTCGGCCGTGGGCGTCGCCGGAGGCTGGTAATCAGGACCGAGCGCGCAGCCGGCCAACAGGCCGGCGACGAAGATCAAAGGCAAAGGCTTCATGGCTGGACGACGGCCTTCTCCTTGCGGCCGGAAAGGAGGTGGAAGAACCAAGGGATGAAGAGCGTGGCCACGAAGGTGTCGAGCAGCATGCCGCCGAGCACGCCCGTGCCCATCGACTGGCGCGCCGCGGCGCCCGCGCCGCCGGCGAAGGCGAGCGGGACGACCCCGAGCACGAAGGCCATGGAGGTCATGACGAGCGGCCGGATGCGCATGCGGGCGGCCTCGATGGCGGCCTCGGCGGCGGAGCGGCCGGCACGGCGCGCGCTTTCGGCGAACTCCACGATGAGGATCGCGTTCTTGGCCGCGAGGCCGATGAGCGTGACCAGGCCGATCTGGAAGTAGATGTCGTTGGGCATGCCGCGCGCGAAGATCGCGAGCAGCGCCCCGAGGAGCGCGAAGGGCACGGTGAGCAGCACGCCGAGCGGCAGCGCGAGGTCTTCGTAGAGCGCCGCGAGGATCAGGAACACCATCAGCAGGGCCAGGAGGAAGGCGGGCAAGGCGGAGGTCGCCGCGCGCTTCTCCTGCAGGGCCTGCGCGGTCCAGTCGATGCCGTAGCCGACGGGCATGATGTCCTCGGCGATCTGCTCGACGAGCGCGATGGCCTCGCCCGAGCTCACGCCGGGCGCCGGCGAACAGATCAGGCGCGCGGACAGGAAGCCCATGTGGCGTTCGAGCTGCTCCGGCCCGGCCGAAGGCTTGAACTTCACGAAAGTGGAGAGCGGGATCATCTCGCCGTTGCCCGCGCGCACGTGCACGCGGCCGGCCGCGGCGGCGTCCATGCGATCGGCGGCCTCGGACTGGACGAGGACGCGGTAGGTGCGGCCGGCCAAGGTGAAGTCGTTGGCGTAGACGACGCCGATGGTGGCCTGCAGCGCTTCATGCAGTTCCGGCAGGGACACGCCGAGCGTGGACGCGCGGACCTCGTCGACTTCGGCCAGCACCTGCGGGACGGAGGGACGCAGGAAGACGCGGATGCCCGTGAGCTCCGGGCGGACCCGCAGCGCGGCCTCGAGCTTCTCGATGTTGGCCGCCAGCCGGGCCGGGTCGTCGTCTTCCTTGGCCTGGAGGTAGAATTCAAAGCCGCCGGCGGTGCCGATGCCGCGGATGGCGGGCGGGTTCACCACGAGACACATGCCGTCAGGCTGCGTCATGCCGATGGCGTTGAGCTGGCGGGCGAGGACATCGCCGCCCGGCGGACGTTCCCCGAAATCCTTCAGGGGCAGGAAGATCGTGCCGGAGTTCGTGCGCTCGCCCCCGCCCAACAGGTCGAACCCGCTGATGGCGAAGGTATGGCGGACCGCCGGGTTCTCGCGCAGCTTGGGCGTGAGGTCGTCCATGAAGGTCTTCGTGCGGTTGATGCCCGCGCCATCCGGAAGCGCCACCATCGCGAGAAGGTAGCCTTGGTCTTCGGGCGGGAGGAAACTGCGGGGGATGGTCACGACGAGCGCGACGTTGGCGAGGACGATGCCGGCGAAGCCGCCGGCGGCCGCGCGCGGATGATCGAGGAGCCAGCGCACGACGCGGCCATGCCAGGCGGCGACGTGGCCGAAGCCGCGGCCGAAACCGTCGACCAGCCAGGCGAGCCGGCCGCCGTCGCCGGGGACGTGCGGCTTGAGCATGAGCGCGCAGAGCGTCGGGGTCAGGGTGAGCGCGACGAAGCCCGAGAGGATGACCGAAAGGGCCACGGTGACGGCGAACTGGCGGTAGAGCACGCCCGCGATGCCGCCGAGGAAGGCGACGGGCAGGAAGACGCAGACGAGCACGCAGACGATGGCGACGATCGCGCCCGCGACCTCGCGCACCGATTCCCGGGCGGCGTCGAAGGGGCTCATCCCCTGCTCGCGCATGAGCCGCTCGGTGTTCTCGAGGACGACGATGGCGTCATCGACCACGATGCCGATGGCGATGACCATCGCGAAGAGCGTCAGGATGTTGATCCCGTAGCCCATCACCCACAGGCCGGCGCAGGCGCCGATCAGCGAGACGGGCACGGCGATCATGGGGATGAGCGTCGCGCGCCAGGAGCCGAGGAAGAGGAAGACGACGATCGCGACCAGCAGCGCGGCCTCGAAGAGCGTGCTGCGCACCTCGCCGATGGCGGAGCGTACGAAGCGCGTGGTGTCGAAGGGGATCGCGTACGCGACGTCCGGCGGGAACTGCCGCGTGAGCTCGTCCATGCGCTTCACGATGCGGTCGGCCGTGTCGAGCGCGTTGGAACCGGTCTGCAGGAAGACGCGGATGCCGGCCACGGGCCTGCCGTCGAGCATGCTCAGCTGCTCGTAGCTCTGGGAGCCGAGCTCGATGCGGGCGACGTCGCGGAGACGCAGGGCGCCTTCGCCGGCGCCGGCGCGCAGGACGATCTCGCCGAACTGCTCCGGCGTGGCGAGGCGGCCGCGGGCGACGACGGGCACCACGAAGGCGGCGTCGACCGACGGCTCCTGGCCGAGGCGGCCGACGGCGTACTGGGTGTTGGTCGCGCGGATGGCGCGCACGACCTCGGCCGAACTCACGCCGAGCGCGGCCATGCGGTCCGGCCGCAGCCACACGCGCATGGCGTAATCGCGGGCGCCGAAGACGCCGCAATCGCCGACCCCGGGGAGCCGCTTGAGCTCCTCGACGACGGTGGAAGAGGCGTAGTTGCTGAGGAAGACGGAATCGCGCGTGGCGTTGGGCGAGACGATCGAGACGGACATGAGGATGTCGTTCGAACGCTTCTTGGTGATGACGCCGAGACGGCGCACTTCCTCCGGCAGCCGCGGCTCGGCGAGCTTGACGCGGTTGGCCACGAGGATGGTGGCCATGTCCGGATCCACGCCGTTCTCGAAGGTGACGGTGATGCTCAGCGCGCCGCTCGAGGAGGCGTTGGAGGAATAGTAAAGGAGGCCTTCGACGCCGTTGATCTGCTCTTCGAGCGGGGCGGCGACGTTGTTCACGAGGGCCTCGGGCGAGGCGCCGGGATAGCTCGCGACGACGGTCACGGTCGGCGGCGCGATCTGCGGGTACTGCGAGAGCGGCAGGTTCAGCAGCGCGAGGCCGCCGATCAGGACGATGACGACCGAGAGGACCGCCGAGAAGATCGGGCGGCGGATGAAGAAGTCCCAGCCCATTTACTTCTTGGCCGGAGCGACGACGACCGGGGCGCCCGGGCGCAGCTTGTGCAGCTGGTTGAGGATGACTCGGTCACCGACGCGCAGGCCGGCGAGGATGACGATGTCCGCGCCCTGGGTCTCACCCAAGGTCACGGTCCGCGCTTCCGCGCGGTCGCCCGCGCCGATGACGAAGACGGAACGGCCCGAAGGGGCCTGCACCAAAGCCTGCTGGGGCACGAGATAAGCGTCATTGGCCTTGCCGCCGGTGATGCGCACGCGCACGAACTGGCCGGCGAGCAACGCATCGTCCGCGTTGGCGAAACGCGCGCGGAGCTGGACGGTCCCGAGACGGGTGTCGACCTGCGTGGCGGCGAAGTCCACCTTGCCGCGCGCAGGATGCGACGAGCCGTCCGGCCGCAGGAGCGCGACGTCGGCGCCCTGCGCGCCCGCGGCGCCCGCGGGGAAGAGCCGGTGGAAATCAGACTCGGCCAGGCCGAAGCGCGCCCAGACTTCGTCGGCTCGGACGACGGTGGTGAGCAGGCCGTCGGGGCCGATCGGATTGACGAGGGTGCCCTCGGTGCGGAGGCGACGGCCGGCCACGCCGGCGATGGGGGAACGGACTTCGCAATAATCGAGGTCGAGCTTGGCCAGCTCGGCGCGGGCGGCGGCGGCGTCGCGGGCGGCGACGGCGGCGGCGGCCTGAGCCTGGGCGTCATCGGCTTCCTTGCGGCTCGCGGCCTTCTGCTTGAAGAGCGCGGCCTGACGGGCGGCCTCGGCGTTCGCCTGCTCCGCGCGGGCGGCCTCCTGCGCCAACTGGGCGCGCGCGAGCGCGTGGGCGGCGGCATAAGGCGCCGGATCGATGCGGAAGAGGAGATCGCCCGCCTTCACCTTGGCGCCTTCGGCGTAATCGACGGTCTGGAGGATGCCGGTCACGCGCGCCCGGACTTCCACTTCGCGCACGCCTTCCACCTGCGCCGGGGCGACGGCCTGCTGGGCGAGGTCGGCCGGAGCGACGGTCATGATGGCCACGGGCAGCGGGCCGGGGGCCGGCGGGGCGCTCTCCTGACCGCAACCGACCAAGGCCAGCAAGGCGGCTCCGAGCAGAAGGCGCTCGACAGAAAGGGGTTTACATACAGACATGTATGTAAATCTAGGCACCCCGACATGGCTCGCAAGACCAAAGCCGAAGCGGCTCAGACCCGTGACCGAATCGTCGTCTGCGCCCGCGAGGTCTTCAGCCGCCACGGGGTCACGAATACGTCGCTCGAAGAGGTCGCCAAAGAGGCGGGCGTGACTCGCGGGGCGGTCTATTGGCACTTCCGCGACAAGGCGGATCTGTTCATGGCCGTCCGGAAACAGACCGGGGTCCTGCTCCGCTTCCCGGAGGAAACGGCGGGAGACCCCCTCCGCCGGCTCGAACTCGGCCTGTGCTCGGCGCTGCACCGGCTGGCCGAAGAGAAAGCCGCCCAGGAGACCTACGAGGTCATGCTCTGGAAATGCGAGTACATCGGGGCCTTCGCCGGCGTCCGTCAGGACCTGATGACGGCCGGCGATCAGTTCCTCGCCGACACGACCGCCCTCTATGCGGCGGCCAAGCAGGCGAAGCTCACCCCTCCCGGCCTCGACCCGCGCCTAGCCGCCCAGGAGACTTTCTGCTTCTACGCCGGCCTGCTGAAACTCTGGCTGGCCGACGAGTCCGGCCGCACCCTCCGCGGTGACGTCGACCGCCTCATCGCCGCGCACGTCGCGAGCCGGCGCCGGGCGTCCCCGCAGAAGGCGGTTTGACTGGACCCGGCCGGCGGATTAGGAATCTCTCCGTGAAGGCCCTCCCCGCCCTGCTCGCGTTGCTGACCGCCCTGACCGCCCTGACCGCGACGGCCGCGACGACCGCAGCGCCGCCGCCGGAAGCCCCGCAGACGCTGCCGATCCTCTACGACCAACCTGGCGATCGCTACATCCTGCGGATCGACAACCGCCGCTACCAGATGCCGTACCCGACGAAGGACGGCATCGCCCGCCTGATGTCCTCCGCCAACTATCCGCGGACGAAGCTGCTCTTCGACGAATACAAGCGGGCGCTCGAGGAGCGCGAGAAGG
>JBDKIN010000035.1:0-8684 GCA_039797095.1 Verrucomicrobiota bacterium
TTCACGGCGATGACGACCCACGCCAAAGACCGCATCTCCCCCACCGCGCAGATCCCGGATAAGAAGTACGCCTATGTCTTCCTGACCGCCAAGGGCGGACATACGGGCAGCCTGCCGGAGACCGCCGCCATCCGTCGCTGGACAGCCGGCAGCCCCGGCAAGTACCGCCTCGAAGGCTCCCTCGCGGTCCAGAGCAAGGCCAGCGACGGCGTCCGTGCGCGGATCGTCTCTTCGCGCCGCGGCCTCCTCGCCGAAATCATCGTCAAGGGCGGGAGCTCGGCCCCTGTCGAGCTCGCTTCGGTGGATCTCGCCGCCGGTGAAAGCATCGATTTCATCGCCGACCTATACCAGGGTTCCAACAGCGACGGTTTCAGCTGGTCACCGGTCATCAAGGACGCCCAGACCGGCGAGGTGATCAGTTCCGCCGCCGGCGAGTTCGGCCGCAAGCCGGACCGCCAGTCGGCCCTATCGACCTTCGCCCAGGTCCTCCTCCAAAGCAACGAATTCGCCTTCGCCGACTGATGCACCATATCGATCCACTCTCCCTAGGCTCTCGTCGCGAGTTCCTCCGCCGCGTCGGCATGGGTCTCGGCGGCGTCGCCATGGCCTCGCTGCTCCAGCAGGAACTTCGGGGTACCGACATCCGCGTCGACCCGCTGCGTCCGCTCGCCGCCCGCAAGGCGCCGCTCCCCTGCAAGGCCAAGCGCGTCATCCATATCTTCGCCAACGGCGGCGCTTCGCAGGTCGACACCTTCGACCGCAAGATCGCCCTCGACAAATACCACGGTCAGAAACTGCCGGGCGACTACATCGCCACCGAACGTCGCACGGGCGCGGCCTTCCGTTCTCCCTTCGCCTGGAAGCGCTACGGCAAGAGCGGCCTCGAGGTCAGCGAACTCTTCGCCAAGACGGCCGAACACGCCGACGACCTCTGCGTGATCCGCTCGATGAAGGCCGACGTGCCCAACCACGAGCCTTCCCTGCTGCTGATGAACTGCGGCGAGGCCCGCCAGGTCCGTCCGTCCATGGGTTCTTGGGTCACTTACGGACTCGGCACCGAGAACGAGAACCTGCCCGGCTTCATGACCCTCTGCCCGGGCGGCTTCCCGATCCAGGAGACCCAGAACTGGCAGTGCGGCTTCCTGCCCGGAGTCTACCAAGGCAACTACGTCGACACCTCCAAGCGTTCTGTCGAAGAGCTCATCGAGAACATCCGTAACTTCGGTCTCTCGCGCCCCGCCCAACGTAAGCAGCTCGACCTGCTGGCCAAGCTCAACGCCGCGCACCAGTCCGTCCGCCCCCAAGACGCCGCCCTCGAGGCGCGCGCGCAGTCCTTCGAGATGGCGTACCGCATGCAGCTCGAGGCCACCGACGCTTTCGACGTGGGCCGCGAATCCGCAAAGACCCGCGAGATGTACGGCGACACGACCCTCGGCCGCCAGTTCCTCATCGCCCGTCGCCTCGCCGAACGCGGCGTCCGTTTCATCCAGCTCTGGCACGGCGCCGGTCAGCCCTGGGACAGCCACGACGACCTGGAAAAGAATCATAAGCGACTGGCGATGGAAGCGGACCAGCCGATCGCCGCGCTGCTCACCGACCTCAAGCGCCTCGGGATGCTGGACGAGACCCTCGTCATCTGGGGCGGAGAATTCGGCCGCACCCCGACCGTCGAACTCCCGACCCCGGGCTCCAACGCCGGCAAGATCAACGGCCGCGACCATAACAGCCACGGCTTCACGATGTGGATGGCCGGCGGCGGCGTGAAGCCCGGCCACGTCCACGGCGAGAGCGACGAGTTCGGCTTCAAGGCCGTCAAGGACGTCGTGCACGTCCACGACCTGCACGCGACCATCCTCCGGCTCCTCGGCTTCAATCACGAGGAGTTCACGTTCCGCAGTTCGGGACGAGACTTCCGCCTCACCGACGTCCACGGGAAGATCGTCCAGTCGCTCATCGCCTGATGAATCGCCTCGTCCGCCTGCTGGCCATCCTCGCCTTCACGGGCCTCGAGGCCGGCGAAGTCCGCACGCTTCGCGACATCGCCTACAAGGACGATGTCATCTCGCAGACGCCGTATGAGCAAGAACGCTGCAAGCTCGACCTGACCCTGCCGGCCGACGCGAAAGGTTTTCCGACCTATGTATGGTTCTACGGCGGCGGACTGAAGAACGGCGGCAAGGACCTGAACTCGGAATACTGCGCCGAGATCCGCGCCAGCCTGGCCCGGGCGGGGGTGGCCGTGGTGACGCCTGACTACCGGCTCAGCCCGAAGGCCAAATATCCGGCCTACGTCGACGATGCCGCCGCGGCTTTCGCCTGGACGGTCAAGCATATCGCCGCTCACGGCGGCGACCCGCGCAAGGTCTTCATCGGCGGCCATTCGGCCGGCGGCTACCTCGCCCTGCTCGTGGGCATGGACCCGGAACGGCTGAAGCCGCACGGACTCACGCTCGGCTCGGTCGCCGGCATCGCCCAAGTCAGCGGCCAGGTCTTCAACCATTACACCGTCCGCGAAGAACGTGGCCAAGCACGCTATGGCATCACGTCCGACGAGGCCGCGCCGGCCTTCCATATCCGCAAGTCCCTCCCGCCCATCCTGACGATCTACGCGCAGAATGACATGCTCAGCCGCGCCGAAGAGAACATGTTCTTCGTGACGACCCTCAAGGCGGCCGGACATACGGAGAACTACTCCCTTCGCGTCGACGACCGCGACCACGGCACGGTCGGACATAACCTTCGGAACGACGCTGATCCCGCCCGCCTCGCGATCCTCAACTTCATCGCCAAGCAGTCCGCCCACCGCTGAAGATGCCGCGTATCCTCGTCATCGCCCTCTGTGCGCTCGGACTTGTCCGGGGCGACGCCAAGACCCTGGCCGAGGCAGCCGATTCGCTATCATCCAGGCTTCCGGCAGGTTGCATCGTCACCGCAGAGCAGACACCGCAGGGAAAACGCTTCGCCCTGTCCGGGCAATCGCCCGACCCGAAGCAGGCCCCCGAGACGCTGGTCTTCGAGATCGCCTCCCTCACGAAGATTTTCACCGGCATCCTCCTGGCGGAGGCGGTCGTCGAGAAGAAGGTCTCCCTCGACACCAACGTGGCGGAACTCCTCGAGCCCGGCTTCAACTTCGCCGACGCCCGCGTCGGCCGCATCAGCCTTCGCCAGCTCTCCACGCACACCAGCGGCTTGCCGAGGATGCCGGACAACTTCCCCGACGGCTTCAAGAGCTATTCGACCTACGATGACTCGCAGATGCTGGCCTGGCTCGCGAAGGTGCGACTGAAACGTGACGGCCCCCACGACTGCAGCTACTCGAACGTCGGAGTCGCCTTGCTCGGCTTCCTCGTCGCGAAGCAATACGGCAAACCTTGGTCAGACTGCGTCGTCGAGAGGATCTGCAAGCCCTTGGGCATGCCTCACACGCTGCCCAGCCACCTGCCTAGCCCCGGCACCGTGGCTCCGCCTCACGCCGGTAGCGGCCCGGCAATCGTCACCACCTTCCGGGCATTCGCCCCCGCCGGTAGCCTCCGGAGCACGGCGGCGGACATGCTCGTCTTCGGGGAAGCGCTCGCCCACCCGGAACGCACCCCCATCGAGGCGGCGCTTAAGCTCGCCTTGCGGCCGCATGCCGACGCCAAGACCAAGAAAGGCAAGATTGGCCTAGGCGCCTTCCTGGTGGGGCCACCCGAGCATGTCGCCTACGTCCATGACGGCGCCACCGCAGGCTATCGTTCGGCCATCCAGGTCATCCCCTCCGCCGACATCGTCCGCATCGTGCTCATGAACAACAACACCGTCGAGGGCAGCGATGTCCTCAAGGCCATGCGATGACTCCCGCTTCAATCCGAATCCCGCCTCCCATGCTCCTCCGCCTGCTCATCCCTTGCCTGCTCGCCTTCCGCCTCGTCGCGGCCGAGACCTACGATGTCGTCGTCTACGGCGGCACTTCCGCGGGAGTCATCGCCGCCGTCCAAGCCAAGAAGATGGGCAAGTCCGTCCTTATCGTCGGACCCGACGTCCACCTCGGCGGCCTGAGCAGCGGCGGTCTGGGCTACACCGACACGGGCAACAAAGCCGTCATCGGCGGTCTCGCTCGCAACTTCTATCACCGCGTCTGGGCGGAATACCAGAAAGACTCGACCTGGGCTTGGCAGCGCCCGGAAGCCTTCGGCAACAAAGGCCAAGGAACCGTCGCGATGGACAAGGATGAGCGGACGATGTGGATCTTCGAACCGAGCGTGGCCGAGAAAGTCTTCGAAGATTACGTGAAGGAGTTCGGCCTGAACGTCCTCCGCGACGAGTGGCTCGACCGCGCCAAAGGCGTGCGCCTGACCGACGGACGGATCGCCGAGATCACGATGCTCTCCGGCAAGAAGTTCGCCGGGAAGATGTTCATCGACGCCACCTACGAAGGCGACCTGCTGGCCGCCGCCGGCGTCAGCTACCATGTGGGTCGCGAGGCGAATTCCGCCTACGGCGAGGAATGGAACGGCAACCAGGTGGGCATCCTCCATCATGGCCACCACTTCGGCGCGGTGAAGAAGCCGGTCAGCGCCTATAAGATCCCCGGCGACCCTTCCTCCGGCCTGCTGCCCCGTATCTCGGCTGAACCACCCGGCGTGCGCGGCGAGGGCGACAAGCGCGTCCAAGCCTATTGCTACCGCTGGTGCGCGACCGACCATCCGGACAACCGCCTCCCCTTCCCGAAGCCGGCGAACTACGACGCCTCGCAGTACGAGCTGCTTGTCCGCGTCCTCGATGCCGGCTGGCGCCAGACGTTCCACAAGTTCGACCTGCTCCCCAACCGCAAGACCGACACGAATAACCATGGGCCTTTCAGTTTCGACAACATCGGGATGAATTACGACTACCCCGAGGCCTCTTATGAGCGCCGTAAGGAGATCCTCGCCGAACACCGGACCTACCAGCAAGGCTTGCTCTGGTTCCTCGCCAACGACCCGCGCGTGCCGTCCGAGGTCCGCCAGGAAGCCAACCGCTGGGGCCTGCCGAAGGACGAGTTCAAGGACAACGGCCACTGGCCGCACCAGATCTACGTCCGCGAGGCTCGCCGCATGGTCGGCGCCTTCGTGATGACCGAGAACGAGCTCACGAAGAAGAAGCCGACGCCGGATTCGGTGGGCATGGGCTCCTACACCATCGACTCCCATAACGTGCGCCGTTACGTGACGCCGGAAGGCCACGTGCAGAACGAAGGTGACATCGGCGTGCCGATCTCGCCCTACTCGATCGCTTACGGCGCACTGGTGCCGAAACGCGGCGAGATCGCCAACCTCTTCGCACCGGTGGCCTGCAGCGCCTCGCACATCGCCTACGGTTCCATCCGCATGGAGCCCGTCTTCATGATCCTGGGCCAGTCGGCTGCGACGGCCGCCGTGCTGGCGATCGACGGTAATCTCGCCGTGCAGGACGTCCCTTACGCCGCCCTCCGCGCCCGCCTGCTCGAGGACGGTCAAGTGCTCGAGCACGAGTCCTCCAAGGTGAAGCCGAAGGGGCATGGTCCAGCCAGACCGGCCGCCACGCTTCCTGGTGTCACGGTCGATGACGACGAGGCCGTGCTGACCGGCGACTGGAAACAGAGCTCCGCCAACAGCGGCTTTGTCGGCTCGGGCTATCGCCACGACGACAAGGGCGCCACCGGGCCCGTCTCCGCGACCTTCGTCGGCCGTCTCCCCGCTGCTGGCAACTATGCTGTCAGCCTCACGGTCGTCCCCAACGCTAACCGCAGCCGCGACGCCTTGGTCCGGATCGAGCACGCCGACGGCGTGGCTGAAATCCGTGCTGACCTCACCGGCCAAGGGGCCTCGAACGGCCTGCTGACGCTTGGGACCTATCGATTCCCGGCCGGACCAGCCAAGGTGACCGTCAGCAATGCCGGCGCCAAGGGCTACGTCCTCATCGATGCGGCCAACTGGCAGGCCCGCTGAATAGGCGGTCTTCCCTATTAATCATTTGAAACCCCAGGGCCAGGGGGTTGTCATAACGACACCCCTTATGCGCCTTCCGCCGTCCGCAGCCTGTCTCCTCGCCGTCAGCCTCCTCGGGGCTGATCCGGCGGCGGACACCGTCCGCTTCAACCGGGACATCCGTCCGATCATGTCGGACACCTGCTTCCATTGCCACGGCTTCGACCCGAAGTCGCGCAAAGGCGGCCTGCGCCTCGATCTCCGCGAAGAAGCCCTGAAGGCCGGCAAGAGCGGCGAGATCGCCATCGTCCCGGGCAAGCCGGAAGAGAGCGAGATCATCAAACGCATCTTCTCGAACGACCCCGAAGACGTCATGCCGGAGAAGGAGGCGCACAAGACGCTCACTTCGGCCCAGAAAGAACTCTTCCGTCGCTGGGTCGCGGAGGGCGCGGCCTACGAACCCCACTGGGCTTACAAGCCCCTTGAAATGCCGGCCATTCCTCCGCTGCCTGCCGGCGGCAAGAACCCGATCGACGCGTTCGTCGCCGCCAAGCTCGCCGAGAAGAAGACGACGCTTTCGCCCGAGGCGAACAAGGAGCGCCTGCTCCGCCGTCTCTCCCTCGACCTCACGGGGCTGCCGCCTACGCCCGCCGAGACCGCGGCCTTCCTCGCCGACAACTCTGCCGATGCTTTCGAAAAACAGGTCGACCGCCTGCTCGCCTCGCCGCACTTCGGTGAACGCATGGCGGTCTGGTGGCTGGATATCGCCCGCTTCGCCGACACGGTCGGCTACCACGGCGACCAGAACCAGCGCATCTTCCCCTACCGCGACTACGTCATCAACGCCTTCAACACCAACAAGCCGTTCGATGTGTTCACCCGTGAGCAACTCGCCGGCGACCTGCTGCCGAACCCTACCGAAGAACAGCTGACCGCGAGCGGCTACAACCGCCTGAACATGATGACCCGTGAAGGCGGCGCCCAGCCCAAGGAGTACCTCGCCAAATACGGCGCCGAACGCGTGCGCTCGGTCTCCAACGCCTGGCTGGGCAGCACTTTCGGTTGCGCCGAGTGCCACGACCATAAGTTCGACCCGATCAAGTCCGCCGACTTCTATTCCCTGCAGGCCTTCTTCGCCGACGTCAAGCAATGGGGCGTGTACGCGAACTATAACTACACCCCGGAGCCGGAACTGAAAGGCGTCGGCAACGAACACCCGTTCTTCCCTGAAGCCCGCGTCAAGAACGCCTACCTCGCCAAGCAGGACGCCCGCCTTCGCGCAGAACTCGAGGCGCACTACGCCGAAACCGCCAAGGCCCTCGCCGCCGATCCGAAGGCCCTCGCCGGCTACCAAGCCTGGCAACAAGGCATCAAAGCGACGCTTGCCCGGCATCCCTCCGGCCTGATCAGCCCGGCCGGCACCTCTCTCCTTAAACCCGCGACGCCCGCCGCCGCCGGCAAGGCCGCCAAGGCGGCCGCGAAGAACACCGAAACCGCCAAGGCGAAGATGAAGGCCAAGGCGACGGTCGCGCCCGCGCCCGAAGCGACGCCTTTCGCCGCCGACAGCCTGGTGAAGATCCCGAAGGCGCTCGGCAAGGGTGACGACTTCGCCCTCCGTTTTGACGCCCCGGGAAGCCCGGTCGCCTCGGTACGCATCGACCTCCCGAAAGATTCCCTGCCCGTCGATGCCACCGCGAATCTCAGCGTTCGCTTCGCCATCGCCGACGCCAAAGGCAAAGAACGTGGCGTGGGCGTGATCCTCGCCGACGCTTCGCACCGCGAGCCGCGCTATAACAGCGGCACCGAACAGACCGATATCAATGGTGGCTGGGCGCTGAAGATGCCTGCCGCCGACGTCCATGCGGTCTGGCTCCTGGACGCCCCGGTCACGCTGAAGTCCGACGAGAAGTTCGTCGTCCATCTCGAGAATGCTCCGGCGCTGTCCCTGAAGGTCACGCTCTCTCCGCTCAGCCACCACGACCCGCTGCAGGTCACAAGCCCGGCCAATCTGGCCGCGGCGGCCTCCGCCGAGCCGACCACGGCCGTCATGCCGAACTTCCTGGTCTCCTCCGCGACCAACCGCGAAACCCTGCTCAAGGCCCGCGCCCTGAACACCGAACTCCGCCGACAGAACCATGGCTACGCCTGGACGATGGTGACGCAGGCTACCAAACCGCTCGAGGTCCGCGTGCTCCCACGCGGCAACTTCCTCGACCAATCCGGCCCCGTCGTGCTTCCCTCGACGCCTTCTTTCCTGCCCGGCCTGCGTACGAGCACCGAACAGAAGCGCCTCACCCGTCTGGATCTCGCCGACTGGATCACCTCCAAGGATAATCCGATCACGGCCCGCACGTTCATGAACCGCCTCTGGCAGGCGTTCTTCGGCACCGGCCTCACCGCCGTGCTCGATGACCTCGGCTCGCAGGGCGAGCTTCCCTCGCACCCTGAACTGCTCGAATGGCTCGCCCTCGAGTTCCGCGACAAGGGTTGGGACGTGAAGCGCATGATCCGCCTGATGGTGAACAGCCAGACCTACCGCCAGAGCAGCAGCCTGCGCCCCGACCTCAAGGAGATCGATCCGGCCAACCGTCTGCTTGCCTCCCAGAATCCCCGCCGTCTCGACGCCGAATTCATCCGCGACAACGCGCTCGCCGTCGCCGGACTCCTCCACGCGACGGACATCGGCGGACCCAGCGCCAAGCCCTATCAGCCGGCCGGCTATTACGAGCCGATCCAATTCCCGAACCGCACCTATGT
>JBDKIN010000036.1:0-8560 GCA_039797095.1 Verrucomicrobiota bacterium
CTCCGCGGCCATCGCCTGAAAGAGACCGGCGGCGTGACGATGGAGAAGCTGAAGATCACCGCCATCACCTGCGAGAACGGCGCCATCATCATGGGGAAGGTCTTCATCGATGCGACCTACGAAGGCGACCTGCTGGCCTTCGCCGGTCTGAGCCTCGCGGTCGGTCGCGAGGGTAACGCGAAATATCGCGAGACGACCAACGGCCTGCAGCTCGACAGCAAGCACAAGCAGCTCGACAAGGCCATCGACCCCTACGTCCGTCCGGGCGACCCCTCGAGCGGACTCATCTACGGCGTCCAGCCCGCCCCGGCGGGCAAGAACGGTGACCCTGACGATGGCATCCAAGGCTACTGCTTCCGACTTTGCCTGACCCGCGCCGCGGACCGCACCCCCATCGAGAAGCCGCCCGGCTACGATCCGGCCCATTACGAACTCCAGCGTCGCTACCTTGCGGCGGGCGGCAAGATCGACCCTCCGAGCCCGGGCGTGCCCAACGGCAAGACCGACCCTGGCTCCTGGCACTCACTCGCGGGCAACTTCACCGGCTTCAATCACCGCTACCCGACGGCCAGCTATGCGGAACGCGCCGAGATGATCCGCACCTCCCGCGACCACATCCAAGGCCTTTACTGGTATCTCGCCAACGACCCGTCCGTCCCGGAGGCGACCCGCAAAGCCTGGGGTGCGTGGGGACTGACCAAGGATGAGTTCACCGATAACGGCGGCTGGCCCCGCGCCTTCTACGTCCGCAACGGCCGTCGTCTCGTCGGAGACTTCGTGCTGACCGAGGCGCATCTCCGTCGAAATAACCCGACGCCGGTCGTCGACCCCGTCGGCCTGATCTGGTGGCCGCCGGACTTCCACCACGCCCGGTGCATCGTCAAGGACGGCCGCGTCTGGATGGAAGGCGCCGTCTTCGACAACTCCCCCAACCCGAACTGGATTCCCTGCGGCGTCCCCTATCGCTCCCTCGTCCCGAAGATCAAAGAGTGCACCAACCTCCTCACGCCCACCTGCCCTTCGTCGAGCTACGTAGCCTTCGGCGCCTATCGCATCGAGTTCACCTTCATGGCCGCCGGACAGGCTTGCGCCAACGCCGCCTCGCTCGCCGTCGACAGCAACAGCCCTGTGCAACGCATCAATCTCGGCCAACTGACGGAGATGCTACGCGCCCAGGGTCAGGTGGTGGAGATACCGAGGTAAGCGGTTAGCGGCTGGCGGTTGGCGGCTGGGAACACGTTAAAGCAAAGGGAGACCGGGGACCAGATGATTGGCTAGGGGCTTAGGTAGGGGCGGGACCGCGTAACGAAATAGCTACATCCCGGCCGCCGCAGGGCGGCCGAAGGTAGGGGCACGATTTATCGTGCACTCTGAAACGGAGGGCGCGGCAAAGCCACGCCCCTACCCACGTCCGCCCTGCAGCGGCATACCAAACCTTGGACAGCACGTGGTGCTATCCCCACCGCCTTCACCAGGTATACCGAATGGTATACGTCACGACCTTCTCTTCGTCCGGCTGGAGGGGGACCCGGAATTCGAAAGTAGTGGCGTCCTTCTTCTCGTGCGGCTGGCTCTGGGCGGTGAGCGTCCAGTTGCCTCCACGGGTCGCATGCTCGACCACCCGGATCTCGGCAGGCTCCTTCTTGCGGTTACGCACCTTGACCTCGATGGTCTGGGTGGCGACATGCTCGGAATTGTTCTCGGTCTGGCTCACGAGGCGACGCTCGCCGACGAGGTCGAAGCTGTTGCCGACGAGAACGCGGATGGTCTCGTTCTTCGGCGTATGGTCGATCTGGTTCTCGCCGACGAACTCGAGCTGACGATCGCCATCCTGGGAATAGAAACGCACCTTGCCCTTCGGCAGGGCGAGACCCAGCCGGTTGGCTTCGGAATTCTTGAACTCGCGGAAGACCTGGACTTTGCCGCCGGCGGAAGACCCCCGGCGATTATACTGCTGGGATCCTTCGAAGACGTAGATGCGCTCGGCCTTCACGCCCGTGGCCCGGACGAACTCGACCTGCTTGGTCTCCTTGTCCCGCAGGGTCACGGGATTTCCCAAGGTGTAGAGATGAAATTCATCGAAGGATTTTTCCGTCACGACCTTGGCGGAACCCCCAGCCAAGTTATCCATGACCATGGCCCGCGCCACCATGGGATATTCCGGCTGCACGCGATTCACGTCACCGGCCATGAGTTTGATCTTGGCATCAGCGAACATCATGCCGCTGTGGTTGTTCATCGTCACCCAACCGACGATGTCCAAGGAGTCACCCTTCTCTTCGGCGACGAGGTTGTAGCTGGCCTCCCAGGTGAAACCCCGGCTGAGGTAGGCGACCTCGGCATCGATCTTGCCCGACGACGAGGAGTTGAGCTTCCAGTTCAGGGTGGGCTTGAGGACGTTGTCCGTGCCGAGCGAAGGGAAGACCGGTTCTCCGGGCAGGGAGAACTGCAGCTTGCCGTCCACCTCGATGATGGGCTCGACGAAATTACCCCCCGGGACGAAGCCGCTGCGGACGACCTTGCCGGTCACGATGCGGTCGGGCTTATTGGTCTCCCGACGATTGAACTCGAGGGTCTTGCCCTCGAAGAGCGACATCAGCATCGCCTGCGAGACGGGATCGTTACGGTAGGACTGCTCGAGGATCTGGAACTCGGCCTTGCCGGCGATGTCGCGGAGGATGACGGAGTCCGCTTCGACCTGCGCGGTGGCGCCGGCGAAGGAGACCTGGTTGACGCCGGACTTGAGGTCGATCGGCAGCGTCTCACGGACGACCGCGTAACCACCGTTGTAGATCGTGAGCGCCGGATCGGCGGCGAAGGAGACGGCAGCGGCGGCCAGCAGGAGGAACGCGGGAAGTTTCATGGGGTTGGGGAAAGTATTGGGCAAAGTCACGAGGTTGCCCATATTTTAATAAGCGAAGCCGTTGTCGGATTTAGCCTAGGAGAAGTTGAACGGTTGAACAGTTCGCCGGAGGGGGCCGACGAGAGGCCCGGAGGCCCGGAGGCTCGGCGGACCAGAGGGATGTAAAACGCAAAGGGAGAACGAGGACCGGAGGATTGGCGGCGGTCATGCATCCGCAGGATACCTCCCGGTATCCGGTTTCCCCTGAGCCACTGTCTCTTCCCGACCGCCTACCGCCTTCACCATGTGTAGCGGATGGTGTAAGTGACGACCTTCTCCTCGTCCGGCTGGAGCGGGACGCGGAATTCGAAGCTGTCGGCGTTCCGCTTGACGTGAGGCTGGCTCTGGGCGGTCAGCGTCCAATTGCCACCATGGGTGCGCTCTTCGATCGCGATGATCTCGACGGGCTCCTTCTTGCGGTTACGCAACTTGATCTCGAAGGAATGGATCTCGACGCGATTGGCGCCATCGGAGCGACTGTCCGTCATCCGGTGCTCGCCCACGAGATCAAAGCTGTTGCCGACGAACACGCGGACCTTCTCGTTCTTCGGCGTATGATCGACCTCGTCCTCACCGATGAATTCGAGCTGGCGGTCGGTATCCTGGGAATAGAAACGTACCTTGCCCTTCGGAAGCGCGATGCCGAGCCTGTTGGCCTCGGTGTTCTTGAACTCTCGGTAGACCTGGACCTTGATGGGATCCGTCTGGGGACGTCCATAATGCGCGGATCCCTCGAAGACGTAGATTCGATCAGCCTTCACGCCCGTGGCGCGGACGAACTCGACCTGCTTGGTCTCCTTGTCCCGCAGGGTCACGGGATTACCCAAAGTGTAGAGATGGAATTCGTCGAAGGCTCTTTCCGTGACGACGGCATCCGCGGCCATCGCCATCATCGCCCTTCCTTTGCCGGCCCCGCCGAAAGGCTGGGGCCCCCTTGGCTCCAGACGGTTCACATCGCCGGCCATGAGCTTGATCTTGGCTCCGTCGAAGACCATGCCGCTCTGATTGTTCATCGTGACCCAGCCGACGATGTCCACGGTGTCACCCTTTTCCTCGGCGATGACGTTGTAGCTGGCTTCCCAGCTGAAACCACGGCTGAGGTAGGCGACCTCGGCGTCGATCTTGCCTGACGACGCGGAATTGAGCTTCCAGTTCAAGGTGGGCTTGAGGACGTTGTCCGTGCCGAGCGAAGGGAAGACCGGCTCCCCGGGCAGGGAGAACTGCAGCTTGCCGTCCACCTCGATGATGGGTTCGACGAAATTGCCCCCCGGGACGAAGCCGCTGCGGACGACCTTACCGACGACGACACGGTCCGGCTTATTGGCCTCGCGGCGGTTGAACTCGAGGGTCTTGCCCTCGAAGAGCGAGAGCAGCATCGCCTGCGAGACGGGATCGTTACGGTAGGACTGCTCGAGGATCTGGAACTCGGCCTTGCCGGCGATATCGCGGAGGATGACGGAGTCCGCTTCGACCTGCGCGGTGGCGCCGGCGAAGGTGACCTGATTGATGCCGGACTTGAGGTCGATCGGCAAGGTCTCACGAACGACCGCGTAACCACCGTTGTAGATCGTGAGCGCCGGATCGGTGGCGAAGGAGACGGAAGCGGCGGCCAGCAGGAGGAACGCGGGGAGTTTCATGGGGTATGGAAAAAATATAGGCAAAGACACCCCCTTGCCTATATCTTTATAAACAAAGCCGTTGTCGGATTTAGCCTAGGAGAGGCCCGGAGGCACCGAGGATCGGCGGACCAGAGAGAGGCCAACATAGCTGGCAAGTTGACACGTTGACACGCTGGCAAGGGGAAGAGACAGCACTCAAGGAGGGCGCAGAGAGGGACCGGGAGTTGGCTCGGGGCGACACTTTCAGGTGCCAGGTCTCGGCCATCGGGCCTCAGGTTCGGCTACTCGGGTGCAGGTACAGGTTCAGACGCTCTGTCATCTGCCATCTGTCATCGATTCAGGCCTCTGCCATCGACCCAGCCATCCGTCTTCCCGCTCCATTCAGCCCTCCATTCAGTCCTCAAATCAGTCCTCAATTCAGTCCTCAACGCAGTCCTCAACTCTACCTCCCCTTCCTCCTCTGCTTCTTCCGATACTCCACCGGAGTACACCCCATCTCCCGCTTGAACAGACGATTGAAGAAGGTCACCTGGCGGAAGCCGCAGGCCAAGGCGATGTCCAGCACGCTCCGTTCGCCGTCGCGCAGTTCCCGGCGGGCGGCCTGGAGGCGCAGCTCGTTGACGAACGCGCTGAAGCTGTGACCGGAGTGCTGCTTGAACTGCCGGGCGAAGGTCGGCCGGCTGAGGCCGGAGATTTTAAGAAGGTCTTCCAGTCGGATCTCGTCCCGGAAATTCGCCACGAGATGCTGGACGGACTTCGAGATGGCCTTCTGGTAATGCGATTCGGCGCTGAGCGTGAAACTGCGGGAGGACAGCAGCGAGAGGTCGGACTCCGGTGCGTCGGCGACTTCAGCGAGCAGACGCAATAGCGTGGCGAGCTGGCCCGCGCCCTTGCTTCGGGCGACCTCCTGCATCAGCGCCGCGATGGCGACAGCCGTGCGTCCCCGCAGATGCAGGCCGCGTTCCGCCCGCTTGAAGAGTTCGCGCAGTTCGAGGTTCTCGGGAAACGCCCAGACGGGGTGGCTCTCCGGAAAATGCCACTGGATCGAAAGGCCGCTCGAAGCGCCCGAGGTATGCCAGTGATGCGGGAGTCGTTCGCCCAATAGCACCAGGTCGCCGGCACCGAAGGCACCGATGGCATCGCCGACGAAGCGCGTCCCCTCCCCGCCCGTGAACAGGGTGAGCTCGACCTCCTTATGGAAGTGCCAGTGTTCGCCCTCGCCCTGGACAGGCTGGGTCCGGCCGGGACCGAGCAGGCATTCGACCTCCCGTAACGATTTCGACCAACGCAAGACGCGGAAGGAGTGCCCCTCGGGCAGCTCGACCTTCTCGCGGATGGCTTTCATAGGGTCATTCGTATCAGACACCACCCCTCCTGCAAGGGGTTAAATGAGATAATAGTGCCACTTCGGGAGACGCCCAGCGTAGCGATTCCCAGGAGGGGTGATAGAATGAAACTCTTCCCCATGAGCACTCCTGTCACCTATCGATTCTCTTTCGGCCCCTGGAACATCAGCGAAGGTGGCGACCCCTTCGGCGGCGACGTCCGCAAGGTCTTCCCGCACGAGGAGAAGTTCGCCCTCTACCGCCCCCTCGGCTTCGAAGGCGTGCAGTTCCATGACGACGACGTCGTCCCGGGCATGGACGGCCTTAAGCCCGACCAGATCCAGAAGAAGGCCACCGAGGTGAAGGCGATGCTCGCCAACCAGGGCCTGACTCCGGAGTTCGTCGCCCCGCGCCTGTGGTTCGCCGACCAGACCGTCGACGGCGCCTACACCTCTAACAGCGCCTCCGACCGCGCCTACGCCTGGGATCGCACCAAGAAGTGCATCGACATCGCCAACGCCGTCGGCTCCAAGGCCATCGTGCTCTGGCTCGCCCGCGAAGGCACCTACATCCGCGAAGCCAAGGACGCCAAACTGGCCTACCAGCGCCTGCTCGAGACGGTCAACGCGATGCTCGACTACGACCAGAACATCGAGATCTGGATCGAGCCGAAGCCGAATGAGCCGACCGACCAGGCCTATGTGCCCACCATCGGCCACGCCCTCACCCTCTCCTACGCCTCCAAGGACCACAAGCGCGTCAAGGGCCTCATCGAGTCCGCCCACGCCATGCTCGCCGGCCTCGACGCCAGCGACGAGATGGCCTTCGCCCTCGCCCACGACAAGCTGGCGAGCGTCCACCTCAACGACCAGAACGGCCTGAAATACGACCAGGACAAGAACTTCGGCGGCGCCAACCTCCGCGCGGCCTTCAATCAGGTCCGCGTCCTCGAAGAGTCCGGCTACGGCCGCCGTGGCGAATTCATCGGGCTGGACGTCAAGGCCATCCGCACCCAGCGAGGCTGCCCGGTCACCGACCACCTCAAGAACAGCCGCGAGCTGTTCCTTGCGCTCGTCCAGAAGGTCCGCACGGTAGACCAGAAGCTCGTCCAGCAGTATCGCGACGCCCGCGACTACGAAGCGCTCGAGCTCACCATCCTGAAGCACATCATGGGACTCAAGTAAGTCCCGCCCCTCCCCCCTCATGAAGCAGTATCGCCTCAACCGCCTCTTCAACGCCTCGTCCAAGCGCTGCTTCGACGTCGCCGTCGACCACGGCTTCTTCAACCAGCCCGGCTTCCTGCAGGGCATCGAAGACATGCGCCAGGTCGTCGCCACGCTCGTCGACGCCGGCCCCGACGCCATCCAGCTGACCGTCGGCCAGGCCCGTCACCTGCAGTCCATCCCGGGCAAGCAGAAGCCGGCCCTCGTGCTGCGCACCGATACGGCCAACGTCTACGGCAAGGAACTCCCGGCCACGGCGTTCAGCCTGATGATCGAGGAGACGATGCTGCAGGCCGTCCGCCTCGACGCCGCGTGCGTCTGCGTGAACCTCTTCCAGATCCCCGGCGCGCCGGACGTGACCGCGCAGTGCATCGAGAACATCCTCAAGCTCAAGCCGCAGGCCGATTACTACGGCATGCCGATGATGGTCGAGCCGCTCGTCTTCCAGCCCAACGCCATCGCGGGCGGCTACATGGTCGACGGCGACCTCACGAAGATCCTCCACCTGGTCCGTCAGGCGGTCGAACTCGGCGCCGACGTGATCAAGGCCGACCCGACCGACGATGTGTCGCAGTATCATAAGGTCATCGAGACGGCTTCGGGCATCCCGGTGCTCGTCCGCGGCGGGGGTCGCGTGAGCGATAAGGAAATCCTCGTCCGCACCGAAGGCCTCCTCAAGCAAGGCGCCTCGGGCATCGTCTACGGCCGCAACGTCATCCAGCATCCCAACCCGCGCGGCATCACGCAGGCGCTGATGGCGATGGTGCATCGCAACGCATCGGTCGACGAAGCCCTGAAGCTCATCTGAACCCCGTGTCCTCCCCCGCCCCAGCCCTCCTCGCCCGCCTGCGTGACATCGTCGGCGCCGCCCAGGTGCTGACGGCGCCGGAGGATACCATCCCTTACGGTTTCGACGGCACCGCCGCGCTCAAGGGCCCGGTCGGGGTCGTCGTGCTGTCTGGATCGACCCAGGAAGTCTCCGCAGTCGTGAAGCTGGCCAACGAACACGGCGTGACGATCGTCACCCGCGGCTCCGGCACCGGCCTCAGCGGCGGCAGCGTCCCTTCGGAAGGCTGCATCGTCCTATGCCTCACCCGGCTGGACAAGATCCTCTCCGTCGACGCCGCCAATCTCACCGTCCGCGCCCAGTGCGGCGCGATCACGGCCACCATCGATGCCGCCGCCAATAAGCATGGCCTCTTCTATCCGCCCGACCCGGGCTCGATGAAGATCAGCACCATCGGCGGCAATGTCGCCGAAAACTCCGGCGGTCTGCGCGGCCTGAAATACGGCGTCACCCGTGATTACGTGATGGGACTCGAAGTCGTGCTGCCCGACGGACGCATCGCCCATTTCGGCAACGCTTGCGTCAAGGACGTCGCCGGTTACTCGATGAAGGACCTCTTCATCGGCTCCGAAGGCACGCTCGGCATCATCACCGAAGTCCTGCTCAAGGTCGTCCCCCGCCCTGCCGCCCGCCGCACGATGCTG
>JBDKIN010000037.1:0-64869 GCA_039797095.1 Verrucomicrobiota bacterium
CCGTCGCCGTTCCATGAACGCGACCTCGACCATGACGCCGAAGAATTCATCCTCAGCTGGGCCCGCGAACATGAACGAGACTCCGATCTCCGGCTCCGCGTCGTCCTGAAGCAGCCGGCGGATGAAGAGGCGGCCGGACAGGTCCGGGAATCCATCCGGCATTACTTCGAATACCGCGCGCGCATGGCCCGCAGGGAATTGCGCGACCTCTTCCGCGAGGGCCGGACCGCCTTGGCCATCGGAGTGCTGTTCCTTGTTGCGACCTTGGTCCTCCGTGGGCTGATCCCGGCGAGCGGCTGGACGGAATTTGTCCGCGAAGGGCTCACCATCTGCGGCTGGGTCGGCCTCTGGAAGCCCATCGACATCCATTTGTACCGCTGGTGGCCGCTGAAGGCCCATGGCGACCTCCTGGCCCGCATCGGCCGGTGTCAGGTCGAAGTCGTTTTCGAGCCCTAAAGGCAGGCCATCGCCGGCCTTATGGGGAGGGTAAGAATGCCCGAAATAACGATTTATTTACGATGTGGCATTGACTGGGGGGGTGCCCTGCCCCAATCCCAACCTTTCGCATGCAGAATTTCGCGAGCCAGTGCCTGGACCAGACCAAGGCCCTCCTCAAACTCAACTTCAACTCCCTTGCTCCTGACGGCACTGTCGTGCCCGTCGAAGGCGAGGTCTCCCGCGCCGACGAGCCCGGCCACGCCGCCCTGGCCTTCGGGGAATACTTCCGCGCCACCGGCGAGCTCACGATGGACCGCCAGAACATCGCCGAAATCGTCGCCAAGACGATCACGGCACAGGTCCGTATCAGCCAGGGCTCCGATAACGGCATGGCCTTCGCCTGCCTGGGCCTGCTCGCCTTCGGCCCGACCCGCGAACGCAACCCCGTCTGGGAGCTGCTCGACGAGCCGACCCGTGCCCTCATCGATGAACGTCTGGCCGTGGAGCATGACCACCACGACCACGTCCAAGCGTTCGACATCGCCAAGGCGGTCTGCCGCTTTTCCTTCGGCCTGACCAAGAAGGACGAGACCGGCGCGCTCGTCGACCGTTTCATGGACCGCATCACCGCGGCCTCCACCGGCGGTTTCCATGACGAGGCCTCCAAGGCCGCGAACGCCGACAACTTCGGTGGCGCCTTCGACCTCTACGGCGTCGTCTCGCTGATCTTCATCCGCCAGTCCCTCCAGCTCCACGCGAACATCCAGGTCCGTGACGCCAAGCTCCCCAAGCTCCGCGGCCTCGCCGAGAAGTACCTCCGCGTGATCATGGACACCGTGCGCGAAGACGGGCTCGGCTGGAGCTACGGCCGCGGCATCGGCGCCTACGGCCAGATGCATTGCATCACCCTGCTCCTCCAGGCCCTGCGCGACCGATGGGTGCCGGTCGACAAGGAGCCGCTGGCCCGCGACCTCGTCCGTCGCCTGTACGCCCACTTCTTCACGACCTTCTTCGATGCCGAACACGGCGTCATCGTCATCCGCGACGGCGAGCGCGACACCATCCCGGGCCACACCACCCGCATGGCCAACTTCGACGCCGCCCGTTACCTTTCGCAGTGGTCGCGCCTCGCCAAGACCATCGGCGGTGCGATGGACGTGGTCAAGCCGGCCAGCCGCCTGCCGGTCTGCCGCTTCTTCTCCTTCGACAAGTCTCCGCGCAAGGAGCAGGGCCTGCTCTCGTATCAGGACCCTGCCTCGGGCCTGCATGTCATCCTGCCGTTGGTCTCCTCCGGTTCGCATCGCTTCTCCGACTCGCTCGCTTTCCCGCATATGCCGGGCGTCTTCGACTGGCCTTCGAACCAGACGACCACCCCGTTCATCCCGGAGTTCACCATCGGCGGCAAGGTCTACACGCCTTCTTACTACGGCAAGAACGCCCAGGTCGCCATGGGCACCAAGGCCGGCACCTATCACTTCCGCTACGATCAGCCCGACCTCATCGACCGCGACGAGAAGGTCTCCGCCAACGTCGCCTCGCTCAAGGTCGACTGGGAATTCAACGGCGGACGCATCGTCGGACGCTTCACGCTCACCGCCAAGGCGGCCGTGGTGCTCGAAGATTTCCGTCTGGTACTCCCGATCGCCGCGACCCATTCGCGCATGACGCCGGGCAACGCCCTGGTCCTCGGCGCCGAATCACATCGCTGCGAGGTCCTGAAGGACGATTTCCACGCCGCCTGGGCCGAGACCAAGGTCGTGAGCGACAACGCCAAGCACCGCACCTGCTGGGGCAAGGTCCACTTCTACCAGACGTTGCAACGCGACAAGCCGATGCCCCTGCGCGCCGGCATGAGCTACGCCTTCGAGATCGCCTTCCAGCCCCATATCGTCCGGGCCGGTGACGCGGTCTGAGGGCCGTTTCCCCGCCGCTCCAGCCTTCGGGGTTGTCCTGCCCCCTGACCCTGCCCTATGTCCCTAGGGTAACTCTTCATGCCCAGTCCGTTCTACATCACCACGGCCATCGACTACGCCAACGGCTCGCCGCACCTCGGCCATGCCTACGAGAAAGTCCTCTCCGACGTGATCTCCCGGCACATGCGCATGAGCGGGCGCCCGGTCCACTTCCTGACCGGACTGGACGAGCACGGCCAGAAGGTCCAGCAGACGGCGCTGAAGCGCGGCGTCGAACCGCAGGTCCTCGTCGATGAGATCGCCGCGGTCTTCAAGGGCATGCTGGGCGACCTCAACATCTCGCACGACGACTACATCCGCACGACCGAACCGCGGCACAAGAAGGTCGTCCAACAGTTCCTCCAGAAGCTTTTCGACCAGGGCCTCATCTACAAAGGCCAGAAGACCGACTGGTATTCGACCCGGCAGGAACAGTTCCTGACGGACAAGGACCGGTCGCCGGACGGCTCCTGGCCGGAGATCTACGGCGAAGTCACCCAGACGACCGAAGAGAACTATTACTTCAAGCTGACGCAGTTCCAGCCCTGGCTGGTCGAACACCTCCGCGCGCACCCGGACTTCATCACGCCGCGCTTCCGTCAGAACCAGGTCCTCGAGTTCCTGAAGGAACCGATGAACGACCTGTGCATATCGCGTCCGAAGACCCGCCTGACCTGGGGCATCGAACTACCCTTCGACACGGCGTTCGTCACCTACGTCTGGTTCGACGCCCTGACCAACTACTACTCGGCCGTGGC
Organism: Verrucomicrobiota bacterium; assembly: GCA_039797095.1. GTDB lineage: Bacteria > Verrucomicrobiota > Verrucomicrobiia > Opitutales > UBA953 > UBA953. Next base: position 3,149 of record JBDKIN010000037.1, read on the forward strand.
CGACAAGGGACTCTGGCCCGCGGACGTCCACGTCATCGGCAAAGACATCCTCTCGCCGCCCCATGCGGTCTACTGGCCGTGCATGCTCAAAGCCCTTGGCATCGAGCCCCCGCGCCAGCTGCTCGTCCATGGTTGGTGGACGGTCAACAATCAGAAGGCTTCGAAATCCGCCGGCAATGCCGCCGACACCCTCGGTTTCGTCGCTTCACACGGGGCCGATGCCTTCCGCTTCTACCTCTGCCGCGAGATGGTCGTCGGTCAGGACGCCGACTTCTCGACACTGACTTTCGAGAACCGCTACAAAGCCGACCTGGGCAACAACCTCGGAAATCTCGTCAACCGACTGCTCAACATGGTGGGGCGCAACTACGCCGGCGCCATCCCGGCCGCGGCCGCTGACGAAGAACTCGAACAGAACCTCCGTCGCCTCTGGGACGACAGCGTGAAGAAATACGCGGAGGCCTTCGCCGACTACCAGGTCAGCCACGCCCTCGAAGCCCTCTGGGTCTTCATCAGCGCGATGAACGCCTACATCGAAGCCCGCGCCCCATGGAAGCTCGCGAAGTCCGCCGACGCCGCCGATCGCGCCCGCCTCGACTCCTGCCTCGCCCACGTGGCCGAAGGCCTGCGCCTCGTCGGCACCTTGCTCACTCCGGTGATGCCGGCCACCTGCGACAAACTTCTGACGAATATCGGCCGCCCGATAGCCACGACCTTCGATGGCCAGCTCACTTGGTCGTCGGCCTGTACGGGCTCGAAAGTAGCTGAAAAGTGCATCCTTTTCCCGCCGATCGAGGCTCCGAAGGAAACTCCGCCCGCCTGATTGGACAACGGCTGAGGATAGCCTAACCTTCCGGTCATGGAACCCGTCAAAATCCTCGATGAGGCTGACCTCCTGGCCAAAGCCGAGGCACGGGCTGGCGACCATGGTCTCGTGTCGTATGAGTTCGCGGTCCCCGAACTCGATCCGCTGGCGGTACTGGAGACGCTCGATGAACCGGCTCCGCGGGGCTACTTCGAAAACCCGTCGCGTCGACGCTCTCATGCCGCCGGTGCGCCCGTCCGTCAGTGGCGCGGACGGGGCGAGCGCCGTTTTGCGGAAGCCGATGGTTGGCTGAAGGCGCTCGATGCCGAACTCACGTGCGTCGGTCACCGCCCCCGCATCATCGCGACTTTCCCTTTCTACCCTGGTACCGAAAACGAAGGCGCCGAAGCCCGGATGTTCCTGCCAGGGTGGCAGGTCGTCAGTGAAGAAGGCGTGAGCACGGTCACCCTCGTCGAACCCGCCGGCCCCGGCTGCGCCGCCCGCCTCGCCGTGCGTGCCGACGGCTTCCGACGCTTCAGCTACCGCTCCACCCCGCCTTCACCACGTGCGCCTGTTCCGACGGTCCTGTCGGAAGTCGGCGGCGCCTGGTTCCCGTCGGCGGTACTCCGGGCCACCGAACTCATCAAGGAAGGTTCGTTCGAAAAAATCGTCCTCTCGCGGGCCTTCGACTGGCGCCGCAGCGAGCCCTTCAGCGCTTACGCGACCCTGCACCGTCTCCGTCGGGGCAATCCGCAGTGCCACACTTTCCTCGTCGACGAAGACGAAGGCTGCCTGGTCGGTTCGACGCCGGAGACGTTGCTCTCCCTCTTCGACGGCGCGGTCCGTTCTGAATCGGTGGCCGGCACGACCCGACGCGGCGAATCCGCGTCCGAAGACGCGTCGCTCGCCGAAGCCTTGCTGACGAGCGACAAGGATCGTCGCGAACATACGGCGGTGACGGCTTCGATCCTCCGCCGCCTGCGCATGGTCGGCGTCCTCGCCGCTACCTCGCGCAACGCCGAACTTCTCCGCCTTGGCAACGTGATGCACCTCCGCACGCCCATCGAAGGCACCATGCCGGCCGACCGGCGGTTCCTTGAAGTGGCCGGCGAGCTCCATCCGACGCCGGCGGTAGGCGGCAAGCCGCGCGCCCTCGCCCTGCCCTTCATCCCTGGCTTCGAGCCCCATCAGCGCGGACTCTACACCGGAGCCGTCGGCTGGGTCCGCTCGGACGGACAATCCGGCAAACTCTTCGTCGCCCTACGCTGCGCTCGGCTGAAAGGTTCCTCGGCCCGCGCCTTCGCCGGCGCCGGCATCGTCGCAGGCTCGGATCCGGGGGCGGAAGCCACCGAGACCGAAATGAAGCTGCGCACGATCCTCGAAGCGCTGATCTGAGGATGAGGGTCGTCTTGCAACGTGTCCTGAGCGCTTCCGTGAGCGTCGAAGGGATGACCAGCGGTTCGATCGGCTGCGGCTATCTCCTGCTCGTCGGCCTCGCCACAGGCGACGACGAGTCGACCGTGCGCCGCCTCGCGACGGACGTCGCGAAGGCCCGCCTGATGCCTGACAGCCAAGGCAAGATGGGCGTCAATCTCCGCGACGCCGGCGGCGAGGCCCTCGCGGTCAGCCAGTTCACGCTCTTGGCGGACTTCTCCAAAGGCAACCGCCCCTCCTTCAACGGCGCGGCCCGGCCGGAAGTCGCCCGGCCGCTGTTCGACCTGTTCGTCGCCGAGCTTTCGACGCACCTCGGACGTCCCGTCCCGACGGGCGTCTTCGGCGCCGATATGCGCGTCGAACTCATCAACGATGGTCCGGTGACGGTCGTGCTCGAGTAGTTTAGGCTTAACCTCCGGTCGGCTTCGCCCTACCCCTCTGCTTCTGCCATGCTCTCCGTCCGCATCATCCCCTGTCTCGACGTCCACGGCGGCCGCGTGGTCAAGGGCGTGAAGTTCGAAGAGCTGCGGGACGCCGGCGACCCCGTCGCGGTCGCTGCGGCCTACGAGAAGCAGGGCGCCGACGAGCTCGTCTTCCTCGACATCACGGCGTCGAGCGACGAACGCCGCACCATGGTCGACGTCGTCGAACGTACGGCCGACCAGGTCTTCATGCCGCTCACCGTCGGCGGCGGCCTCCGCTCCGTCGAGGACATCCGCACGATGCTCAACGCCGGCGCGGACAAGGTCTCCCTCAACACTTCGGCCATCAAGGATCCCGCCTTGGTCAAGGAGGCCGCCCGCAAGTTCGGCAGCCAATGCATCGTGGTCGCGATCGACGCGAAGAACGTCGGTCCGGGCAAGTGGGAAGTATTCACGCATGGTGGCCGCAACCCGACCGGCCTCGACGCCATCGCCTGGGCCAAGCAGGCCCACTCCCTTGGCGCCGGTGAGATCCTGCTCACCAGCATGGATCGCGACGGCACGGCCGCCGGTTACGACATCCCCCTGAATCACGCCGTGTCCTCGGCCGTGGAAGTCCCCGTCATCGCCTCGGGCGGCGCGGGCAATCTCGACCATATGGCCGAGGTCCTGAAGCAAGGCGGCGCCAGCGCGGTGCTCGCCGCGAGCATCTTCCATTTCGGCACCTACACCGTCCGTCAGGCCAAGGAGCACTTGCGTGCCGCCGGCCTGCCCGTCCGTCTTTAAGCGCTGGTCGGCGGGATCGCCTTCGGCATCACCAGGATCTTGTCCAGGCGATGTCCGTCCATGTCGACGACCTCGAAGATATGGCCCAAGGCCTCGACCCGGTCGCCCTCGTTCGGGATGCGACCGAGCGTGCGCATGATGAAGCCGGAGATGGCGGTGAATCTTCCGGTGCCCTCGCCAGGGAAACGGCCGACGATGCCCGTAGCCTCGCGGAAATCATCGAGGGTCACGATGGCATCGACGATCCAGCTGCCGTCTTCGCGCCGACGGATCGGCTTAGGCTGGGCGACGGGCGAGCCTTCGTTCGGGAGTTCGCCGACGACCGATTCGAGGACGTCGTTCAGCGAGACGACGCCCCGGACCCGTCCGAATTCGTCGGTCACGAGGGCGATGTGGATCTTATCCTTGCGGAACTTCTCGAGCAGGTGGGTGCCGGTGCACTGGGGTGGCACGGTCGGCGGTTCAGTCAGCAAGTCCTTGATGGAGGCGCTGCCGGCCAAGGAAAGGTTCGCCCAGAGGCGCTTCACGGAGACCACGCCGAGCGGACGGTCCGGCGAGCCACGGAAGACCGGGAACCAAGTATGACCCGAGGCGACGACCTTACGCCAGTTGACCTCGTCGGTATCGTCCAGATTGAGCCAGACGACCCGGTTGCTCGGCGTCATCAGGCGTTCCGCGGTGACAAGGTCCAGCGACAACGCGCCGTGCACCATGCGATGCTCGGCGGCATGCAGGACGCCGGAAGCCATGCCCTGGTCGACCATCATGCGCAGCTCGTCTTCGGACATCGTATCCTCGGGCGTACGCTTCCGACCGAAGAGACGCAGGATGATGTCGGCGAAAAAGCCGAGCGTGCTCACCAACGGTGAAGCCAGCAGGGAGACCAGCATCATCGGCCGGGACAGCAGCACCGCTAATCCCTCGGGATCTGACAGACCCAGACGCTTCGGAACGATTTCGGCGCAGATGATCGTGAGGGAGCCGATCACGAAGGAGACACCCATCCGGGAAAGGTTGGCGGCGTTGTCATGCAGCCAGGCGACGGAGCTAGCCTTGAGGTAGGGCTCCAACTCGGCCGCGAGCGGAGCCCCGCCGAAGGTGGCGGCGATGATGCTGCCGAAGGTCAGGCCGACCTGGACGGTCGAGAGGAACTTAGAAGGGTTCGCGAGCAGCTCCAGGGCCGCCTTGGCGCCCTTGCTGCCATCTTCGGCCAGACGGGTCAGGCGACGACGGTTGGACGACACCAGCGCCATTTCCGAGAGCTCGAAAACGCCGATGGTCACCCAGCAGGCCAATATGACGAATAATTCCACGAAAACAGGGCTACGGGCTCTCCTGTAGGCAGTCAAATCCGCTTGTTCACCCCCACCCTAAGCCTAGGTTAAACCTTCAATGGCGACTCATTTCGAGGCAATCATCGTCGGTAGCGGCATCGGGGGGCTGAGTTTCGCCCTCAACCTAGCCGAGCGCGGACATGCCGTCGCCATCGTGACAAAGAAGACCAGCTCCGAGTCGAACACGAACTGGGCCCAAGGCGGCATCGCCTGCGTGACCGATCAGACGGACGACTTCGCCAGCCACGTCCAGGACACGCTGACCGCCGGCGACGGGCTCTGCGACCTCGCGGCGGTCCGCCATATCATCGAGGCCGGCCCGGCCCGGGTCGCCGAACTCATCGCCTGGGGCGTGCAGTTCGAGAACGGCGCCGACGGACGGCCTGACCTCGGCCGCGAAGGCGGCCACTCGAAGCGCCGCATCCTCCACGCGCGCGACATGACCGGCCGCGCCATCGAATCGGCCCTCCTTCGGGCCATCGCCCGCTCGCCGAAGGTGAAGATGCTGGAGCACCATCTCGCGATCGACCTGATCACGCGCGCAAAGCTGGGCCTCTGCCCGGTCGGAGCCAACGAAGACCGCGTGCTCGGCCTGCACGTGCTCAACACCAAGGGCGGGCGCGTCGAAACCCTCTCCGCCGCCACCGTGGTGCTGGCGACCGGCGGCACTGGTCAGGTCTACCAGTTCACCACCAATCCGGACATCGCCACGGGCGACGGCATCGCGATGGCCTATCGCGCGGGCGCCGAAGTCCGTGACATGGAGATGGTGCAGTTCCATCCGACGGCCTTGAAGGCCCCGGACGGCGGCCGCGCCTTGATCTCCGAAGCCGTGCGCGGCGAAGGCGCGATCCTCCGCGACCTTTCCTTGCGGGCGTTCATGAAGGACTTCCATCCGCTCGGCGACCTCGCCCCGCGTGACATCGTCGCCCGCGCGATCGATTCCGTGATGAAGAAGGATGGCGCTCCTCACGTCCTGCTCGACGCCACGCAAGTCGCCAAGGGACACCTGCCCGAACGTTTCCCGCACATCTACGAGACCTGCCGCAAGGCGGGTTTCGACCTCGCGACCGAGCCTGTGCCTGTCGTGCCCGCCGCCCATTACCTCTGCGGCGGCGTCGCCACCGACCTGAAGGGTCAGACCACCTTGGCGGGTCTCTTCGCCGTCGGCGAAGTCGCCTGTACCGGCCTGCACGGGGCCAACCGCCTGGCCTCCAACTCGCTGCTCGAAGCGGTCGTGCTGGCCCATGACGGCGCCGCCGCGGCCCATGAAGAGATTCTTCGGTCGACGCCGCCCGCCGGCGCCCTGCCGGCCTGGATCGACGGCTCGGCCGGCGACCCCGATGAACGCGTCGTGCTGACCCACAACTGGGACGAGCTCCGCCGTACGATGTGGGATTATGTCGGCATCGTCCGTTCGACGAAGCGGCTGCAGCGCGCCCGCACCCGCATCGGCACCTTGTCCGACGAAGTCCGCGAGTACTACTGGAATTTCCGCGTCGAACCACGCCTCCTGGAGCTGCGCAATCTGATCCAAGTCGCCGAACTCATCATCGACTGCGCGCTGCAGCGCCGGGAAAGCCGCGGCCTGCACTTCACCCTCGATTATCCGGCGAAGCTAGCCGAAGCCCGGCACACTTCCGTCCGTCGCCCGCTCAGCCGCGCATGAAGATCGCCATCGTCGGAACCGGAGCCCTCGGTGGTTGGTATGCCGGCCTGCTGGCCGAAGCGGGCCATGAGGTCCATTGCCTCGCCCGCAGCGACCACGAGACGATCGACCGGGATGGCCTGATCCTCCGTCACAAAGGAACGCAACGGGTCGTCCGCGTCGCCTCCGCCACGCCTGAAGCCGCCTCGATCGGGCCGTGCGACTTGGCAGTGGTGACGCTCAAATCCACCTCCAACGATGCCCTACCCCGGTTGCTCGGCCCACTGCTCGGTCCGGCGACCCTCGTCGTCACCCTCCAGAACGGGATGGGTAACGTCGAAGCGCTCGCGCGGCTCCTGCCCGCCGAACGGATCGTCGCCGGGCTCTGCTTCGTCTGCATCAACCGACTGGCTCCGGCCGTCATCGACACCACACTCGCCGGTTATGTGCGCATGGCGGCGGCGGTCGGCCCGATCAACCCTGCCGTCGAACGCTGCGTCGCGATCTTCGCCGCTGCCGGGGTCGACTGTCAGGCCGAGGCCTCCCTGGAAGCGGTGCTGTGGAAGAAACTCTGCTGGAACATCCCCTTCAACGGCCTCGCCATCGCCGGCGGGAGCATCACGACGGACCTCATCCTCGCCGACCCATCGCTCAACGACCGGGCCTATCGCCTGATGAAAGAAGTCCAAGCAGCGGCCGCCGCCCGCGGACATGGTTTCGAGGACGCCCATATCAAGCGTCAGTTCGTCGTCACCATCGGCATGGGTCCTTATCGTCCGTCGAGCCTCATCGATTTCCAAGAGGGACGGGACGTCGAAGTCGAAGGCATCTGGGGCGAACCGTTGCGACGGGGGCTTGCCGCCGGCGTGGCGATGCCCGAGACGCAGAGGCTCGTCGACGACATCAAGGCTCGGCTGGCCGCCAGAGGCTGAAAATCCTCAACGGCCGTAAGGCGGGCGACCCAGTGCGGTCAGCTTCGAACCGACGTCTTCACGGACGCGATCCTGGCTCAGGAAGTTGACCGGCGTGCCCGGGACCACTTGGGTCGAGAAGAGCACTCCGCCGGCACGCGTCCGGAGCACCAAGCTGAGGCCGACGACCTGACGTGCTGACGCCGGTCCGTCCGCCGCGATCTCCCAACGCCCCTCGAGGGTGGCATCCGCCTCCGTCTCTTCGGGGGCGGCGCGATACCCCATGGCCTCCAGCCGACGCACGGCGGCGTCATGGGCGACCTCTCCGCATCGGCGTAGCTCGTCGCTGGTCGCTCCGGCGGCCTCGCGGACATAGATGCTCCGGACCTCGGTGGGCGCCACGGCCTGATCTGACAAGGGGACACATCCCGCCCAAAGCAGCGTCAAGGCCAGCAATAGGCGGTGCCAGGAGGGTCCCGTGCGGTGCATAACTTGTTTATTACCCGTTCTCGCCCCACGTCCAGCAGGGACATGATGGGACGGGTTGACCTTTGCGCCTCGCGGAGGTCCCCTCTCCCTCCATGGCCCGAGTCCAAGCCGTCACGTTCGACCTCGCAGGCACCCTGCTCTTCCCGCATCCGTCGGTGGGTGCGGTGTACGCCGCGTGCGCCAAAGTCCATGGCGTCGAAATCGAAGCCGCCGTCCTGGATGCGGCCTTCCCGCTGGCTTTCAAAGGCGGTCCGAAGAACGCCAAGCCGGAGGTCTTCTGGCGGGAAGTCGTCCAACGCTGCTTCGGGCCCGCGCTCCCCTCGTCGAAGGCTGAGTTGGTCTTCCAGTCCTGCTGGGAAGCGTTCGCGAAAACCGAAGCCTGGCGGCTCGCGCCAGGCACCCTTCAGGCGATCTCGGCGATTCGCTTCCTCGGCGTCCGCGTCGGCGTGCTTTCGAACGCGGACGCACGTATGCGCAAGGTCCTCGAAGGACACGGGCTCATGAGGCATCTCGACGGCGTCTTCCTTTCGGAGGAGACCGGCTACGCGAAGCCCGACGCCCGGGCGTTCGGACAGGCGGCGCGCGCCTTGGGCGGCGCGGTCTCGGGCCTGGTACATTTCGGCGACAGCCCGACGGAGGACGGCGAAGGCGCCCGTGATGCCGGCGCGACCGGCGTGGTCGTGGGCGGAGCGCATGCTCCGGAGCGTTGCCTGCGCAACGAACGCATCTCCGAGGCTCCCTACGCCGTGCGAGCCTTGCTCACGGAAGGAAAACTCAAAGGCAAGTTCTCGCGGACCGTCCAGAACCTGCTCGCCAACCTGCGCGGCCTGCCGGAAGACCGCGGACGTTCCAGCGACCGCCCGCTCAAGACCATCGACGATGCGGTGCAGGACGCTTTCAAGAAGCTACGTCTGGACAAGCCCGTCCCCGAGACGGCGATCGTCGCGCACTGGCTGGAGCTCCTGCCGCTGAAGCTGGCGAAACGGTCGGCCCCGCTCCGCGTGCTCGAGGGCGGCAAACTCGTCGTGCAGTGCGAAAATTCCGTCATCAAGTCCGAGATCCGCTTCCACGAGCGTGCCATGCTGGCGAAGATCAAGCTCCTGCGCGGCTGCCAGGACGTCCGCGCGATCAGCTTCGTCAACGCCTGATCAGTTCGACTTCGGCTCGTACGGGCGCTGGAAGACGTCCTTGAAGTCGTACACGTCCTTGAAGTCCTCGAGATCATCTTCCTCGGAACGGCCGAACAGACCGGTGTCGATGATATTGAAGACCACATTGCCGACGTCGACGGACTTACGCAGGCCCCAGTTGTGGAGCAAGGGATAGGACATCGGACCGTAGGTCTCGAGCACGTGCTGACGGAAACCTTCGAGCAGCTGCGGGCCGGAGACATGCCGGTTCACGATGCTCTTCCCCTTCTTGGGTTCGCCGTGGACGATCTTCTGGGCGTGGTCGAGGCCGAGACGCACGACGTCATAAGCCTGCGGCTGATAGCGGGCGTCCTTCAAGCGGATGAGGCGGACAGCTTCGTCGAAATCCATGGTCAGAGCTTGGCGAGTTCGGCGAGCAGCCGGGCGTTCTGGGCTTCGGTGCCGACGGTGAGGCGGAGCCAGCCCGTCATGCCGTAACCGCGGAGCGGACGGACGATGACGCCTGCCTTCTGCAAGCTCGTGAAGGCCTCTTCGGCCTTGGGAATCTGCGCCGCCAGGAAGTTGGCCTTGCCGTCGATGAAGGCGAAGCCGAGCTGCTTGAGGCCGGCGGAGAGCTGGGCGATGCCGGCGGCGTTGACCTCACGGGTGCGGCGCACGAAAGCATCGTCGTCGAGGGCGGCCTCGGCGGCGGCCAAGGCCGGCAGGTTGACGTTGAAGGGCTGGCGCACGCGGTTGAGCAGTCCGCAGACTTCGGTCGAACCCAGCAGGTAACCGACGCGCAGGCCGGCGAGCCCGTAGGCTTTGGAGAAAGTGCGGGACAGGACCACCTTGCGGCCGGACTTCATCAGCGGTCGCAGATCCGCCGAAGCTTCGAGGTATTCCGTATAGGCTTCGTCGAGGCAGAAGATGACGTCTTCAGGCAGCGAAGCGGCGAAAGCCAGGATGTCCGCCGGATCATCCGTGCCGCCGGTCGGATTGTTGGGGCTGGCCAGGAAGACGATGCGGGTCTTGGCCGTGACCGCGGCGCGCATGGCCTTCAGGTCATGACGGTAGCCAGGCATCGGCACTTCCACCGGGGTGGCGCCGAAGAGCATCGTGGCGAGCTTGTAGACGATGAACGCCTGGGAGCCGAAGACGACCTCGTCGCCGGGACGGAGGAAAGCCTGGGCGAGCAGGATCATCACCTCGTTGGAACCGTTGCCGATGACGAAATTGCCAGGCTCGAGCGCCCACTTCTTCGCGAGTTTCTCGCGCAGGAAAGTGCAGCCGCCGTCCGGGTAGAGGTGGCAGTTATCCAGAGCCTTCTTGGCGGCGGCCAGGCCTAGGGGCGACGGGCCCAGAGGGTTCTCGTTGGAAGCGAGCTTGATGACCGCGGAGGGCTCCAACCCGAATTCCCGGGCGACGACTTCGATGGGCCGGCCAGCCTCGTAGACAGGCTGGGTCAGCACAGGGCGATTGGCGAGGTCGGCGTAGGTGGCCATGCGTAGGACACTCATGAGGGAGAATCCCCTCAAGGCAAGCGTCCGCATGACGCCTCCCCGCTTGCCAGCGAGGGGGACGGCAGGTAGACGAACGCGCATGAAGATCATCGTCACCGGTGCCTCGGGATTCCTCGGCCGCGAAGTCTGCCTCGCCGCCCTGCGTCGCGGCCACGAGGTGCTGGCGTTGGGCGGCTCCCGCGACCCCGTGGTGCCCGGCGTGGCGCAGGCCCGGGCCTTCGATCTGTGCTCCGAGGCGGCCCTTGAAGCCCTCGTGCTCGAGGAGTTTCCGCACGCTGTCGTGCATTGCGCCGCCTTCCCGACGATCGAAGCCTGCCAGGCCGACCCCGCCCGCGCCCAGGTGCTCAACGCCGAAGTCCCGAAGAAGCTCGCGCAACTCTGTTTCCACCTAGGCGCGAAGCTCGTCCACCTTTCCACCGACACCGTCTTCGACGGAGTCGCCGGCTCCTATCAGCATACCGACCACCCCAAGCCGCTCAATCTTTACGGCGAGACCAAAGCGGCCGCCGAAGTCGAAGTCCTGCGCTACGGCCGCGAACACGCCGCCGTCCTGCGCACCTCACCGATCATCGGCAACTCTGTGAGCGGCGACCGGGGGCTGCATGAAAGGCTCTTCGTCTCCTGGAAAGAAGGCCGGCCTACCTCCCTCTTCACCGACGAGATCCGCCAGCCGGTCGAAGTCTCGAATCTCGCGGACGTGACGATCGAACTTTGCGAACGGAATAACCTTAGCGGTCTGTACCACTGGGCCGGCACCGAGGCCATGAGCCGTCACGAGATCGGCGTCCGCATCGCCCGTCACTTCGGGTTGGATGCCGACAGCCTGGTACGCCCGATCACCCGGGCTGAGGTCCCGGCCGCCGCCGCCCGTCCGCGCGACCTCAGCCTCAGGTTGCACCCGCTGGCCGGCAAGCTACGCACCCAGGCCCAGTCCTTTGAAGACCAATTGGCGCAACTGCGCGTGCCTCGGGGAAGCGAAAACTGGTACGAACAGGTCACTGGCCGAAAGGTCGTGCGTCGTCTCGAAAAGGGCATAGACTTCTAAGGATGGATGTCCTGCCCCGCCAAGCCGCCGACGCCGTCGTGAACATGGCGGCCGACCAGATGCTTCTGGAGCACTACCCTGCGCCTGATCGCGTCCGCTTCCGGGCGTTCGCCTGGTCGGAACCCAGCTACACTTTCGGCGTATCGCAGCCATGGGCCAAATACCGCGCCTTGGTACCGGCGAACTTTCCGCTGGTCCGACGCTGCACCGGCGGCGGCCTCGTCTCGCACCTCGACGATTGGACGTTCGCGCTGGTCATCCCGCCCGCTCATCCGCTTTTCAAAGCCGACGCGATGGCGACTTATGCCGCGGTCCATGAAGCGCTCCTCGCGGCCTTGCTCGCCCAAGGACAGCCGGTGAAACTTTCCCCCGTTCCGGAAGGCCAGCGCGAGTTCCAAGCACCTGACGCCTGTGCGCAGCGCGCCGAGCCCAACGACCTCGTCCGGTCAGACGACGGCCGCAAGGTCGCGGGCGCCGCGCAGAAGCGTAACCGGCACGGCTTGCTCATCGAAGGCTATGTCTGGAAGCCTTTCCTGACCGGTTGCGACTGGCTCCGTTTCGAAAAGGATTTCATCACGCAACTGGGTCGCATCCTCCAGAGCGCGCCGGTCGTCGTCGCGGAACCGATGTACGATCAGTTCGACCACGAAGGCACTTGGGCCAAGTTCGCCTCGAAGGAGTGGAACCAGCGGATCTAAGCGAACAGGTCTAATTCCGGACCCGCTTCCTTGCTCGTCGGCTTAGCCGGAGGAGCCTTCTTGGGCGTAACCGAGCCTGGGACCTGCGCCGAGGCTGCCGAGGCCTTGGCGGGCAGGCCAGCCCCCGCCTCAAGGCCGCCGAGGATCTCACGGGCACGTTGGACGACGGCCGGAGGCATGCCGGCGAGGCGGGCGACCTGGATACCGTAGGAACGGTCCGCCGCACCGGGCACGACCCGACGGACGAAGACGATCTCATCCTGCCACTCCTTGACCGCGACGGACCAGTTGCGCAGCCGCGGACGGTCCGCCGCCAGCTTGGTGAGTTCGTGGTAATGGGTGGCGAAGAGCGTGCGGGGACCGGCGGAGCCTTCGCCGTGGAGATGTTCGGCGACGGCCCAGGCGATGCTGATGCCGTCGTAAGTGCTCGTGCCACGTCCGATCTCATCGAGGACGACGAGCGAACGGGCGGTCGCATTGTTGAGGATGTTGGCGGTCTCGTTCATCTCGACCATGAACGTCGAGTTGCCGCGCGAAAGCTCATCGGACGCGCCGACGCGGCAGAAGATACGGTCGACGAGACCGATGCGGGCCTTGGTGGCCGGCACCCAGCAACCGAGATGCGCCAGCAAGGCGATGAGCGCCACCTGCCGGATATACGTCGACTTACCCGCCATGTTGGGTCCGGTCAGCAAGGCGATCTGCTCGCCGGAACCGGCGAGGCGGGTGTCGTTCGGCACGAAGGACCCGGCACCGGGACGAGCCTGCAGCATGCGTTCGACGACGGGATGACGGCCTTGCTCTACTTCCAAGACGTCGGAATCATCGACGACCGGCTGACACCAGTTGGCTTCGCGAGCCAGGTCGGCCCAGCCGCGCAGGACGTCGACTTCGGCCACGACAAGGGCGGTGGCGAGCAACGCTTCGGTGCGGGCGACGACCTCCGCCAGCAACGCTTGGAAAAGTTCGGTCTCCCGGGCGAGCGCCTGCTCATCGGCGCGGAGCACCTCGCGTTCCTTGGTACGAAGTTCTTCGGTGGTGAAGCGTTCGGCGTTCACCATGGTCTGCTTACGGATGTAATCCGCCGGCACGGCGGCCAGGTTGGCCTTGGTGATCTCGATGGCATAACCGAAGGCGCCATTGTAACGGACCTTCAGGGACTTGATGCCGGTTCGATTCTGCTCGTTGCGCTCGAAATCGGCGATCCAGCCCTTGCTGTCCGAAGCGAGCGAGCGAAGGCGGTCGAGCTCCGCGTCGAAGCCGGCGCGCAAGGCTCCCCCTTCGGCCAGGTCGACCGGGAGTTCGTCGCCGAGCGCGGCCTCCAGACGAGCCAACAGGGCCGGCTCGGCCTCGATACGCACGGCCAACGCGGCGAGCATGCCTCCGGGCAAAGCCTGCAGTTCCTCACGCAGCGGAGGCAGCGAACGCAACGTATCGCGGATGCCGCCGAGCTCGCGGGGGTTACGCAGACGATTCTGCAGACGGGCGAGGATGCGGGCGAGGTCGCGGACGCCGCGCAAGGCCTCGGCGACGCGAGAAGCCGCGCCGGGGTGCCGGACGAATTCACCGACGGCCGCCTGCCGACGACTGATGAGCCCGAGGTCGGTGGATGGTTCGGCGAGCCACAAGGCCAGCAGACGCGCCCCCGCGGGGGTTTCCGTCCGGTCGATCGTCTCGAGCAACGACCCTTCACGGGCGCCACCCGAAGCCGCGAACAGCTCCAGGTTGCGCGAAGAGGCGGCGTCCAGGAGGACCGAGTCGCCGAGCTTGGCCTCGATCAGGCGGAACAGGTTCTTCGGACGATCGCACAGCGAGTCGGTGACGTAGCCCAGCACCGCGCCAGCGGCGCCCAGAGCAGGATGTTCGTCGGTCAGACCGAAGCCGGCCAGTCCGTGGACGGAGAGCGTCTGCGCGACAAGACGGGCGCCGGCGGCACCGTCGAAGTTCCAGCCCGGCAAGCGGGAGATCGCCCTGCCCTGCAGGAAGACTTCCAGGGCTTCGCGATCGGCCGCGGACGGCTCGAGGCCTTCAGGCAGGATCACCTCACGGGGCGAGACCGAATGAAGCAGAGGAAGCAGCCGCGAAGGGCTGCCGTCTGAGGCCAGCCGGAAATCGGCCGTCGAGACGTCGAGCCAAGCGGCGTGCCAACCTTGCTTGTCCCAACAGAGCGCCGCCAGATAATTGCCGCGACGCGAGTCGAGCTGAGAATCCTCCAGCGCCGTCCCGGGCGTCAGGATGCGGGTGAGGCCGCGGCGCACGAGCTTGCCGGCGACGGGGGCTTCGAGCTGATCGCAGATCGCGACCTTCCAGCCGGCGGCCAGGAGCCGGTTCACGTAAGCCGGGGCGGCGTGGTGCGGGAGTCCGGCCATCGGCGTCTCGTGGCGCTTCGTAAGCGTAAGACCGAGCACCTTGGCGGCGATCTCGGCGTCGTGTCCGAAGACCTCGTAGAAGTCGCCGAGGCGGAAAAGCAGGATCGTGCCTTCCGCGAGTTTCTCACGGAATTCACGGTACTGCCGCTGCATCGGGGTTTCCTTCTCCACGCAAAGGAGCGAAAGCCCCGGGAGGGTCTCCGCAAGTGCGGACTACCGGCCCCGGCCCGGACGGACCGGGAAGTTGCTCACATCAGCTGGGCGGCGAGTTCGGACAAGGCGCTGCGGACCCCGCTGAGCAGGCGGACGTTCGCCGTGATGGCGTGGCCCTTCATGCGCTCGTGGGTATGGATGAGCCCGTTGGACTTGCCGTCGAGGTAAGGAGTGTCGACCTGGTCAAGGTCACCGATGAGGACGACCTTGGAGCCTTCCCCGATGCGGGTGATGACCGTCTTCGCCTCGTGCGGGGTCATGTTCTGGGCTTCGTCCACGATCATGAAGGCATGACCGATCGAACGGCCGCGGATGAAGGTCATCGCCTCGATTTCGATGAGGCCGGAGTCGATGAGCCACTGGTAAGGCTTGCGCGGCTGGTTGATCGCCTGGAACTGGGAGCCGAAGATCGGCTGGGGCGTCTTCATCGCCTGGGCCTTCTTCTGGCGGCGCTGCGTATCGGTGGCGACGGCTTCCTTGGCGGTCGGGGTCGCGGCGGCGTTACCGTTCTTCGAGAAGAGCACCTCGAGGTTGTCGAAATACGGCTGGATGTAAGGCGAGAGTTTCTCTTCCTTGGAGCCAGGCAAAGCGCCGATGTCCTTGCCGATCTGCACGACCGGACGCGAGACGTAGAGCTTCTTGTAAGGGGAGAAGTCGCTGAGCACCTGGGACAGCGCGGCGGCGATGGACAAGAAGGTCTTGCCGGTGCCGGCGCGACCGAAGCAGGTGACCAGGCGGATCTCCGGGTTGAGCAAGGCGTCCAGGAAGATCCACTGCTCGAAGTTCTTCGGGATGACGCGCATGCCGCGAGGCATCTGCAGGCCCTTGCGGGCGCCGCTGTCCGACGACATGAACTCGCGGTAGAGACCCAGCGGAACGAAGGCGCCCTCGCCGAGGTGGCGGGCGGGTTCGCTCCAGGAGTCCGAGGTGAACATCACGTACTCGTTGATGAGGAGCGGCGGCTCTTCCTTGACCTTCACTTGGACCTGGCCGAGCTCCCGGAAATCGCGCATCGCGGCGGCGGTGACCTTGATCGTGCGGTAGTCGCCGACGTCGCTGGTCTCGACGCGGTCGTTACGGTAATCTTGGACCTCCAAGCCGAGGGCCTGCGCCTTGAGCGCCATGCAGGCGTCCTTGGTGACGAGGATCACCTGGCCCTTGGAAGTGTCGCGGAGATAGATCGCGGACGCGATGATGCGGTGGTCCGGCGCGTCGACCTGCATGAAGACCGCGCGGAGGCGTTCGGCCTTCGGGCCGCTGAAGTGGTCGCGGATCAGCGCCTCGTTGATCACGATGCGCAGCTCGCCGCCGTCGCGGAGATCCGCGTGGAGCGTGCCCGGCTTGGAGGGGTCGCCGTCGACGATGTCCTTCAGGGAGCGATTCTCGAAGAGCGCCCGGATGGCCCGGTTCACGCGACGCGCGCTGGCGCCGAGCTGACCTTGCTGGGTCTTCAGACGATCGAGCTCGGACAAGACCTCGACAGGCACGGCGACGATGTGCTCATCGAACTTGAACAGGGACTCGGGATCGTGAATCAGTACGTTGGTGTCCAGGACGTAAGTCTTTTTCACGTCCTTCATGTTGTCCGTTCCCCGAAGGCGGGCAACCTGTAAAAAACTTATTTCGGTGATTCGATAGCGCGAAGGTAATCCCAACTATAGATGCCGGTCCGGTGTCCGTCGCTGAACTCGAAACTCACCGCATAATTACCCACGCGACTCATTCCTGTCACCGTCACGCCGGGGAACCGACGGGGTCCGTCGCCGCCCCAGCGCTGGCCAAGGATGTCCACCTCCCCCATGTTCTCCGCGCTCGGGGAAAGTTCCCGCAGGAGCTCCGCCCGCAGGCACTGCTCATGTCCGTCCTCCCAGGTGAGGGCGACGAAGTCCCCGATGATCTGAAGGTCGCGTGGCGGCCGCATGGGACGAAAGTGGACGGGTCGAGGGCGGGCGCAAGCGGGTACGTATCGGACGACCTTGACTCCGTGCCGCCGCTGACGACCCTGCCCTCTATTATGGCAGGCGTAGGCAAACTCCTCAAACAAGCCCAGAAGATGCAGCGTGGCATCGCCGAGGCCCAGCAGCAGCTTTCGGCCGAAAGGCTGGAAGTCTCCCACGGCGGCGGCGCGATCCGTGTGACGGTCGACGGCCATGGACTCGTCCACGGTCTGGCGATCGACCCCGAGTTCCTCAAGGAAGAGAAGACCGTGGTCGAACAGGCCCTCGTGCTCGCCCTCCAGGAAGCCTCGGCCAAGGCGCGCGCCCTGCACGAGGCCACGATGTCGAAGGCCACGGCCGGTTTCTCCCTCCCCGGGATGTGATCGCCCGTGACCCCCTCTTTCGACAAGGTACGCCAGCTCCTCAAGATGCTCCCCGGCATGGGGCATCGCTCCGCCGAACGACTCGCCCTGCACCTGTTGGTCGAACGCCCCGGCAAACTCGCGCCTTTGCTGGAGTCGCTCCAAGCGGCGGCCGCGGCAGTCCGGCGTTGCGGTCGTTGCGGCAGCCTCGCCGAGACAGAGCTCTGTCCGGTCTGCATGGACGTCAAACGCGACCCCGCCGCCGTCTGCGTGGTTGAACAAGTCCCTGACCTGATGGCCATCGAGCGCTCCTCGGCTTATCGTGGCACCTACCACGTCCTGCACGGCCGCCTGTCACCCATCAACGGCGTCGGCCCGGATCAGCTCAACCTCGCGACGTTCGAGCAACGCCTGAAGGACGAGCCCATCACCGAGGTCGTCCTCGCGCTGGGTAATGATATCGAAGGCGAAGCCACCTGCCACTACATCACCGAAGCAATCCAAGCGATCCGTCCGAGCATCAAGGTCTCGCGCATCGGCTTCGGTCTGCCCAGCGGCAGCGGCCTGACCTTCGCCGACCCCGCCACGCTCCGGAGCGCCCTGGAGGGTCGTCGCGATGTCGCCAACTGATCTGCTGGCCTACCCGGAGTCCGCCGAAGCCTTCTGGGTCGGCCAGGCGGAACTGGCCGCGGAACGCGTGGGCGACGAAGCCCTTGAACGCATGACGCCGGCGGTGGCGCATCTTTCCGACCTCTTCACCACCGAGCGGCCGGATCGCAAGTTCCCGGACTACTTCGCCGATCCGCGTCTGCTCGCGGCTTACGGGGTCTTCTTCCTCCCCCAAAGTTTTACCCGTACCTCCTTCGCCCTGGCCCAGATCTGCGGCCTCCGCGGGTGGCGACCCTCGACGGCCGCCCCTGCGATCCTCGACCTCGGTTGCGGCCCCGGCTCCTGCGGCGTCGCGGCGGCGCATCGGCTCCGTCAGCTGGGCATCGGCGGCATCCAGCTGACCGGCGTCGACAAATCGCCGAGCGCACTGGCGGCGATGGAATCCTTCGGCCGGGATGTCCTCGGAACTGACGCCACCGTCCGCACGCGCATCGGCGACGCGGCACGACCTGATACCTGGCCGGAAGGACGCTTCGACCTGATCGTCGCCGGCTTCGTCCTGAACGAGATGCCGCAACTGGACGCCGCGGCGCTGCTCCGCTGGTTCGGGGAACTCAAGGCCCGGCTGGCTCCGGGCGGCCTGATCCTGATCCTCGAGCCCGCGTTACGCATCACGGCCGAACGTCTGCAGCGACTGAGCGATGAGATCGCGGGCGGCGAGATGACCCGCATCGCGCCGGAGCTCGACGCGCTGCCGGATCCGCAGCTCGGCGCGGGCGAACACTGGAGCCACGAGACGCGTGCCTGGGAAGCGCCGGCCTCGACGGAATTCGTCAACCGTCACCTCCATCGCGACCTGCGCGAAGTCCGGTTTTCCTTCGCGGCGTTCTCCGACGCGTCGTTGGCGCCGCTGCCGCCTGGCTTGGGTCGGCTCATCTCCGACGTCCAGATCATCAAGGGCCTCCTCAGGTTCATCACCATCCGGGAAGGCCGTATCGAATCCGTCGAAGTCCCCACCCGCGGGCTGTCGAAGCACGAGGTCAAGAAACTTGCCGCCCGGTTCGGGCGAGGCGACATCGTCCGCCACCCTCATCCGGCGGCACCGAAGCTCCGGTTGGCGAATCATGAGGAATTAGAGGTATTTTGGACGCCGACCGGCCCTTGAGCACCATATTGTAACATTCTCGGCAGGGCATTTGTTTGCCTGCCCTGAATCTGCGGAACCTAATGGAGTCGTCTGCGTCGCCGCGCATCGCCATCCCATCACACTCTCCATGTTCAACCGCGAACTCAGCTGGCTTAGCTTCGACCGAAGGGTCCTAGAACTCGCCGAAGACGAAAGCATCCCGCTGCTCGAACGCGTCCGCTTCCTCTCGATCGCCAGCTCCAACCTGGACGAGTTCTTCGAGATCCGCGTGGCCGGCATCATGCAGCAGGAGGAGTCCGCCAGCCACCCCGCCACCCGCGAATTCCTGACCGAAGTCCTCGCCAAGGCGCGCGCGCTCGTGGACGCCGAACAGGCTTGCTGGAAGAACCAGCTGCTGCCGGCGCTGGCCGCCCAAGGCATCGTCTTCAAATCGCGCGAGCAACTGGACGAAGCCGACCGGGCCGAACTCTCCCCCCGGTTCGACAGCGACATCTTCTCCGCGCTCACGCCGCTGGCGATCGACCCTTCCCACCCGTTCCCCGTCCTCACGAACAAAGGACTCTACCTGCTGGTGCTCCTGCGTGATCCGGCGGACGGCGAGATCCGCCGCGCGGTCGTGCCGGTGCCGCGCGTCCTCCCCCGCGTACTGACCGTCGGTCAAGGCTCCGCCCAGGCCTACACGCTGCTCAGCCACGTCATCCAGCTGTTCATCCATCGCCTCTTCCCGGGGCTCGAGCTCCAAGGCTCGTGGGCTTTCCGTATCACGCGCAACAGCGACCTTTACGTCGACGAAGAAGAAGCGGGCAACCTGCTCGAGGCCATCGAGGAGGAGATCCGCAACCTGCGCAAAGGCGCGCCGGTGCGGCTCGAGATCGAAGCCGACGTCCCCGAGGGCGAGATGCGCTGGCTCCTGCAGTCGATCGGCCTTTCGGCGGACAACGCCTTCCGGGTCGCCGGCCCGGTGAACCTGCTCCGCCTCGGCAGCCTCATCGACCTGATCCCGCGGCCGGACCTGCTCTACCCTACTTTCGTGCCCGCCCTGCCGCCCGAGTGCGTCGATCCGGCCAAACTCTACGCGCGCGTCGCCCAGCAGGACCTGCTCCTGCATCACCCTTACGAATCCTTCACGCCCGTCGTCGACTTCATCCGCCAGGCCGCCAAGGACGAAAGTGTCGTCGCCATCAAGCTCACGCTCTACCGGACCAGCGGCGACTCGCCCGTGGTCGAGGCCCTCAAGGAAGCCGCCCGCAACGGCAAGCAGGTCACGGCGCTGGTCGAACTCCGCGCCCGTTTCGACGAACTCAACAACATCGAGTGGGCCCGGCAGCTCGAGGAAGCCGGCGCGCATGTGGTCTACGGCCTCGCCGGACTGAAGACGCACTGCAAAGCCTGCCTCGTCATCCGTCAGGAGAAAGGCGGCCTGCGCCGTTACGCCCACCTTGGTACGGGCAACTACAATCCCCGCACGGCGCGCATCTATACCGACTTCTCGCTGTTCACCGCGGACTCCGAGGTGACGGCCGACGTCGGCCTGCTGTTCAACGTCCTGACCGGCAACCTCAGCCGGCCCAAGTTCAAGCACCTGCTCGTGGCGCCCTTCGATCTCGCCCGACGTATCGTCGAGCTCATCGACGCCGAAGCCTCGGCCGCGAAGGCCGGACGGAAGGCGACGATCTTCGCCAAGGTGAACAGCATGGTGGACCCTGACGTCATCGCCGCGCTCTATCGCGCGTCCGCCGCCGGCGTGAAGATCGAGCTGGTCGTCCGCGGCGTCTGCTGCCTCCAGCCCGGCGTCGCCGGCCGCAGCGAGAACATCCGCGTCCGCACCTTCCTCGGTCGCTTCCTCGAACACAGCCGTCTCTTCCGCTTCGAGAACAGCGGCGGCGATCCGGTCATCCTGATGGGCAGCGCCGACTGGATGCCGCGCAATTTCTTGCGACGCGTCGAGTGCGTCTTCCCGCTGCGCAACAAATCCCTGCGGCGCCGCGTCGAAGCCGAAGTCATCGCGACCTACATGGAGAGACTGGGCGACGCCAAGGAACTCCGGGCGGACGGCAGCACCGTGGCCTGTGCGCCGAACGGCCGGTTGGCGCCGTGCGCCCAGGACGCATTCCTCGGACTGGCCCGCCGGCTCGTACCGGAAAGTGTCAGCGAGCCGAAGAAGAAGGCCCCAGGCAGATCCGCTCGACGGCCGCGTTGAAGCCGTCTTCGGCGCCGAGGATCTCGACTTCGAGGCGGACATACATCAGCGGAATCGGCGGACGGAAACGCGACTGCAGGCGCACCGCATCCTTCTCGGTCGTCACGATCATCTCCGCCTTGGCCTGCATGGCCTGATCGAGCACCTCGTCGAGGTCCTCGTCATTGAAGGAATGGTGGTCGAGGAAGCGACGGTTCGAGGCGAGCACCGCGCCCTGCCCCGTGAGCAGTTCTTCGAAACGTTCGGGGGTCGCGATACCGGAGAACGCCGCGATCCGCTTGCCGGCGAGTTCGGACATCGGCAGCCGGCGTGGTCCGTCGACTTCGACGAGCTCCTTGGCGCCATGCGCGCAAGCGATGATTTCCGCCTTGGGATTATGCCGGCGGATGAGCGCGATCAGGTCCGGATCGGGAGCGCCGACCGACTTCGTCAGGAAGACATAGGAGGCGCGGCTAAGGTTGGCGACCGGCTCGCGGAGCACGCCACGCGGCAGCAGGGAGCCGTTGCCGAAGGGGTCTCGGCTGTCCACGAGCAGGAGATTGATCTGTCCGCGCAGCGGCAGGTACTGCAGACCGTCATCGAGCAGGATGGTATCCACGCCGAAGCGGCGGAGCGCGAAGCGGCCGCCCTCGACGCGATCGCGGTCCACGATGACCACGACGCCATCGCCGCAGAGGTTCTGCGCGAGCATGAAGGGTTCGTCGCCGGCTTCATCGGGCCCGACGAGCACCGAGCGACCGTCCGACACGACCAACGGATCGGGCCGGCTTGCCTGCGTCAGCCAGCGCCAGAAGCGCTTCATCATCGAATCCGAGGCCCCTTTGTAACCGCGCGAGAGGATGGCGACACGACGGCCGCGGGACGCCAGGACCTTCGCCATCTTGAGCACGATGGGCGTCTTACCCGTGCCGCCGACCGTCAGATTACCCACGACGACCACCTTGCAGCCCAACGGCGTGTCGCGGAACACCCGGTTACGATAAAGCCACAGACGCAGCCTGACCAGGACTTCGAAGATCCAGGACAGAACCGTCAGGAAAGCCCCGAGCAAGGCCGCCCCGACCCCACGCCGACGTCCGTAGACTACGTCTACGGCATAGCTCGCGATCGCCTCTCCCAGGGAGGAAAAATACCCTCTATGCTTCGCGGCCATGGACGAATTGATGCAAAGTTGTTTGACGAAGGCAACCATCCCGATTGAGAAGGACGACCCAGCGCCATGCTCGTACACCTGTTGCGCACCAAACTTCTCCGAGCCGAGGTCACCGCGGCCCGCCTCGATTACGAAGGCTCCTTGGCCATCGACCGCGAGCTCATGGCCCTCGTCGGCATGCTCCCCTATGAGAAGATCCTGGTCGGCAACCTGGCCAACGGCGAGCGCTTCGAGACCTACGCCATCCCCGCCCCGGCCGGGACCCGTGAGATCTGCCTGAACGGCGCCACCGCCCACCTCGGCAAGGAAGGTGACCTCCTGGTCATCATGAGCTTCACCAGCGCCGACGAAGCCGTCGCGGCAAACTGGAAGCCGCGCACCGCCACCCTGGCGGAACGTAACCGACGCATCGTCCGCCTCGAGAACCCCGAAGTCCCCGTCGAACTCCTCACCACTTTCCAACGATGAGCTATCGCCTCTATATCCCCGGTCCCCTCACCGTCTCCGACTCGATCGTCCAGGCCATGGGTAAGCCCATGATCGGCCATCGCTCCGGCGACTTCGTGAAGCTCTACAACGACATGCAGCCCCGCCTGCAATCGATGTTCTACACCCAGGACCCGGTCTACCTCGCCACCAGCTCCGCCTGGGGCGTGATGGAAGGCGCCCTCCGTAACGTCTGCCGCAAGGGCGTGCTCAACTGCATGAACGGCGCGTTCTCCGACAAGTGGAACGACGTCGCCAAGCGCTGCGGTAAGTACGCCGAAGCCCTGAAGTTCGAATGGGGCCAGCCCGTCGACCCCGAGCAGGTCCGCGCCGCCCTCGCCACCGGCAAGTTCGACTGCATCACCTTCATCCATTCCGAGACCTCGACCGGCACCCTGTCGCCCATCGCCGACATCATGGCCGTGGTCCGAGAGTTCCCGGACGTCATCTCCATCGCCGACACGGTCAGCTCGTTCTCGACCATCCCGATCAAGAAGGACGAGCTCGGCATCGACATCTTCCTGACCGGCTCCCAGAAGGCCCTCGCCCTGCCCCCCGGCCTCGCGATCTTCGCCGTCAGCGAACGCGCCCGCGAACGCGCCAAACAGTCCCCGGACCGCGGCTACTACTTCGACCTGATCGAGTTCCATGACAACCACGTCAAGGGCATGACCCCCTCGACGCCTTGCATCTCCCTCTTCTACGGCCTCCAGCAGCGCCTCCTCGAAGTCGAAGCCGAAGGCCTCGACAACCGCTACGCTCGCCACCTCCGCCTCAACGAACGCATGCGCGCCTGGGGCCTCGCCAAGGGCTTCTCGCTCCTGCCGGAAGTCCGGTTCGGCACCCGCGGCCTCAATTGCTTCAAGAACGACCGGAATGCCGACCTCGAGCGGCTAAACAAGACCCTCAAGTCGCGCCACAAGCTCGTGATCGACGGCGGCTACGGCAAGCTCAAGGGCAAGACCTTCCGCATCTCGAACATGGGCGACGAAACCGACGCCACGATCGCCACCCTGATCGCCGCCTTGGACGACTCCTTCGCCGAGCAAGGAATATAACCGGTTTGACCATCGGTTATCATCCTACGCATGCGCAAGAAGTCACCCAAGTCCTCCTCCGAAGCCTCCGCCCCCGCCGGCTCGAAGACCCTCGTCATCGCCGAGAAGCCGTCCGTCGCGGCCGATCTGGCGAAGGTGCTCAAGGTCCCCAAGGCCACCAGTGACTACTTCGAGAACGACCAGTGGGTGATCAGTTCGTCCATCGGTCACGTCGTCCGCCTCAACGACCCGCAGGACCTCGACGAGAAGTTCAAGCGCTGGACCCTCAAGGACCTCCCGATCCTCCCGGATGACTTCGACGGCTCCGCCCGCTCCAGCATCCTGAAGGTCGTCATCAGCGAGCGCAACAACGGCGACCGCTTCAAGCTGCTGAAGAAGCTGCTCGCCCGACCCGACGTCGGCGAAGTCGTGAACGCCTGCGACGCCGGTCGCGAAGGAGAGCTGATCTTCCACTATATCTACCAGCTGGCGAAATGCCGCCTGCCGGTCCGCCGCCTGTGGCTCGCGAGCATGACGAACGCCGCCATCGCCGAAGCCTTCGCCCATCTGCTCCCGGAATCGACCAAGGCCGGCCTCCTCGGCTCCGCCATCTGCCGCTCGCAGGCCGACTGGCTGGTCGGCATGAACGGCAGCCGCTACGGCACCATCCGCATCGGCGGCGCCAAGCGCGACGTCTTCTCCGTCGGCCGCGTCCAGACCCCGACGCTCATGCTCCTGGTGAAGCGGGAGTTCGAGATCCGTAATTTCGTCCCGAAGACCTTCTGGAAGATCGAAGGCGATTTCGGCGTCACCCAAGGCGGTTACCGTGGCGCCGCCCAGGTCCCCGGCGTGACCGACCGAAAGGAAGCCGAACGTTTCTACGACGAAGCCCAGGCCCGCCAGGTCGCCGAAGAATCGCTCAAGCTCGGCGTCGGCGTCGTCTCCGACGAGCGAAAGCCCAAGAAAGAAAGCGCCCCGCGGCTCTTCGACCTCACGACCCTCCAACGCGAAGGCAACCGCCGCTTCGGCTTCTCGGCCAAGACGACCCTCGGCGTCGCCCAGGCCCTTTACGAGAAGCACAAGGCGCTCACTTATCCGCGTACCGACTCCCAGTACCTCCCCGAGGACTACGTCGCGAACGCCAAGGCCGCCCTGCAGTCCCTCGAAGGCGCCCATCCTGCCGGCGTCTTCGCCAAGGAAGCGCTCCGCGCCGGCTGGGTCGATGCCGCCGGACGCCGCGTCTTCGACAACAAGAAGGTCAGCGACCACTTCGCCATCGTGCCCACCGGCACGATCCCGCACGGCCTCACCGACGTCGAACAGAAGATCTACGACCTCGTCGTCCGCCGTTTCGTCGGCGTCTTCTTCCCGATGGCGGAATTCGAAGAGACCGTCCGCACCACGACCGTCGGCCCCCACCATTTCCGCACCACCGGCAAAGTGCTGGTCGTCGCCGGTTGGCGCGCGGTCTGGGGCCAGGAAGCCGAAGCCGAAGAAGACAAGGACAAGGAAGGCGCCGCCAGCCTCCCCGCCCTCGTCGCCGCCGACGGTTCGCCCGCACAGGCCAAGGTCCGCGGGGTCGACGTCAAGGAAGACGCCACCAAGCCGCCGGCCCGCTACAACGAAGCGTCGCTCCTCGGTGCGATGGAAAACGCCGGCAAGCTCGTCGACGACGAAGCGCTCGCCGAAGCGATGAAGGAACGCGGCCTCGGCACCCCTGCCACCCGCGCCGCCACCATCGAAGAACTGCTGGCGAAGACCTACATCGAACGCCAGGGCAAGGAGCTCGTGCCGATGGCCAAGGCCTTCCAGCTCCACCAGTTCCTCACCCAGAAGAGCAAGGGCATGTCCTTCCTCGTCGAGCCCCAGCTGACCGGCGAATGGGAATACAAGCTCAAGCAGATCGAACACGGGCAGCTCACGGCCGAAGCGTTCATCCATGAGATCAAGGCGCAGGTCCGCGAGATGCTCGCCGGCGCGACCGATCCGGCTCCGTCCTCGGAGCTGAGCCCGAAGGTCCTTTCGCCGACGGACGGTCAGGCCCTCCTCACCGACGGCGAGAAGTATTTCTCGCAGGACAAGGTCGGCACCACGGACCGGCCGAAGATGACCATCTACGCCGAGATGAACGGCCACCGGATCACGCCCGCCGAAGTCGCCGAACTCGTCGAGAAGCGTCGCATCGGTCCGTTCTCCGACTTCCGCTCGATGAAGTCGGGCAAGAACTTCACGGGGTACATCGACCTCGTCGACCCCGACACCATCAAGCCTCGCGGCGCCGAAGAGAAGCCCGAGGCGGCCCCGGTTGCCGAAGGCGAAGAGGCCGCGCCGGCCAAGCCCGCGCGCAAGACCAAGCCGAAGGCTCCCAGCGGCAAACTGAAGGCCGTCCTGTATTTCCCGCCGCGCGAGGGCGCCGACGGCAATCCCGACGCTTTCGATGCCGACTGGCCGGTGCTCGGCCCCTGCCCCGTCAGCGGGCTGCCCGTCCAGCACACGCCGACCGCCGGTTACCGCGTCTGCCCGCACAAGGCGCAGGAAGCCGGCGCCAAGAAGACTTTCAGCCTGAACGCCGAGATGCTCAAGTGCCCGCTCTCGGCGGACGACGTCCGTCGCCTGCTCAACGAAGGCAAGACGGGCCTCAAGAAGTTCGTCTCCAACCGGACCAAGCGGACGTTCGAAGCCTTCCTCGTGGCCGACAAGGCCAAGGGTTGGTGGTTCGAATTCCCTCCCCGCAAGCCGCGGGCGGCGAAAGGCGCGCCCGCCGAAAAGAAGTCGGACGAGCCCTTCTGATCAGCGCTCCCAGGCCTGTCGCGGAATCCGGAGATCGGCCCTGACGCCGAGCACCTCCTCCATCATGCGCAGGCGCTGGAGGTCGTCGGGAAAGCCGTCTTCCTTCGGGAGCATGCGCGTCGTCCAATACTGCCGGAGCCAACGATAGGCCTCGTCGCGACGGCCGTCCTCCCAGAGCGTCTGCGCGCAGATGCGGGCGGCGTACCAAGGGGCGTCGGGGGCCTCGGCCGCGGTCTGATAGTAAGAAGCGGCGAGCCGGTGATCCTTCAGTTTGATCTCGGCGAGCTGGGCGGCGCACAGCACCAGAGGCGTCGTGAGCTTGGCGTGCCCGCGGCCCTCTTCCAGGATCTCGATGCCGCGTCGGGCATAGGCCTTGAAGAGCCTGTCCTGGGTCTCGGCCGGAACCTTGGCGTAACCGCCTCGCTTGCGGATCTCCCAGTGGGCGAGGTCGAACCCGACGGTGTAACCGGCGTTCTCCCAGAAATAGCGCGAATGCGGATCCAAGGCGCAGGCGGCCCGCATGAGGGCTTCGCAACCGGCCCGGTCGCGACGTTCCCAAAGGACGTAGCTGCGGATCCAGGTCAGGTCGGCGACGACCGTACGCAAGCCGCCAAGGATGCCCAGCAGCACGCCCTGACCAAGGGTCGGCTCGAGCTCCTTGCGACCGATCTCGGGAATCTGCGGGCGGACGCCACGCCAGGCATACTCCGCCATCGTGCCGGCGGCGAACAGCGCGAGGCCCGCGCACAGCCAGGGCGCGAGGCGTCGCATCAGATCTCCCTCCGCTTGAACAGGAGAGCCCCGAGGAAGACGTAGGCCGCCATGTAGGCCGCGCCCGCCAGAGCCACGGCGCCGACGGCATCGGCCGGCACGCCCGGGGCGCCCAGGACCAAGGCATCGCCGATGTTGAACTGCTGGAGGTTCGGCAGGAGCCGGCTCGTGCACCAGAGCACGGCCTCGTAGGCCGGCGATTCGGAAGGCTTGAGGATGGCGTCCTGGGCGATCCACTGCAGCTGGCCGGCGACGACGGCCAAGGCGCCGACGACGACGGCGTAGAGGAAAGTCCGGGCCACGGCCGAGATCGCGAGGACGATCGAAGCGACCACGCCGAGACGCAGCCACTGCAGCAGGGCGAACTGCGCGAGACCGGAGGCGCTGAACGTCGGCGGCACTTTGCCCGCCTGCTCGGCGAGCAGGAGCAGTTCCTGTTCACGGGCCCAGAGCACGATGCCGAGGAGGCCCGAAAGCACGGCCACGAAGACGCCGAGCACTGCCCAAGCGCCGGCGAACTTGCCGAGGAGGAATTCACCGCGACCCAAGGGCTTGGCGAGCAAGGTCAGCGCCGTCTTGTTATCCATCTCGCTGAAGAACAACTGGGCGGTCATCACGACCGCGAGGACGGAGCCGAAGAGGAACATCCCCCCGAAACCGAAGTCGGCGATGAACTTGAGTTCGCCGTGACCGAAATCAAGGACCCGGAAGGAGACCGAGGAAAGCGCCATCGCCGCCCCCAGGATCAGCAAGAAGGCGAAGAAGCGCTGGCGGACCGCCTCGAGGAAAGTGACCCGGGCGATCCAGGAGACGCGTTGGAAGGAGGCTTGCATGGGGTTCAGGCGTCGCGGCTGCCGGTGACGAGTTCGCGGAAGAGATCCTCGAGGGAACGTCGCGGGTGCGTGACCGAGGTCACGACGGCGCCATGGGCGACCAAGGCCGCTTCGGCGGCTTCCCGCGCGGCCGGCGACATCGATTCGACGGTGAGCACATGTCGGTCACGGCGCGACAAGACGTCGTCGACGCGTCCTTCGAGGACGAGCTTGCCGCGGTCCATGATGGCGACGCGGTCGCAGACTTGTTCGACCTGGCCGAGCAAGTGGGAGCAAAGGACGATGGTCTTACCCTTGGCACGCATGGCGTGGATCATGCGGCCGATCGCGGCGGAACCGACGGGGTCGACGCCGGCGGTGGGCTCGTCGAGGATGACGAGTTCGGGATCGTGGACTACGGCCTGCGCGAAACCGATGCGCTGCAGCATCCCTTTGGAATAGGTACCGATCGGCCGGTCGGCGGCTTCGGTCATCGCCGCCAGGCCGAGCGCGTCTTCGACGGCCGCCGCGACGTCCGCGGAAGGCACGCCGCTGAGCTGGGCGCAGTAGCGGACGAGTTCCCGTCCGGTCAGGAACTTATGGAAGTAAGGCGCCTCTGGCAGGAAGCCGGTGCGACGACGGGCTTCGGGCGTAGCCGAGGGACAACCGAGGATGCTGACTTCACCGGCGGTCGCGGAGACCAGCCCCAGCACGATCTTCAAGGTGGTGCTCTTCCCGCAACCGTTCGGGCCGAGCAGCCCATAGACCTGGCCGCGGGGAATCTCCAGGGAGACATCGTCGACGGCGCGCAGCTTCAAGCCGCGGAGGCCTACCCGGAAATCTTTCGTCAGATGGCGGACCGAAATGGCTGAACTCATCGGCGGATGGAAAAGTCCGTGCAGGTGCGCAGGCCGGCGAAGGTCTTGATCTCCTCCCCGCGGATGTGTCCGTCGAGCGACTTGGCGATCTGGTCGGTGAAGGCCTCGACCTCCGCTTCGGCGCCTTCGGCGTGCAGGTAGACGCGGCCGTCGGCGAGGTTCTGGACATACCCGGTCACATCATATCCGCGGGCCAGACCAAGGACTTGGGCCCTAAAACCGACCCCTTGGACGTGTCCGACATACCAGACATCACGATGGGAGACATGGGTTGACATAGCCTTAACTTCGGGAAATGTTTACTACTCAGCCAATCCCAGCAACCGCAATCCTATGTCTCTCCACCTCGCCATGCTCGACGGCCCCGTTTTCTGGGCCATCCTCGCCGTAGCCCTGCTCCTTTTCGGTGGCTCCAAGATTCCGGAGCTCGCCCGTGGCCTCGGTAAGGCCAAGCGTGAATTCAAGAAGGCTTCCGAAGAGGTCGAGACCGAGATCCGTAACGCCACGGAAGAAGACGAGCGCCGCAAGTTCCGCGCCAAGCAGATCGAGGAAGAAGAACGCGCCGCGATCCGCGCCAAGATCGAAGCCGAAGAACGCGCCAAGCGGGCGCAAGACGGCAAACAGAACTAAGACCTGAGGGGCCTGCCAAGGCCCCTTTTTATTGCCAGATGTTCACCGGGCTCGTCCAAGGCGCCGCCAATGTCATCTCGCTTTCCCCCCGGGAAGCCGACGGTGCCCGCCTCACCCTTTCCCACCCCATCCTGGCCTCCGCCCGAGCCGGCGACAGCATCGCCACGAACGGCTGCTGCCTGACGGTCGTCGACCCGCGAGGCGACACCGCGAGTTTCGACCTGCTGGCCGAGACCTTGCGCCTCACCAACCTGGGCGAGTTGACCGCGGGCGGCATCGTGAACATCGAGCCTAGCCTCCTGCCGACGGACCGCATGGGCGGCCACTTCGTCACCGGCCATATCGATTGCGTCGGCACGATCGCCTTCCTCGGACGCGAAGGCGCCGACTGGAAACTCGACATCGCCGCGCCTGAAGCCTTGCTCCGTCACGTGGTCCGCAAGGGCTGCGTCGCCGTGGACGGCATGTCCCTGACGGTGGCCGACCTGATCCCGGGCGGCTTCCGCATCTGGCTCATCCCCCACACCCTTGAAGTCACGAACCTGTCCCGCCGTAAGACCGGCGACCGGGTGAACCTCGAGTCGGATCTCCTGGCGAAGTACGCCGAGAAACTCCTCGGCAAGGCCTGAGCCTCAGGCCGGGTCAGCCGAAATCGCTCGGAGCCTTTCCTGCAGACGAGCCGCCACGGCTTCGTCACCCTCGCCCTCGGCGGGCACCGCCTCGCGGCCGACGGTAATATCGACGCGGGAAAAAGGCAGCGGCATCGCGAAACGATCCCAGCTTCCGAAGCGGAAGCAGGAAGCGTAGCGGATCCCGAGCAGCAGGAACGGACGTCCGGTCAGACGGGAGAGCGCGATGGCCCCGGGCTTGAAGACGAGCGCCGGGCCTTTCGGTCCGTCGGGGGTGATGCCGGCGTGGTGTCCCGCCCGCATGGCGCGCGTCAACGCGATCAAGGCGGCGGCGCCGCGACGATTGGACGAGCCGCGCACGGCGGTGATGCCCATCAGCCTGAAGAAAGCGACCAGCCAGGCTCCGTCCTTGCTCGTACTGATGAGCGCCGAGATCGGACGGCCGAAGAGCCGTTGGCCGATCAAAGGGGCGATGAAGAGCTTATCGTGCCAGAGGAGGAGCACCGAAGGTCCGTCGGCGTCGTCGATGCGGTCCAGGTCGGTCCGGAAGCGCAAGGTCGACAGCCAGAGCCGAAGCAGCAACGCCAACGGCGCCACCCAGAGCCAATGATACCAAGGCACCACGAAAGGAGCATCGGGGGTCTCTGGGCGGTTCGCAGGCACGCCCTTCTCTCTCACCCCCCGGCCGATATTTCAACCCATTACGCCGGCAGGCCGAGAGCCTGACGCACCGCCGCCCGGCCCAAGAGATGACAGAGCGGGGTCGAGAACATCTCCGGCTCGGCCTCGGACCAGGCCGACGTCTCGGCGGGAGTCCTCCACAGCACCGAGTCCACCTCGAACGCGGCGACCGTGACCGCATGATCGCCCCGCAATAGATAGCTGCGGACGAACTCATGGCCGAGATCAGGATGGCAGGGGGCGTAATCGATCTCCCGCAGGACTGCCGGCGGTACGGAAACACCCAGTTCCTCGCGAAGTTCGCGGACGGCGGCGGTCAGGTAATCTTCACCCGAGTCGACGTGCCCCGCGCAGGAGGTGCTGAGCAGCCCGGGACAGTTGTCCTTGGCATAGGAACGCCGCTGGAGGCAGAGCCGGCCGTCCGAACGCAGCCAGAAGATGTGGATGGCGCGATGCCGGAGCGAGCGACGATGGATCTCACGCCGGAACTCCCGGCCGATGACGCGGTCATGCTCGTCGACGATGTCGAAGACCTCGTCCGGTGATTGGCCGACTTCGCGGTGCGTCATCGTCCGAGATCCATGATGACGTTCCACCGTTTAGTCAGCTCGCGGTCATGCTTCTTCCAATCGGGATCCCAGGCCGCCAGCTGATTCCAGAAACGATCCGAGTGGTCCATGTGACGGCGATGCGAGAGCTCATGCAGGATCACGTGGTCGTGGAGCATCGGCGGCAGCAGGATCAGCCGCCAGTTGAGGGAAAGCGTGCCCGTGCTGGAGCACGACCCCCAGCGGCTCGTCTGATCGCGCACGCTCACCTGTTCGACCGTGACGCCGACCTTGCGGCTCAGCCGGTCGACCGCCAAGGAAAGCCCGGTCTCGGCCAGACGACGGACGACGCGGACGGCGCCGGATTCAGGGTCGGACGCAGGCATGATCAGCAGCACCTTTTCTTCGGTCTTGGAGATCCGGACCGAGCCGCGCGCGCCCTCTTCCATGTCGATGGCCAGCAAACGGTCGTCCAGCGTGACCCAGGGGAATTTACGCAGATGGGAGGTCAGCGACGGCTGGACGGTGCGCGCCTTGGCCAGGACTTTCTCCAGCCAAGGCAGGTTGTCCCGGAGGAAGGCCAGCGCCGAGGCATGCGTCGCATGCGGCGGATAGGTCAGCACGACCTTCGGACCGGGCTTCACCGAGAGACGCACGCGGGTGGTGCGGGCGGAGACCTTCGGCCAGACCAGCACGGCCTTCCCGGCGACGTGCACGGTGATCGGCTGGTCGTCCTGCTCCATGCTCAGGCCTTGATCGAACGATGCTCGGCTTCGGCGACGACCTTGGCCGTATGGCGTCGCAGCGCGGAATCCGGATCGATGCCGGCGTCACGGCAGGCGGCGACGAGTTCGAAGAGACGGCTGCCCGCCGATTCTTCGGTGAGGCCTTGGGACTGGGCCTCGACGCGGGCGGCTTCCACCGTGGTTCCAGCATCGAGCTGCTTCTTGCGGACCTGTTTCCAGACCTCGCGAGCAGTAAGCAAAGCGTTCAAAGACGGAGGCAGATCCTTGAAGACCGACGGCTTCTTGGCGCCCTTCTCCTTCAGCTTGATCTGCTCCCATTGCGTGACGACCGCGTCCGCCGAACCCAGTTTGGCGCCGTCGCCGAAGACGTGGGGATGACGGCGCACCATCTTCTCGTTCACTTCCCGGGCCACGTCGTCGAAAGTGAACTGACCGGCTTCGCTCGCCATCTGGGCGTGCATGGCGACATGAAAGAGCAGGTCTCCCAGTTCCTCGCGGAGGTTCTCGACATCATCGCGGTCGATGGCCTGGACAAGTTCGGCGACTTCTTCGACCAGGCAATCGCAGATGGTGCGGTGCGTCTGTTCGCGGTCCCAAGGGCAGCCGTCAGGAGCACGGAGTCGGGCGGTGGTCGCAAGCAGGAGGTCGATGCCGGGCATAGGCCGATGCAGAAGGCTGGAAGGAAGGGAGTCAAAACGATTGCCAGAAGCCCCGGGAGCGCTTGCTTAAGCCCAGTGGATAAACTGACCGAAATCATGGACGCCAAGCGCCGGGAAATCGCCCCGTTCGCCCGTCCTGTCACGGACGCCGAACTGGCGGCCTTCGCGGGCCGGCAGACTTCGCCGGGCTTCCGTCAGTCGCTGAAGGTCCCCGGCCGCCTCACGGTCATCGCCGAAGT
This sequence comes from Verrucomicrobiota bacterium, assembly GCA_039797095.1. Lineage (GTDB taxonomy): Bacteria > Verrucomicrobiota > Verrucomicrobiia > Opitutales > UBA953 > UBA953. The sequence continues at coordinate 36,267 of JBDKIN010000037.1, forward strand.
GAAGCGCGCCTCCCCGAGCGTCGGCCAGATCCGCGAGGGCGTGGACGCCGAGGCCCAGGCCCGGGCCTACGCCGCGGCCGGCGCCGACTGCCTCTCGGTCCTCACCGAGACCAAATACTTCAAAGGCGAGCTCAAGGACCTGGTCGACGTGGTCCGCGACCAGGCCAGCTGGCCGCGCCCCCTGCCCTGCATCCGCAAGGACTTCATGGTCCACCCTTATCAGGTGCTCGAAGCCGCCCAAGCCGGCGCCCGTTGCATCCTCATCATCGTGCGCGGGCTGACCGATGACGAGATCCGCCCGATCCATCGGGCCGCCAAGCTCGCCGGACTCGACACGCTGTTCGAAGTGCACGACGAGGCCGAACTCGAGCGCGCCCTGCGCCACGATCCGGACATGGTCGGCGTCAACAACCGCAACCTCTCCACTTTCCAGATCGACCTCTCCTTCGCGGAACGGGTCATCCCGCACATGCCCAAGTCCGTCCTGAAGGTCGCCGAGAGCGGCATCAAGACCGCCGAAGACGCCGCCCGCATGCGGTCCGCCGGCGCCGACGCCCTGCTGGTCGGCGAATCCCTGATGCGCGCCCCCGACCCGGCCGTGCTGATGAAGGCGTTGCAAACCGCATGAACGACGGCCCTCTGTCGGCGAACGAGACCCGGGACCTGCTGGCCCGCCTCTCGCACATGCCCAAGAAGTGGCTCGGCCAGAACTTCCTGATCGACGGCAACATCGTCCGCAAGTCGCTGGAGCTCGGCGAAGTGAAGGCCGGCGACACGGTCGTCGAAGTCGGCCCCGGCCTCGGCACGCTGACCCGCACCCTGCTCTGCGCCGGCGCCGATCTCTACGCGGTCGAAGCGGACCGCACGATGCACTTCCACCTGACGGAATCGTTGCTGCCGCGCTTCCCCAAGACCTTCCATCTCAAGGAAGGCGATGCCGTGGATTTCCCGCGGGCGGGCCTGACCGACGCGACCGACGGCTCGTTCAAGGTCATCGCCAACCTGCCCTACGCGATCTCGACCCCTTGGATGGACGCCATCTGCGCCGGCCCCCATCCGTCGATGATGGTGCTCATGCTGCAGCGCGAAGCCGCCGAACGCCTCACCGCCGAAGTCGGGACCGGCCACTGGTCCGCCGTCACCGCGCAGGTCCATCTCGCCTTCGAGAAGATCAAAGTTCATCCGGTGCCGGCCCAGTCCTTCAACCCTCCGCCCAAGGTCGACTCCTGCCTGCTCGTCCTCCGCCGCCGCCCCGACGCCCGCCGGCTCAGCCCGCGCGCCCGTGAGGTCGCCCGCATGCTCTTCACCCAACGACGCAAGCAGGTGGGCTCGGCCGCCAAGAAGCTCTTCCCGGATGCCCCGGACGTCGCCGCCTGGTTGGCCGACCTGCCTCGCCACGGGCTGACCAGCCTGGCCCGACCCGAGACGATTCCGGCCGAAGCCTGGCTGACCCTCTGACGCCTGGGGTTGCATTTCGTCCCGTCTCCGCTCCTTATCCCGCCATGTCTGTCAAAGTAGGCCTCGTCTCACTCGGTTGCGCCAAGAACCTGATCGATTCCGAGATCATGATCGGTCACCTCGCCAAGGCCGGCATGTCCATGACCCCGGACGCCGCCGAAGCGGACGTCGTCATCGTCAATACCTGCTCCTTCATCGACGCCTCCAAGCACGAGGCGCTCGAGGCCATCTACGAGATGAGCGACGGCAAGGCCACCGCCCGCAAGAAGGGCCAGAAACTCATCGTCGCCGGCTGCATGTCCCAACGCTACCAGGGCGCCCTCCCGGTCGTCGAAGGCGCCAAGGGACGCGTCGAGCTTCCGAAGGTCGACGCCTTCATCGGCCTCGACCAGGTCACGAACATCGTCCCGGTCATCCATAAGGTCATGGGCGGCGAAGCCGGCATGACTGAGTTCCTGGCCAAGACCACGACGTACATCCCGGACTTCGACACCCCTCGCTTCCGCCTGACGCCGCGTCACTCCGCTTACATCAAGATCGCCGAAGGCTGCAACCACCCCTGCACCTTCTGCATCATCCCGCGCATCCGCGGCCGTCACCGCAGCCGCACGGTCGAATCCGTCGTCAAGGAAGCCCGCCAGCTCGTCGCCGAGGGCGTGAAGGAGATCAACCTCATCTCCCAGGACACGACCTACTTCGGCATGGACCGCTGGACCGACGCCCGTCCGAATCCGCGCAGCAAGGTCGACTCCTCCAAGGGCGAGTCGCTCGCTTCGCTCCTGCGCGAGCTCGACCAGATCGAAGGCGATTTCTGGGTCCGCCTGCTCTACACGCACCCCGCCCACTGGAGTGACGAACTCATCGAGACCATCGGCCGCTCCAAGCACGTCGTCCGCTACGTCGACATCCCGCTCCAGCACGTCTCGGACAAGATGCTCGGGGCCATGCAGCGCGAGACCGATGGCGCCTACATCCGCGACCTGATCAAGCGCATGCGCGCCGGCATCCCGGACCTCGTCATCCGCACCACCTTCATCGTCGGCTTCCCCGGCGAGACCGAAGAAGATTTCACCGAACTGCTCGCCTTCCTCGAAGATACGAAGTTCGACCGCGTCGGCGTGTTCAAGTATTCCAAGGAAGAAGGCACCAAGGGCGCCAAGATGGAAGGCCACCTCTCCGACGAGGTGAAGGCCGACCGCCACGCCCGCGCCATGCTCCTGCTCCAGCGTCTCTCCAAGCAGCGCGGCGAAGCCTTCGTCGGCCGCAAGCTCCGCGTCCTCGTCGAAAGCCCGGGCATCGCCCGCAGCACCGGCGACGCCATGGAGATCGACGGAATCGTCAAGGTCCCGAAGAAGCTCCCCATCGGCCAGTTCGCCGAGGTGACCGTGACCGGCGCCGAGGAATACGACCTGATCGCCAAGTGATCAGCCTTCGGCGTCGCGTTCCGGCGCCGTCTCCGCGGAAGCCGCGGCGGCCGGGGAATCGCTGAGCCGGATGAGCGCGTCGAGCGACGAGAAGTGGCGCGTCCAGTCGGTCATGTCCGGGATGTCGCCGACGACGGTCGAGAACAGTTCGCGCTTCTCCTGCTTGAGCTCCTCGATGCGCTCCTCGACGGTGCCCGGGGCGATCATGCGATAGATCAGGACCGGGTTCTTCTGGCCGATGCGGTGCACGCGGTCGACGGCCTGGGCCTCGACGGCCGGATTCCACCATGGATCCATCAGGAAGACGTATTCCGCGGTATTGAGCGTGATGCCCGTGCCGCCGGCCTTGAGCGAGGCGAGGAAGAGCGCAGGGCCTTTCGTCTCCTTGAACTGCTCCACCGGGGCGGAGCGGTCCTTGGTCTCACCGGTGAGCTCGAAGATCGGCAAGGACGGCAGGTCGCGGGCGAGCGCCGCCTTGACGCGCTCGATGAGGGAGACGAACTGGGAGAAGACCACGGCCTTCGAGCCGTTGGCGGAGATCTCGGCCAGCTTGGAGACGAGCAAGGTGATCTTGCCGGAATGGGCCGAAGGGCAGGTCGAGTTCTCGGGCAGCAGGCCCGGATCGCAGCAGACCTGCCGCAGGCGCATCAGCAAGGTGAGCACCGACGTGGCGTCCTTCGAAAGCAGCGAAGCCAGTTCGCCCGAGAGACCGCTGCCCTGCGTGAGGTGCTGGTAGAGCGAACGCTGCTCGTGCGTGAGCGGGCACGGCAGGACGACTTCCATCTTCGGCGGGATGTCCGCGGCGACATGACGCTTGAGGCGGCGGAGGATGAACGGGGAGACCTGGCGGCGAACCTTGCCGAGGGCGATCGACGCGTCACGGAGCATGAGGCGCTCGAAACCGGCGCGCTTACCGAGAAGTCCGGGCATCAGGAAGCGGAAGATCGTCCACAAGTCCGTGGGGCGGTTCTCGAGGGGAGTGCCGGTGATCGCGATACGGTGGTCGGCCTGGAGCGCGACGCACGTCTGCGTGGTCTTCGACTCGGGGTTCTTGATGGCCTGGGCTTCGTCGAGCACCGCGTAGCCGAAACGGGTCTTCGGGAGCAGTTCCGCATGACGCCGTAGCTGCGTATAACTGGAGATCCAGAGACGGGCGCGGGGGTTCTTGACGAAATCATCCTCGGCCGTGAGGACGGCAGTCCCGGCGCTGAGCTCAGGGTGGAAGCGCTTGATCTCGCCGAGCCACACGGGGATGACGCTCGCCGGACAGACGATGAGGGAGCGCTCGCCGACAGGGCGAGACGCGAGCAAAGCGAGCACCTGGACGGTCTTACCGAGGCCCATCTCGTCGGCCAGCAACGGATGGGCGCCCAGCTCACAAAGCCGGCCGAGCCAGGCGACGCCTTTCGCCTGGTAAGGACGCAGGTGCGCCGGCAGGTCATCCGGCGGAGCAGGCTCATGGAGAAGCTTGTCCTTCCAGGCCTTGAGGTCGTCGTTGAGCTTGAGGGCGCCGACGGCCGCATGGTCGAACAGCGACAGCAGCAAGTAACGCGGGACTTCGCCGTCCTTCGCCCGCCAGTCCTCGGAGAAATCGGCGACAGCAGCGTTGTATGCGACGACGCCCTTGCCGGGCAGGATGACGGGGCGTCCGCCGGCCTTGAGCAGGAGTTTCTGCTCGTCGGCGAGCAGGCGGTGTCCGCCGGCCTTGAGGCGCCAGTTCAGCCTGAAGGACTTGCCGTCGGCCGCCGACTCGGCTTCGGCATCGACGGCGACCTGGAGCTGCTCGTTGCGGAAGATGTTCAGGGCGTCTTCGCCGACCAACTTGAAGCGCTTACGCCAATCGGCCAGATCCTCGCGCACGAAGCGCTCGATACGGCCGATATTGTCGATCGCCCAGGCGCCGGTGGCCTTGCCGTAGGTGAAGCCGGCGCGATGGGCCACCGTATTGAACCGGAACAAGGCCTGCCGCTGTTCGTCGGAAAGTTCGTCGCCCGGGATGGCTCCGGGGCCGAAGCAGTTCCAGGCATGACCGCCGCGGCCGGTCCAGGCGGCGGAAATCTTCAGACCGTCAGAGGAGAGATCGAAGCTCACCTGCAGCTTCAGCGAGGCGCGGGCGTTGGCGTCCTTGCGTTCAGGTTCCTTCGGCGTCTCGGGCGCGGCGGCCATGGCGGACTCATCGATCGCCGGGAGCTCATCGGCGAGCAGTTCCTCGACCTCATACAGCGAAGCCACGGCGAAAGGCGCGCCATTCTCCTCTTCAGGCAGCGACGTCCGCCAATCGATTTTGCCGTCGACGATTTGGATGACCGCGCGGACGGTCTGCACTTCGGTGCGGGTGACGGCTTCGGCGCTCTCCGGCTTGAGTTCGATCTGTCTGACCAATCCTTCGGTATAGAGTCGGCGCCCTTCGGTGAGGTCGGCAGCCTTGAAGACGTCTTCCCAGTCTTCAGGCAGGGACGCAAACCACCTCTCCAGGGCTTCCGTGGAGTAGGAGCGGTTGGCCGGACGCGGGGAAGACATCGACGGTAATCAATTAGACCCTGCCGTATTTGGTCTTACAACCCCCAATAAGTGACAAAATTGAGCAGGGTCTGGGCTTGTTTATGCTCGGGTCGCTGGTTTAATTTTACTTCCCTTTTACAGGCCCAAAATGAAACATCTCAGCGTCGGCAGTCGGTGGAACGCAGACCTCATCGCATCTTATCACGAGCAATGGTCCAAGGACCCTTCCTCGGTCGACGGTGACTGGCGCTCATTCTTCGAAGGCTTCGAACTCGGCCTCAGCCTCCCGCCTAAGCCCGGCAAAGGCGCCCCGGCCGCCGGCTCGGTCGACGCCGCCGCCCAGTGGAAGGTCCTCGCCGCCATCCAGGCCTATCGGATGATCGGCCACCTCCAGGCCCGCATCAATCCGCTCGCCGAGCCCTTCCCTCACTTCGAACTCACCGACAAGGCCCTCGGGCTGGACTCCCTGCCCGCCGACCGCGTGTTCCACACCGGTGATTTCCTCGGCGGCCAGATGCTCCCGCTGGGCGACATCCTCTCCAAGCTGAAGGCGACTTACTGCGGCCCCATTGGCGTCGAGTTCAGCCACATCCAAGACGGCGAGCGCCGCCGCTGGCTGCAGGAACGCGTCGAAAGCTGCGGCCTCCGTCCGGCTTATGACTCGGCGGCCCGGCGCCGCTTCCTGCGCTCCATCGTGCAGGCCGAACAGTTCGAACGCTTCCTCCACAAGACCTTCGTCGGCGCCAAGCGCTTCTCCGTCGAAGGCGGCGAAGTCATGCTCGCCGTGATGGATCAGCTGATCCATCGCGCCCCGTCCGCCGGTGTCGCCGACCTCGTCATCGGCATGGCCCACCGCGGTCGTCTCAACGTCCTCGTCAACGTCTGCGGCAAGAAGCCCGAAGCCCTCTTCGCCGGCTTCTCCGAGCAGCACATCCCGGACACCACGCATGGTGACGGCGACGTGAAGTATCACCTCGGCTACGCCGGCGCCCGCGTCGTCGAAGGCAAGGAGATCGGCGTCACCCTGGCCTTCAATCCCAGCCACCTCGAAGCCGTCAATCCCGTCGTCCTCGGCCGCGCCCGCGCGCTCGTCGACCTCCAAGGCGGCGCCGACCGCTCCAAGGTCCTCCCCATCCTGCTGCACGGCGACGCCGCGTTCGCCGGTCAGGGCGTGGTCATGGAGACCCTCAACCTCGCCGGCCTCAAGGGCTATCAGGTGGGCGGCACGCTGCACATCGTCTCGAACAACCAGGTCGGCTTCACCACCAACCCCGACGAGGCCCGTACCGGCCGTCATTGCACCGAAATCGCCAAGTTCACCGAGTCGCCGATCTTCCACGCCAACGGCGACGACCCAGACGCCGTCGTGCTCGCGGCCGAGATCGCGCTCGAGTACCGCCAGAAGTTCGGCGCCGACGCCGTGCTGGATATCGTCTGCTACCGTCGCTACGGCCACAACGAGACCGACGAGCCGGCCTTCACCCAGCCGGTGCTGTACAAGGAGATCTCCGCCCATCCGAGCGTCTCGGAACTCTACGCCTCCCGCCTGACCGAATCCAAGTCGGCCCCGGACGGCGAGCTGATCGCCCTGCGCACCGAATTCGACGTACTGCTCAACGCCGCGCAGGAACGCGCCCAGGCGACGATCGCCGCGGAAGTCGAAGAACGTAAGACCAAGCCCGTCGGCGTCCGTCCTTTCCGTTCGGCCTACGAACACTCCGTCGACACCTCGGCTCCGCGCGAGCTCCTCGACAAGGTCGCGCCGGTGCTCTGGCAGACCCCGCCGGACTTCGCGCCCAACCCGAAGATCAAGCGACTCCTCGACGCCAAGGCCGAAGCCTACAAGGCCGGCGCGAACATCGACTGGAGCCTCGGCGAGGGCCTCGCCTTCGCTTCCCTGCTGGCCGAAGGCTACCCTGTGCGCATCTCCGGCCAGGACTGCGAACGCGGCACCTTCTCCCACCGTCATGCGGTGCTGCACGACCCTTCCAACGACGCCGAATACTGCCCGCTGGGCTCGATCGCCGGCGCGGAGATCGAACTCGTCAATTCCTCGCTCTCCGAATACGCGGTGCTTGGTTTCGACTACGGTTACTCGCTCGAAGCCCCGGATTCGCTGGTGATCTGGGAAGCCCAGTTCGGCGATTTCGCCAATGGCGCGCAGATCATGATCGACCAGTTCATCGCTTCGGCGGAATCGAAGTGGGGGCAGACCAGCGGCCTCGTGATGCTCCTGCCGCACGGCTACGAAGGCCAGGGTCCGGAACACTCCTCCGCCCGCCTCGAACGCTTCCTCCAGCTCTGCGCCGAGAACAACCTGCAGGTCGCCCAGCCCTCCACCCCGGCCCAGCTCTTCCACGCGCTGCGCCGCCAGGTGAAGTCGGATCTCCGCAAGCCCCTGGTCGTGATGACCCCCAAGAGCCTGCTGCGCCACAAGTCCTGCGTGAGCACGCTCGCCGAGCTCTCCAGCGGACGCTTCCACGCCATCCTGCCTGACGCCACTCCGGCCGCGAAGACCGAGCGCCTGCTGCTCTGCTCCGGCAAGGTCTTCTACGAACTCGACGCCGAACGCGCGGCCCGCAAGGACACCGCCACCACGATCGTCCGAGTCGAACAGTTCTACCCCTTCGACGCCGCCACCCTCTCCAAACTGCACGCCGACCTGGGTTCGCCCAAGAAGGTCGTCTGGGTGCAAGATGAGCCCAAGAACATGGGCGGTTGGTCCTTCGTCGCCCCGCTCGTCGAGGAAGCCCTCGGCCTTCGCCCGCTCTACGCCGGTCGCGATGCCGCCGCCTCTCCCGCGGTGGGTTCGCTCTCAGTCCACAAGATCGAGCAGGCGGACGTCATCCGGCAGGCCTTTGGCGCCTAATAAGGGTCAGTAGCCGATTTTGTCGGTCTGACCACCCCTCCTACTACCCCTCAAACGACCTTCATAGGTCGTTTAAAGGGCTATTTCCCCGTTGAAAGGCCTCGGAATGGGTTCCAATTTAGTGGCCACCCAACTTTCATGGCCGTCGAAGTCAAAATCCCTCCCATGGGCGAATCCATCACCGGGGGCCTCCTGGCCGCCTGGCTGGTCAAGTCCGGTGACGCCGTCCGCAAAGGTCAGCCTCTCTTCTCCTACGAAACCGACAAGGTGACCTCCGAGGGCACCGCCGAAGTCGACGGCCAGATCACCATCGTCGTCAACGCGGGCACCGACGTCGTCGTCGGCCAAGTCGTCGCCTCGATCGAAGCAGGCGCCGCCGGCAACGCGCCGAGCGCCGCCCCTGCTCCCGCCGCCAAGCCGGCCGCCTCCTCCGCCCCTGCCCCCGCCGCGGCTCCTGCCCCCAAAGCCGCTCCGGTCGCCGCCAAGTCTGGCGCCGCCGCTGAAATCTCTCCGGCCGTCCGTCGGCTCTCCGAGGAAACCGGCCTCGATCCCGCAGGTGTCGAAGGCACGGGCAAGGCCGGCCGCGTCACCAAGGGTGACATGCTCGCCGCGCTCTCCGGCCAGGCTCCGATCCGCGCCGCGGCACCGGTCGCCGCGCCCGCCGCTGCCTCCGCTCCGGCCGCCGCCGTCGTCATTCCTTCGCGCGACGGTCGTACCTCGCGCAAGCGCATGTCGCCGCTCCGCCGCAAGATCGCCGAACGCCTCGTACAGGCGAAGTCCGAGACCGCGATGCTCACGACCTTCAACGAGGTCAACATGGCTCCGGTCATGGAGCTCCGCAAACGCCACGGCGAAGAATTCCTCAAGAAATACGGGATCAAACTGGGCTTCATGTCCTTCTTCGTGAAGGCCGCCGTGCAGGCGATGAAGGAAGTCCCGGCGATCAACGCCCAGCTCGACGGCGAGGACATCATCGAAAACCACTTCTACGACATCGGCGTGGCCGTCGGCACCGACAAGGGCCTGATGGTCCCGGTCGTGCGCGATTGCGACCAGCTCAATTTCGCCGGCATCGAGAAGGCCATCGGCGACTTCGGCAAGCGCGCCCGCGACGGCAAGATCCAGCTGCCCGAACTCCAGGGCGGCGTCTTCACCATCTCCAACGGCGGCATCTACGGCTCGATGCTCTCGACACCTATCCTGAACCATCCGCAGGCCGCGATCATGGGACTCCACAACATCGTCGAACGCCCGGTCGCCGAGAACGGCCAGGTCGTGATCCGTCCGATCATGTACCTCGCCCTCTCCTACGATCACCGTCTCATCGACGGCAAGGAAGCCGTGACCTTCCTCGTCAAGGTCCGCCAATACATCGAAGACCCGCAGCGCCTGCTGTTCGGCGTCTGATCTTCACCCTCCCCTTCCTACCGCAATGTCTCAATTCGATCTCGTCGTAATCGGCTCCGGCCCTGGTGGCTACGTCGCCGCCATCAAAGCCGGCCAGCTCGGCCTCAAGGTGGCCCTCGTGGAGAAGGACAACTCCCTCGGCGGCACCTGCCTCAACGTCGGCTGCATCCCCTCCAAGGCCCTGCTCCACTCCACCGAAGTCTACCAGCATGCCGTGCACGGCAAGAAGCACGGCCTCGTCGGCGCCGAGAAGCTCACCTTCGACGTCGCCGCGATGCTCGCCAACAAGGACAAGGTCGTCGCCCAGCTCAACATGGGCGTCGGCGCCCTCCTCAAGAAGCGTAACGTCGAAGTGGTCCGCGGCCTCGGCCGTCTCGTGAAGTCCGGCCAGGTGCTCGTCCGCTCCACGGCCGGCGACCGCACGCTCGAGACCAAGAACATCCTCATCGCCACCGGCTCGGTGCCGGTCGAACTCCCCTTCATGAAGTTCGACGGCGAGACTGTCATCTCCTCCGACCACGGCATCTCGCTGAAGTCCGTCCCCGAGAAGATGGTCGTCGTCGGCGCCGGCGCCATCGGCCTCGAACTCGGTTCCGTCTGGTCCCGCCTCGGCTCCCAGGTCACGGTCGTCGAGATGCTCCCGGGTATCGGTGGCCCCGCCTACGACACCGACGTCGCCAAGGCCGCGCAGAACGCCTTCGAGAAGCAGGGGCTGAAGTTCGAACTGGGCGCCAAGGTCACCGGCGTCAAGAAGACCGCCGCCGGCTCCGCCCTCACCGCCGAACGCGACGGCAAGTCCCTCGAATTCCCCGCCGACAAGATCCTCGTGGCCGTCGGCCGTAAGGCCAACACGACCGGCCTCGGCGCCCAGGAAGCCGGCCTCAAGCTCGACGAGCGCGGCCGCATCGTCATCGACGCACACTACCAGACCAACCTGCCCGGCGTCTACGCCATCGGTGACGTCGTCACCGGTCCGATGCTCGCGCACAAGGCCGAAGAAGAAGGCGTCGCGGTCGCCGAGAACCTCGCCGGCAAGAAAGGCCACGTGAACTACGGCGTCATCCCCGGCGTCATCTACACCGACCCCGAAGTCGCCTGCGTCGGCCTCTCCGAAGCCGAAGCCAAGGCCAAGAACATCGAAGTCGCCATCGGGAAGTTCCAGCTCGCCGGCAACGGTCGCGCGATCGCTTCCGACTGCACCTCCGGTTTCGTCAAGGTCATCGCCTGCGCCAAGACCGACAAGCTCCTCGGAGTCCAGATGGTGGCCAAGGGCGCGTCCGAGATGATCGCCGCGGCCTGCGCGCACATGGAGTACGGCGGCAGCGCCGAAGACGTGGCCCGCACCTGCTTCGCTCACCCGACCGTGAGCGAATCATTCAAGGAAGCCGCGATGGCCGTCAGCAAGTCGAGCATCCACTCGCTCTGATCATCGGCGGATTTTTTCGAACGAAAGGGTGCGAATAGCACCCTTTCTTCTTTGGCGGACAAATCAGAACGCCCTCCCAAATGAAGGGAAGGCGTCGATTGAAAAGCAAGGGGCCAGGCTTGCCACGGCACACGGATGGACTGACTGCCGTTGCTTCCTTCCGGACCTGGCGGGATTCGTCGGCCACCCGTTGCATGGGGCCTGGCTTGCTTATCTTTGTGCCCGCCTAGTCCGTTCTTTTCAATCCCCAACTTAACCCCTAATCATTCCTCTTTCCGATGGCTGAAATCCCCAAATCTTACGAACCTCAAGGCGTCGAACAGCAGTGGTACGACCGTTGGGTCGCCGCCGGTTGCTTCCAGGGCAAGGTCGACCATGCCCGCGAATCGTTCGCGGTGATGATCCCGCCGCCCAACGTCACCGGCGTCCTGCATATGGGTCACCTGCTCAATAATACGCTGCAGGACATCATGGTCCGCCGCGCCCGACAGGAAGGTAAGTCCGCCCTCTGGCTCCCGGGCACCGACCACGCCGGCATCGCCACGCAGTCCCGCGTCGAAAAGGAACTCCGTCAGAAGGAAGGCAAGACACGCCACGACCTCGGCCGCGAGAAATTCATCCAAGTCGCCTCCGAGTGGCGCGACAAGCACGGCGGCATCATCCTCGGGCAGCTCCGCAAGCTCGGCGCCTCCTGCGACTGGGATCGCACGGTCCACACGCTCGACGCCGGCTACTCGCAGGCGGTGCTGCAGACTTTCGTCACGCTCTACGAGCGCGGCTACGTCTACCGCGGCAAGCGCATGGTGAACTGGTGCCCGGTCTCGCAGACGGGCCTCTCCGACGAAGAGGTGATCATGAAGCCCTCGAAGGGCTCGCTCTACCGGATGCGCTACGAGGTCGCCGAAATCCCCGGCACCTTCCTCGAAATCTCGACGACGCGTCCGGAGACCATACCCGGTGACGCCGCCGTGGCGGTTCACCCTGACGACGAGCGCTACAAGCACCTCATCGGCAAGCATGTCTGGCGCCCCTTCCCGCGCGCCCAGATCCCGATCGTCGGCGACACGGCCGTCGAGAAGGAATTCGGCACGGGCGTGCTGAAGGTCACCCCGGCCCACGACCGCACCGACTTCGACATCGGCAAGCGTCACAATCTGCCGGTCAACGACGTGATGAACCCCGACGGCACGATGAACGCCGATGCGGGTCCGCTCGCCGGACTGGAGCGCTTCAAAGCCCGTCACGCCGCCGAGAAGCTCCTCGAGGAACTCGGCGCCCTGGTGAAGACCGAGCCTTACGAGAACACCGTCGGCTTCTCCGAACGCGCCGATGTGCCGATCGAGCCCCGCCTCAGCGAACAGTGGTTCATCCGCTACCCGAAGATCGACGAAGCGAAGCGCGCCGTGACTGCAGGCATCATCAAGTTCCACCCCGAACGCTGGACGAAGACCTACCTCCATTGGCTCGAGAACATCCAGGATTGGTGCGTCAGCCGCCAGCTCTGGTGGGGCCACCGCATTCCGGTCTGGTACCGCAAGGGCTCCGACCGCAATGATCCGAAGAACCTGCACGTCTCGCTCACGGCCCCGGCCGACGCCGGGAACTGGGAACAGGACAACGACGTGCTCGACACCTGGGCCTCGTCCTGGCTCTGGTGCCTCGCGACCATCGGTTGGCGCAAGCCGGGCGAGACGACCGAAGAACTCAAGCACTGGTATCCGACCGGCGCCCTCGCCACGGGTCCGGACATCATCTTCCTCTGGGTCGCCCGCATGATCATCGCCGGCCTCGAGCTCCATGGGCCGGAGAAGAAGACCCTGACCGACGACGAAATCCGTCAGCGCATCCCGTTCAAGCGCGTCTACTTCAACGGCATCATCCGCGACAAGCTCGGCCGCAAGATGTCGAAGTCCCTCGGCAACTCGCCCGAGCCCCTCGACCTGATCGCCAAGTTCGGCGCCGACGGCCTCCGCTTCGGCCTGCTGTCCATCGCCCCCAAGGGCCAGGACATCCTCTTCGACGAAGATCGCGTCGGCCAAGGCCGCAACTTCTGCAACAAGCTCTGGAACGCCGCCCGCTTCCGCCAGATGTCCGGCCCGATGGCCGACAACTCGACGCTCGCCGCCGTGGTCAGCCGCATCAAGGCCTCGCAGCTCGACGACGACGACTTCGCCATCCTGCAAGGTCTCGCCGAACTGACCGACAGCACGGCCAAGAACCTCGACGAACACGAGTTCACCGCCTACGCGCAGGGTCTCTATTCGTTCTTCTGGGGCGACTTCTGCGACTGGTACGTCGAAGCCTCGAAGGCCCGCCTGCGCGACGCCGCCCTGGTCGACAACTGCCTCGCCGTGCAGGACCTCGTCCTCCGCCAGTTCCTCCTGCTCCTCCACCCGGTCGCGCCGTTCATCTCGGAAGAGCTCTGGCACCTGCTCGGCTACGGCACGGAGAAAGACTTCATCCAGAACCATCACACCGGCACCGGCGGCGATCTCCTCCGCGTGCTCCGCGAGAACGGCATCAAGCTCAGCGCCGCCAAAGTGGCTGACGTCGCCCTGCTCCGCGAGTTCGTGGCTTCCGTCCGCGGACTCAAGTCCCAGGCCAACCAGGCCACGCGCCGCGACGCGGTCATCACGGTCGTCGCCAAGGACGCCACGGCCAGGGCCCTTCTCACCGCCAACCGCGAGAAGCTCAGCAGCCTCGCCGGACTTGCCGAAATCGGTTTCGCCGACGACGCCGGCGACCGCACGGGTTCGCTCACTTCGCTCGGCACGGTGATGCTCGAACTCTCCGGCACGGTCGACGTGGCCGCCGAGAAGGTCCGTCTCGCCAAGGAACTGGCCAAGCTCGAACAGGCGGTCGCCGCCGGCGAAGCGAAGCTCACCAACGAGGCCTTCGTCTCGAAGGCGCCGCCGAAGATCCTCGAGGGCGCCCGTAAGCAGCTCGATGAAGCCAAGGCCAAGCGCGACGAGATCGCGCGCATGCTCACGACGCTCGGCTAAGATGATTTCGACCCGGCTTCACTCCGACAAGCAATCCGCCGCGCAGGCGATCGCCCGGGAGATAGCCGAGCTGATTCAGTTACGCTCGAAATCGGGCAAGCCGACGGTGCTGGGCCTGGCGACGGGCTCTACGCCCCTGCCCCTCTACGCCGAACTGATCCGCCTGCATCGCGCAGAAGGTCTGAGCTTCCGCTCGGTCATCACCTTCAACCTCGACGAATACGAAGGCCTCGGCCCGGCTCATCCGCAGTCGTACCGGTTCTTCATGGAGGAGAACCTCTTCCGTCATCTCGATATCCCCGCGGCCAATATCCACATCCCGGACGGGATGGCGAAAGACGCGGCCAGTCATTGCGCGGAGTATGAAGCGGCGATCCGCGCCGCTGGTGGCATCGATCTCCAGGTCCTCGGCATCGGCCGCACGGGTCACATCGGCTTCAACGAACCGCCCTCGGCCGCCGAGAGCCGGACCCGCTGGGTGCACTTGGATGCCGTGACCCGCAAGGACAACTCGGTCTTCTTCGGCGATCTCGCGCAAGTCCCGCACGGCGCCCTCACGATGGGCGTGGCGACGATCCTCGAAGCCCGCCAGGTCGCGCTGATCGCCTTCGGCGAGGCGAAGGCCGGGATCGTGGCCCGAGCCATCAAGGAAGCTCCGTCCGCCGACTGCCCCGCGACCTGGCTGCAGCACCACCCGGCCTGCACCTTCCATCTGGACGCCGCCGCGGCCAAGGGGCTCTGAGACTCCCGATGGACGTCACCCCACGCCATCTTTCCGCTATCGACCCAGGACTGGTGCCGGCGTCCCTCTGGACGCGTGCCTACCTCCGCCGCTGCGGGGAGACCCCCGGCTCGACGGAACTGACGGTCGCCCTGCGTCGCGCCGATGGCACGGCTTCCCTCTTCCATACGCAGGTCCTAGCCGCTGGCGTCGACGACGCTTCGACCTATCAGCATGTCGAACGGTCGGTGAAGTTCCTGCTTTGGTCGCGAGGCGGCTCCGAAGTCCTGCTCAGCGGCCAGCACGCAGCGCACCTGAGCGCGAAGCTACGGACGGACTATGCTCCCTCCGGTCGACGGGCTTTCGACGCCGACTTCTTCCGTAAGGTCTTCGAAGCCCCTCTCACGTTCCGCAGCGTGGCCGCCGCCGAACTTCCGGCCGCCTCCGCTTCGCATCTGCCCCTCGGCCGGCACCTCGATGGCTGCCGCATCGGCTTCGACCTCGGAGGTTCGGACCGGAAGTGCGCGGCGCTCATCGACGGAAAAGTCGTGTTCTCTGAAGAGGTGAAGTGGGATCCTTACTTCCAGTCCGACCCCGACTACCATCTCAACGGCATCCGCCATTCGCTCGAACTCGCCGCCCGCCACCTTCCCCGTGTCGACGCCATCGGCGGCTCCTCCGCCGGCGTCTACGTCAACAACAAGGTCCGCATTGCCTCGCTCTTCCGAGGCGTCACCGATCCGGCGGTCTTTGACTCCCGGGTGCGCGACATGTTCGTCGATCTCGCCAAACAGCACGGCGTGCCTTTCGAGGTGCTCAACGACGGCGACGTCACCGCGCTCGCGGCATCGATGTCGCTCGGCCGCAACGCCGTCCTCGGCGTCGCCATGGGCACGAGCGTCGCCGCCGGCTACGTGGACCAAGCCGGCAACCTCACCAACTGGCTCAGCGAACTGGCCTTCGTCCCGGTCGACTACCGTGTCGACGGCCCGGCCGACGAATGGTCCGGCGACCATGGCTGCGCCGTGCAGTTTTTCAGCCAGCAAGGCGTAGGCCGCTTGCTCCCCTTGGCAGGCATCGACCTGCCGCCGTCCTTGAAGCTGCCCGAGCAGCTCGAGGAACTCCAGCGCCTCATGCTCGTCGGCGACCCGCGCGCCCGCCTGGTCTACGAGGCCATCGGCATCGCCCTCGGTTACGCGATCGCTCACTTCGCCAGCTTCTACGAGATGGGCTGCCTGCTGATCATGGGCCGGGTGACCTCCGGCCATGGCGGCGACGTCATCATCGAACACGCCAAGGCCGTCCTGCGTGACGAATTCCCGGAACTTCGCATCGACCTAGTGGTCCCGTCCGAGAAAGATAAGCGTCACGGACAGGCCGTCGCCGCCGCGTCCCTCCCTTCCCTCCGCCGATGATCACGCTCAACCCGCGCGCCCGCCTCATGATCCCGGACGGACTGGGCGCCCCGGAAGCCCTCCGCCGCACCACCCACCTCGGCATCGGCGCCCACCAGGATGACCTGGAGTTCATGGCCTTCCACGGCATCCTCGCCTGCTACGACCAGAAAGACCGCTGGTTCGGCGGAGTGACGATCACCGACGGGCGCGGAAGCTCCCGCGCCGGCAAATTCCAGGATTGGACCGACGACCAGATCGCCGCGGAACGTATCCGGGAGCAGGACGCCGCCGCGGTGATCGGCCAATACGCCTTCATGGCCCAGCTCGGCCATCCGAGCAAGTCCGTGCGCGACGCCCGCGAGACGGTCGTCCGCGATGACCTCTTCCGGGTCCTCGAAGCCACCCGACCCGAAGTCGTCTATCTTCACAATCTCGCCGACAAGCATGACACGCATGTCGGCTGCGCCCTGCGTTGCCTGGAAGCCCTCCGTCGCCTGCCTATGGCCGACCGCCCGCAGAAAGTCTACGGCTGCGAAGTCTGGCGCGATCTCGACTGGCTGGTGGATTCCGAGAAGACCCCGATGCCTGTCTCGGCTCGGCCGGAGCTGGCCCGCGCCCTGAACGAAGTCTTCGCGACCCAGATCGCCGGCGGTAAGCGCTACGACCTCGCCGTCATCGGCCGCCGCACGGCCAACGCGACCTTCAGCCAGGCTCATGCGACCGACCAGGAGTCCGCCATGCAATGGGCGATGGACCTCACCCCCTTGGTCCAGGACGATTCGCTCGACCCGATCGCCTACACGACCGGCTTCATCGACCGACTGAAGGCCGACGTCACCGCCCGCCTCCGCCAATCCCTCTGACATGAAACCCACCCTCCTCGTCCTCGCCGCCGGCATGGGCAGCCGTTACGGCGGCCTCAAGCAGATCGACCCGATGGGCCCCTCGGGCGAGACCATCCTCGACTACTCCGTCTTCGACGCCCTGCGCGCCGGCTTCGGCAAGGTGGTCTTCATCATCCGCCCTGATTTCGAAAAGGACTTCCGCGAGCGCATCGCCGCGAAGTTCGCCGGACGTATCGCCGTCGGCTTCGCCTTCCAGACCATCGACCAGCTCCCGGCCGGATTCTCCGTGCCTGCCGGCCGCGAGAAGCCCTGGGGCACGACCCACGCCATCCTCTGCGCCCGTGACGCCGTCGACACGCCCTTCGCGGTCATCAACGCCGACGACTTCTACGGTCAGGACTCCTACGCCGTGCTCGGCCGCTACCTGCAGGGACTCGCCGCCGGCTCGACCGCCTACTCGATGGTCGGCTTCACGCTGAAGCACACCCTCTCCGAACACGGCACCGTCGCCCGTGGCGTCTGCCAGACTGACGCTTCCGGCCGCCTCACCGACATCCAGGAACTGACGAAGATCGCCAAACTGCCGATCGGCGCCGAGCACCGCGGCGAGGATGGCTCGGTCGTCAGCCTGACGGGCGAAGAGCCGGTCTCGATGAACATGTGGGGCTTCACGCCCGCCATCTTCCCGCAGCTCGCCGCCGACTTCGACGCCTTCCTCCGCGCCAAGGGTAACGAGATGAAGAGCGAAGCCTATATCCCGATGTCCGTCGGCAACCTGATCCGCGCCGGCCAGGCGACCTGCCAGGTCCTACGCACCGACTCCGCGTGGTTCGGCGTCACCTACCGCGAGGATAAACCGGTCGTGCAGGCCAGTATCCTCCGCCAGGTACAGTCGGGCGCCTATCCGGCCTCGCTCTGGTCCTGACATGGCCGCCACCGCCGCCGAAGCCTTGATCGTAGCCTCCGAATTCAACTTCGGAGGAAAGTTCGTCTCGGCGGCCCCTTACGGGAGCGGACACATCAACGATACTTTCCTGACGGTAACCGAGGACGCCGGAGGAGCGCGACGCTTCATCCTGCAGCGCATCAATCATCAGGTATTCAAGCAGCCCGACCTACTCATGGAGAACGTGGCGCGGGTCTGCGCCCATGCTCACGCCAAGCTCCTCGCCGCCGGTACGATCGACGCCCATCGTCGGGCCCTCCGGCTCATCCCGACGCATCAAGGCAAAGCCTGGCATGTCGACCAGGCTGGCAACCGCTGGCGTTGCTACGATTTCATCGAAGGCGCGACCGGGCACGACGTGGTGCGCTCTCCCGCCCAGGCCGAGTCCGCCGCCAAGGCCTTCGGCGCCTTCCAAGCCTTGCTCGCCGACCTGCCGGGAGAACGCCTGCACGAGACGATCCCGGACTTTCACCACACCCCTTCCCGGTTCGCCCGTTTCCAAGCCGCACTGGCCAAGGACAGCCATGGCCGGGCCGCCGACGCCGGGCCGGAGATCGCCTTCGCCCTCGCCCGGGCCAGCGAGGTCAGCATCGTCGTGGATGCGCTCCGTGACGGTTCGTTGCCCGAGCGTGTCACGCACAACGACACCAAGCTGAACAACGTGCTCCTCGATGACATCACCCAGGAAGGCGTCTGCGTCATCGACCTCGACACGGTGATGCCGGGCTCCGCCCTCTACGATTTCGGCGACTTGGTGCGCACCTCGACTTCTCCCGCTGCCGAAGACGAGACGGACCTCTCCCTGGTCCGGATGCAACTACCGATGTTCGCTGCCTTGGTCCGAGGCTACCTCGCTTCCGCCCGCGGCTTCCTCACGCCCCGTGAAAAGGAACTGCTGCCCTTCGCGGGCAAGCTCATCACCTTCGAGATCGGCCTACGCTTCCTGACCGACTGGCTCGAGGGCGATACCTATTTCAAGATCAAGCGCCCCATGCACAACCTCGACCGCTGCCGCACCCAATTCAAGCTGGCGGCCTCGATTGAGGAGCAGCTGCCCGCCATGCGCGAGATCGTCGAACGCGCATGAGCAAACGTGTCCTCATCACCGGCGGAGCCGGCTTCATCGGCTCCCATCTCGTCCGCCATTTCGCCGGCCAAGCGCCGGTCACCGTCCTCGACGACCTGCGGAGCGGCTACGCCCGCAACCTGGAAGGCATCGCCTGTCGCTTCGTGCGCGGCTCGATCCTCGACGACGCGTCCTTGCGTGAAGCGATGGCCGGCGCCGAAGAAGTGTACCATCTCGCCGCCATGATCTCGGTGCCCGAATCCGTCGCCAAGCCCGCGGAATGCGCCGAACTCAACACCGAAGGGACGCGGCGCGTCCTCGCCGCCGCCGTGGCCGCGGGCGCCCGCAAGGTCGTCCTGGCTTCCTCCGCTGCCATCTACGGCGACAACCCGACGGTGCCCAAGTGGGAGAGCATGTCGCCGGAGCCGAAGTCCCCCTACGCGGAGACCAAGCTCGCCGGCGAACGTCTGCTCGAAGCCTACCGCCAGGCCCACGGCCTCGGCACGACTTCCTTACGCTTCTTCAACGTCTTCGGCCCCCGGCAGGACCCGCGCTCGGCCTACGCCGCGGCCGTGCCGATCTTCATCGCCAAGGCCCTCCGCGACGAGCCCATCGGCATCCACGGCGACGGCGGCCAGACCCGTGATTTCGTGCACGTGACGGACATCGTCGGCGCGCTCGCCTACGCCGGAGCTTCGGCCGACATGGCCGGCACCTACAATGTCGGCTACGGACGCAGCCAAACCATCCTCGAGCTCGCGCAGGAGATCCTGCGTCTGACCGGCTCGAAGTCGGCGATCGAACACCTTCCTCCGAGGGCCGGTGATGTCCGTCACTCTCTGGCTTCGACGGAGCGTCTGCTTTCCGCGGGGTGGAAACCCACGTCTTCGGTCCAGTCCGGCCTGGCCGAGACGGTGGAGTATTTCCGACAGCTCAAGGCGTGACGACCAACGTCGCGCGCAGGAGCTCATCCTGGCCGTCGTTGAGATTCAGCCAGAAGTCGTAGGTACCCGGAGGCGGTAAGCGCAGGCGGAAAGCCAACGTCGGATTATCCGCGTATTCGCCGCCCTCGAGGGTCGGATGCATGTGCGCATAGCCGCCCTCGGGACGATCGACCGAAAAGACGACCGCATGTCCCAGCGAACCCATGATGGGTCTGAGGCGGAGGGTCTTGCCAGCCTGGCCAGACAGCTGAATGCGGATCATCGCAGAGGAGCCGGTCCGGCTGGTCGACGAGGTGAGTTCCTCGATGCGATTGCGAGGGACCGGGGGGGACGGAGGGGCGGCCGTGGTGAAAGCGGGCGCCACCTCGGCCTCGGCCATCATGGTACGTAAAGTGCGCACATCGCTGAAATCGACATAAGCACGCAGACCGACGCCACGCAGGTGAGCCGGCACTTCGAAACGCCATGAGCCATCGGCGGCCGGCTGAGGATGAAGGTGCGCATACTGTCTCGTCCCGCCGAGCTGGCGCAGATGCAGGTGGACGCGCTGGGTGTGGGAGATCGCCACCTCGTGGGCATAGTAGGGATGACCGTCATCCTTCAGGAGACGCAACTCGCCGGACTTACCCTCCGCATCCACGACCACCTTCAGCACCACGGGGAAACGCAGGCCTTTCGGGGAATAGAAATTCGCCTCTTCGTTGAGGCCGCAGAATTCAAGTCCATCCACCACGACCGGTTGATGATCGGCATGCAGGAAGGTGCACTGGGTATCGGGCAAAGCCCGTAGGCCGAAGAAACCCAGCACCGCGACGGCGGTGATGATCCCGACCTGGCGGAGGTTCGACATCAGCGGCGGGCGCCGGCGCCTCCTTCGAGGGCGAGCAGACGGCGGGCGATTTCTTCCGCATCGAAGGAAGGTCCTTCGTTACGGAAGGCGATACGTCCCTCAGGGGTGATGACGATGAGGGCGGCGTTATGGACGATCGTGCCGTCATCACGGAGGGTCTGGATGCCGTAATGGCGCATCAAGTCCTTGATCTGACCCGTGTCACCGGTGAGGAACCGATGGCGGGCATGGTCGATGCCATAGCCGTCGGCATAGGCACGGAGCTGCCCGGGGGTGTCGGTTTCCGGGTCGAAGGTGATCGTGACGAGCCGGATGCCGGCCGCCGCGGGATTCTTGGCAAGCTGATCACCCAAGGATTTCATGCAGGCCGTCGAGGCCGGGCACATGCGGGCGACCCGGCAGCTGGTGAAGATGAAGTTCAGCGCGACGGCGTGGCCGAGGAGGTCCTTCTTCATCACCAAGCGGCCGTCCTGATCCCAGAGCGCCATGTTCGGCATCAGCTCGTTCGGCATCCGCGTGACCAAGCGGCCTTTGTCGACAGTCTCACGGCGCAGGACGTCGGTGACTTCGGCCACGCGACGGAGTTCCTCGGCGTCGGCCGAGACGATGCCTCGGGCCACGGTCTCGCCGCCTTCCGTCACGGTGTCGTAACGCACCAAGCGACCCGTCCAGCCCACCTTGCGGTCGCCCTCGGAGAAACGACGCAGGAAATGGGTCGAACCATCCGCATGCGCGATCGTCGCCCAGCCGTCCGCAGTGACGGAAACGACCTTCCCGGTCTCGGTCGCGGCGGAAAGACCGGCCACGGCCAGGAGAAAGATGCAGAGGTGATTCATGTTCAGAGATGTTCTCCGGAAGGACCAAGGAGCAGCTCAATCATGCCATGTCGAACGCCGTAGTGCGAAAGATGGAAAGCTTCCGCCCCCGTCAGGTCCGCCAGCACGCAAAGGGTGATAAGGGCCGCGGGCATGATGTCGGCCCGGTCCGCCGGGATACCGGGGATGGCCCGTCGCCCGGCCAGGTCGGTAGCGCACATGCGGTCGCGCAGCTCCCGGATACGTAGCAGAGGCAGCCGTCCGCCGACCGGAGCTTCGCCTAAGGCTTCGAGATGCAAGGCCACCGCGGCGAAGACGCCGCCGGCGCCGACGACCAGGAACTTCTCCGCCGCGCCCGCCGGGACGACGGTCTGGAGGGAGGCAAGCAGATGGGTCCGGATGGAAAGCTGGTCGAGTTCGTCGACCGGACCGTTGCCACCACGCAGGAAACCATGGGTCAGCCGGACCGACCCCAACGGGAAGCTGCGCGCGAGCACGCAACGCTGGCCGCGCAGGACGGAAACCTCGAGGCTGCCGCCGCCGAGGTCGAAAGAAAGGATGTCGGCGTAGGCCTGGTAGGCCGGATCGGAGCGGACGCCGGCCGCGGCGAGGCGGGCCTCCACTTCGCCGGAGACGATGGTCAGCGGCACACCGGTCGCGGCTTCGACCTGACGGGCGAACTCCTGACGGCTGACGGATTCGCGCACGGCGCTGGTGGCGAGCACGCAGCATCGGGTCGCCCCGAGGGAACGAGCGAAAGCCAGCAGTCGACCGATGGCCGCGACGGCTTCAGCGCTCGCTTCCGGCGAGAAAGGTTCGGCCGGACCGCCCTCCGGCTGGAGCCGGACGGGTTCGGATCTGCGGCCGAGTTCTCGGCGATCGGCCGCGGCGACGACCGCGACCTTGATGGAATTGGAGCCTACGTCGACGACGGCGATGACGGACATGTTCAGAAGAGGAATTGGCCCTTGAGTCCGCCGACCAGATGGAAGCCATCCTGCGTTTCGAACTCTTTGGTGCGGGCGGCACAGAAATAGGTCAGCGAACAGGACGAGACCTGCGCGGTGAAACCGAGGGCGGCCTGCAGGACGATCGGCGAACGCACCACCCCGCGCGAGTCGCGGAAGTTAGTGCCGTCGGTGGCGTAATTCCGGACGACGACCTCGACCTGCGTGTCGGCGAAACCCCAGAAGGCGAAGCCATCCTTGCCCGGGCCACGCAGGTCAGAGGACGGGTCGTAACCGTTCGAATGGCGGATATAACTGTGCCCCCAGGAACGTCCCAGATCCGAACCCCAGCGGAATTGAGCGCCGAAGATGGCCTCGGTCCGCATGGTGCCAAGTTGCAGCACCGCCCGCGCGATGAGATCGCGGGTATCCTTGTCCGGACCATCAAGGTCGAAGCGATGGCGGAATTCGCCGTCGAGATTGAAGAGCAGCTCATTGGGCAGCTGCGTACCCCAACCGACCGCCTGGGGCGTGTTGATGAGGTCGTGGAACTTGTTCTGGACCGTCTCGCCGCCGGCGGAGGGACCGATGATGCCCAACTTGGCCTCGACCGAGAACAGGCTGTCCCGACGGCCACCGCGCTCCAGGACGCGGCCGTAACCATAGCCGACGTAGAGAGCGCCGGAGTAGGGCAGATCGGTGTAAGGCGGAGTCACCGAAGGGGGGTTCAAAGTGTCGGCCGGCGTATTGATCTCCTGCGTCACCGAGAAGAAGACGCCATCCTCACGGTTCACCGACACCTTCAATCCTTGGGTGTAATATCGATCCTTATTCGTAGGCGTGAACTTGTCGTTCTCCTCCGTGACCGCCAACACCCAAGGGGTGTCGGCGGTCTCGGCAGCCGACGCGAGGCCGATGAAGCAAAGGAGGACGAATGGACGGGCGAAGGACATCGACGAAACGACAGCAAAGCGACGTCCGCTGGCAGGGACAACGCCTTTCTGACTTGTGAAGCCAAGGCTGCCCAAGTATTTGACCATCAGGATGTCCCAACCGCCCTCAGGCTCGCCTTTTGCCCGGACGGAAGTCCGCGCCGACGGCCTCGCCGTGGTGACGGTCGGCGGCTGCTGGAACCTCGACGACCCGCTGCCTTCCGTCGTCGTCCGCGGGGACCGCGTCCAGGTCGTGGCCCAGGACCTCGGCGACTTCGACTCCTCCCTGCCCGCTTGGCTGCATGCGCACGGCAAGAACATCCGCGAGTTCGACCTGACCGCCCTTCCTCCCCGCCTCCAGTCCTTGGTCCGGATAGCCGAAAAGGCCGCCTTCCAAGAGACGGGGGACGAGAAGCTGGGCCTCCTGGAGCAATTCGGCACGTGGGGCGTCGAAAGCGGTTCTTCCTGGGCCCGGGCTTTCGAGCATATCGGGCACACCTCCCTCGGTTTCGCCCGCATGCTCATCGGCCGGGCCAAGGTGAATTGGGGCGACTTCACGCTGCAGCTCCAGACCGCAGGCGTCGACGCCCTGCCCATCGTCGCCCTGCTCGGCTTCCTGACCGGCCTTATCATGGCCTACGTCGGCCTCATCCAGCTCCGCCAGGTCGGCGCCACCGTCTACGTCGCGAACCTCGTCTCCCTCGCCATGACCCGCGAGATGGGCGCCCTGATGACGGGCGTCATCGCCTGCGGACGCACCTCGACCGCCTTCGCCTCGCAGCTCGGCAGCATGAACGTCAGTCAAGAGACCGACGCCCTGCGCGCGCTCGGCATCCAACCCGTCGAGTACCTCGCCCTGCCGCGCATCCTCGCGGTGACGCTGATGGTCCCCCTCCTCGCGGTCTTCGCCACCTTCGTCGGCGTGTTCGGCGGGATGATCGTCGCCTGCGCGGGCGACCTGAGCGTCGAGCAATACCTCACGCAGGCGATCCGGGCCATCTCGTTCAAGAGCTTCCTGGTCGGCTTCATCAAATCCATCGCTTTCGGCTTCATCGCCGCCTGGGCCGGCTGCTATCGCGGCTCCGTCGCGAAACGTTCCGCCCTCGGCGTCGGCGAGGCCGCGACTTCGGCCGCCGTGCTCGGCATCACGCTGATCGTCATCTCCGACGCGGTTTTTGCCGTCATCTTCAACCTCTTCAACCTGTGAGCGACCCGACGGACATCGTCAGCTGCGCGGACCTCGCCATCGGCCACGGCCGCAAGGTCATCATGGACCGGCTGTCGTTCACCCTGCCCGCCGGCAAGATCCTCGCCATCGTCGGCCCCAGCGGCTGCGGCAAGAGCACGCTCATGCGCGCCCTCGGCGGACTGGACGCCCCGCTCGGGGGCAGCGCCCGGCTCATGGGCGTCGACCTCGCCACGGCGGACGAATCCGCCCGACAGGACATCCTGCGCCGCAGCGGCTTCCTGTTCCAAGGCGCGGCCTTGTTCTCCTCGCTGACCCTGCGCGAGAACATCGAGATGCCCATGCGCGAATTCCTGCGCTGCCCGGCCAAGGAGATGCGCCAGCTCGCCGAATACAAACTGGCCTTGGTCGGCCTGGCCGACGCCATGGACAAGCTGCCCTCCGAGATCAGCGGCGGCATGGCCAAGCGCGCCGGCATCGCCCGGGCGATGGCGCTCGACCCCCGGGTCATCTTCCTCGACGAACCCAGCGCCGGCCTCGACCCGGTGAGCTCCGGCCGACTGGACGAACTCATCCTGCGACTGCGCGAAGCCTTCGGCACCACGGTCGTCCTGGTGAGCCACGAGATCCCGAGCATCCTCCGGACGGCGGACTTCTGCATTTACCTCGACCCGGAGACGGGCACCATGGGCGCATACGGCCCGCCGAAAAGCTTCCTTCAGGCTGGCCAACACCCGAAGGTGCACGCCTTCTTCACCCAAGCACGTATCGACTGACCATGCGCCGTTCCGCCAACATGACACTGATCGGGGCCTTCGTGGCCGGCGGGATCATGCTCATCGTCGCCGCCGTCGTCCTCCTCGGAGCGGGCTCGTTCACGGGCGCCAAGCCGGAAGCGATCGCCTACTTTGACGATTCGGTGAGCGGACTCGACATCGGCGCCCCGGTCAAATTCCGCGGCGTCACGATCGGCAAGGTCAGCCAGGTCCTGCTCCACACTTCGGGCCAGTCCGCCGCCGACTACTCCGTGCCGGTCGTGATGGAATTCTCACCGGACCTGCTGACGCGCCGCGGACTCGACCAAGCGCTCCTGCAGAAAGAGGGCCTCGGCGCCTCGATCAGCAAAGGCCTGCGCGCCAAGTTGCAGCAGCAGTCGGTGGTCACCGGCGTGCTCTACGTCGAGCTGGATTATTTGCCCGACTCGGCCTTCAAGCTGCATGCGAAGGACGGACCCCTCCCGGAGATACCGACCCAGCCCTCGAACCTCGGCGCCCTGACGAAGGCCATCTCCCAGACGCTCGACCAGCTCAGCCGCATCGATTTCGTCAACATCACGAAGAAGGTCGATTCGATCCTCGGCCGCATCGACCAAGGCGCCGCGCAGATCGACTTCGAGAAGATCAACGGCAACCTCGTGGCGGCGTCGGCCAACATCGTCAAGATCACGGGCGACCCGACCATCCCCCGCGCGGTGGCCGACTTCTCGGCCGCGATGCAGGGTGTCGACGCCCTGGTGAAAAGGCTCTCCTCCAAGGTCGATCCCGTCGCCGACGACATCAAGGGCATGGCGGTCGCCGGCCGCAAGGCCCTCGAACGCCTCAATGAGACCTCGGAACACCTCCGCACGCTGACCAAGCCCGGCTCACCCGCGCGTCGCGACCTGGACCAGGCGCTCGCCGACGTCTCGGAAGCCGCACAGGCCATCCGTTCGCTGGCCGACTTCCTCGAACGCAACCCGGAGACGATCATCCAAGGTCGCAGCAAGTCCCCCACCCCGGCCGTCGAAACCAAGGAGGCGCCGCCCGCCAAATGATCCTGCGCGCCGCCATCCTCAGCCTGTCCGCGCTCCTCACCGGTTGCATCATCTTCGATCAGAAGAGCGAGGCCGTCGTCTTCCATCAGTTCGCCGCGCCCGGCGCCCAACCGAACCGGGCCGTTTCCGCCGCAACGCAGGTCTTCATCCCGCGGGCGGTCATCCCTTCCGGCCTGCGCCGTCCCAACGTCGTGCTCCTTGATGACAATGGCTGGGTCCAGATCGAGGACGCCCACCGCTGGATCGCCCCGCTCGACCGCGCCATCCCGGAGACGGTAGGACGTCACCTCTCAGCCCGGACCGGCGTCGTGACGACCACACAGACCCCTTCGGAGGACCACGTCGTGCTTCTGCTCACCGTGGATAAGATGGAAATCTTCGCACCGACAGGACCCGAACGCTCGATCTTCTCCCTCCCGGGCGGGACGGATAAGACGTCCACCGCTTCCTTGCAGCTATCTTGCCGCCTCGAAAAAGCCGACGGCACGCTGGTTTCCGTGAAGACCCTGGCCCACGCCAGCCCGCTAAAGGAACGCACCGCCGCCGCTTACGTCCAAGCCCAGTCCGCCAACCTGGCGGCACTGTCCTCCGAGCTCGCCCTCTGGCTGCAGGCCCCGGCCCCTTCTTCTTCGAAATGACCACCCCTTCCTCACCTCGCCCCAACGGCTTCTCCGAAGCCACCGGCGAGATCTGCTACGACCTGCCGTCGTCCTACATCCCGCATGCCGGCACCGGCCTGCTGCACCTGCCGCGCTTCCTGGCCAAGGCCCGTAAGCACCTGAAGGGTGAACTGCCGAAATCCTATCAGCGTAATTTCTGCAAAGGCTTCGACCGTTTCCTCTGCCTCCACCTCGGCGTGGATCCCGAGCAGGTCATCACCTGCGTCCGCGAAGCCCGCGACGAGGCCGACCTCGACGCCCGCCTGAAAGCCCTTTTCCCCGCCGATCTCCGCGTGCACGTCTGGAACCGCGAACTGGTCCAGAAAGGCATGAGCGAGATGGGCCGAGAGGCGCTCCTCGACGCCAAACGCAAGATGAACGCCGAGCATCGCACGGACGTCATCTCGTTCGCCGACATGATCGACTTCGACGAGGGCCGCATCCTGTGAACACCCCAGACCCCCATCCTCACCGCCTGATCCTCCGAGGCATCGCTCCGCTGCTCGCCTGCCTCAAGCATCACCCGAAGGCGCTGCGGGAAGTCGTCGCGACGGCGGCCTTCGCCCCGAACCTCGCCGAATACGACGCGACCTTCGCCGAACTCGGCGTCAAGACGCGCATCGTCGGCGCGATGGAACTCGCCCAGACGGCCGAAGGCCCCTGCTCCGACGTGTGCGCCCTGACCATGCGCCCCGAACCCGGCCTGGCGCGCATCTCCGATTTCGCCGAATGGCGCGAAAGCCGCGAGAGCATCGTCATCGCGGACGGGGTCACCGATCCCGCGGACCTCGCGGCCATCGCCCGCGGCATGGCCGCCTTCGGCCTCAAACGGCTGCTGCTTTCGGGCGGCACCGAGAAGCTCGCCCACCACCCGGAAGCGTGGCATCTCGCCCGCGGCGCCATGGAACAACTCCGCATCATGCGCGCGGCCGCCCTCGGCGGCCTGCTCAAGCTCGTCGAAGACCGCTGCTGCGTGGTGGCTCTCTCGCCGGACATGGGACGAAAGATCGATCTCGCCGTTCCCGTCCGCGTCCCCGCCCGTCACCTCGCCCTGCTCATCCCGGGTGGCCGCCTCGACCCGGATATCCAGCCTCGGGTCGAACACTGCTACCGTTTCCCCGGCCTGGTCGGCCAGCCGCCCCTCAGTCTCTCGGAAATCGCCCCCCTGGCGCTCGCCTGGTTCGCCTCCACGCCCCAACCCCGCGCCGACGGCTTCCTCTCCCGCAAAAGGGCTCGCCACGCCAAGGACAAGGGTTCCAATCCCGCTAGCTGACCCCATGTCCCAACCTCCTCCCGGCAAAGGCGAGAGCGTCCTCTCGCTCCAGAACATCAGCCGCACCTTCTTTACGGCCCTGCAGCGCCAGCATGACATGCTCGCCTTCAGCATCGCCGGC